>JBEGTL010000273.1:0-10467 GCA_041179425.1 Pseudomonadota bacterium | reverse complement strand
GCGGACCCGGGCGCTAGCCGCCGCCGGCCTGTCGCTGCGGGCTCGACGTAATTGGACACGCCTCTTTTTTCCGACTCGGGGCGCAATGGTGCGATGACATGAGCCTGGATGAATTGCGCGTGAATTGCCGCCGAACGTGCGCCGATGGCCACGATGTGCGTACCTGCCTACCCAAAGGCCCTACTTCGACCGAGCCCAAAATTCCTTTTGGGCTCGGTTCGTTGGCTGCATGGTGTGCGTTGACCACCATAGGGGTGCTTGGTATTAAGCGGTGCGGCACAGGGACGACTTTCGGGGGCTCTTTCGTCCAACGAGCCGTGTTCGATAGAGGGGAGCCAGCATGCTGAAGAGGATGGCGCTGTGGTCCACGGTTGGTGCGGTAACGCTCCTCACCACCGTTGCGATTGGTCAGCCGGCAGGAAGTGCAACGACCACCACGACCAGCGCGTCGTCCCCGAGCGATGCGGGGATCAAAGCGACGACGTCGACCACGCTGAGCACCAGCGCGAAGGGCGATGCAGGTGTCGCAGCCGCGCCTGCGTCGGCGGTCTTCGGGAAGCCCGCCGATACGGCAAGCGCGGCCCCGCCCTCGACGACGAGCGCGGGGACCACGTCCAACAGCGCACAGAAGGCCGAGGTCGACGCTGCCACGTACGCAGTTCGACTGCGCGACCTCGAGCAGCGCATCAACGAGCTCAAAGAGCAGATCTTCCGCTCCAAGGCGCGGCTATCGCTGCTCGCCGAGACGGTGCTCCAGGGTGTGGTCGCAGGCTCGCAGACCGTCATCGTTCACGAGAACAAGATGAGCGGGTCGTACAAGCTGGTGAAGGCGGTCTACGCGCTCGATGGCGCGCCCATCCTCAACCGTGCCGACGAAGAAGGCGGCCTCAGCGAGCGCCCCGAGTTCGACGTCTACAACGGCAGCATCGTGCCCGGCGAGCACACGCTCACGGTCAACCTCGAGTACCGCGGCCACGGCTACGGCATCTTCTCCTACCTCAAGGGCTACCGCTTCAAGGTGCGCTCTAGCTACTCGTTCTCCGCGCCCGAGGGCAAGGCCGTCAACCTGCGCGTCGTCGCCTACGAGAAGGGTGGACCCACGGCGCCGCTCGAGGAGCGCCCGGCGATTCAGTACCAAGAGAAGGTCACCGAGACGTCTGCTCCGCAACCAGTAGCTGAGGCCGAAGGAGGCAAGTGATGCGTCGCCGCCGCACATGCCAGCGCTCGCTGGGATGGGCAGCGCTCGCGGGGTGTAGCGTGGCTTTTGCTCCGATGGCCTCCGCGCAAGATGCGCGCAAGGTCGAGCAGCAGCTGCGTGACCTCGAGATCGCCACCCAGCAGCTCGTGGTCGAGCCGCTTCGGGGTCAGGAGCTGCGCAGCGCAACGTTCATCGAGGAGCGGCTCACCGATGGCGAGCTGTTCTATCGACTGCAAGACTACGTGCGCGCCAGCATCATCCTGACGGACATAATCGACAACTACCCCACCGCCAAGAGCTACCCAGACGCGTTGTTTTTGCTCGGTGAGTCGCTGTACTCGGCCAAAGACTACCTCGGGGCGCGCACGCGCCTGCGTCAGCTCATCACGCGCAGCAACGAGGCGGCGTTTTGGCCGTTTGCGTCGCGTGCGCTCGGGCGTCTGATCGAGATCGCGATCCACACACGCGACTTCGACGGGGTCGAGGGGTACTTCGCACAGCTGTCCAAGCTGCCTCCCCAAGAGATCGAAGCCACCACCACGTACTACCGCGCCAAGTATCTCTACAACCGCGCGGTGCCCACAGACGACGTGGTGCGCGGCGGCACCGAGCTCAAGACCGCGGGTCTGCAGACGCAAAACCTCGAAGAAGCGCGCCGCGCGTTCGAGGCCGTCGCGGCCAACAGTCCTTACTACCCGCAGTCGCGCTACTTCGTCGGCGTCATCCTCACGCTGCAGCGGCAGTTCCCGCAGGCCATCGAGGCGTTCCGCACGGTGCTGCGCTCTCCAGCCACCACGCCCGAGCACATCCAGGTCGCCGAGCTCACGCAGCTCGCACTCGGTCGCCTCTACTACGAGACCGATCAGCTCGACCAGGCCATCGACGTCTACCAGAGCGTTCCGCGCACCTCCAAGTGGTTCGACGTCGCGCTCTTCGAGATCGCGTGGGTGTACATCCGCATGGGTGACTCCACGCGTGCCGAGCGCGCGCTCGAGGTGCTCGTCATCGCGGCGCCCGAGAGCCACTACATCGCTGACGGCTCCATCCTGCGCGGCAACTTGTTGCTGCGTAACGGGCAGCTCGACGAAGCCGCCAAGGTGTTTGGCGACGCGTCCAGCAACTACGGGCCGGTGCGCGACAAGCTCGACAAGGTCATGGCCGAGCACTCCGACACGCAGGCGTACTTCCGCGACATCGTGCGCGACAACTTCGAGGTCTTCGACGCGACCTCCATCTTCCCCGCCGAGGCCGTGGCCTTCGCGAGCGAAGAGGTCGACATGGAGCGCGCGCTCAGTGTGCTCTCCGACCTCGCGCAAGCGCGCGACCTGGTGCGCGACACGTCCGAGCTGATGCGTCGCCTCGACGATGGCATCTCCGGTCCCAACCGCGTCAACGTGTTCGCGGACACGCGCCGTCAGCGCCAGCGCACCACCGCCGCGCACAACCGGGCGGCCATCTTGCGCACCGAGCTGATGGGCATCGAAGAGCAAAAGTCGCCGGCCTCGGGCGAGCTCGCCAGCGTGCGCGCCGAGCGCAAGCAGCTCGAGAGCAGCATCGAGGCCATGCCCGATCGCGAAGACGAGTTCAGCAAGCGCGACGACGAGCTGCTCGGTGGCTACAAGACCCTCACTCGCGACATCAGCGAGCTCGACGTGCAGCTGCTCGGGATGGAGGCGCGCATCGTCGCCACCGAGCGCTTCCTCGCCGATACCCAAGACGCCCGCATGAACCCGCAGGGCGTGCTCGCCATGCAGACCGAGCTCAGCGGCCAGCGCGGCGCCATTGGCGGCTACCAGTCGCAGATCAAAGAGCTCAAGTTCCAGCTCGAGTCTGCACGCTTGCAGGTGGGCGTGGGCGACGCGCGTTACGCACGCGACGACCAGGTTCGTCAGCACTACAACGAGCTGGTTCAGCGCGAGCACCAGCTCAGCGGCGACCGCGACCCGCAGGTCGGCAACATGCTCGGGCGGCTGTCGTCGGTCGAGACCACGGTGGTGGCCCGCGACGCAGAGATCGACCGCGTGGTCGACGAGCGCGTGGTCAGCATGCGCAAAGCGCTCACGGTCGAGGGCACCAACGTCGAGGGCTACCGTGCTCGCCTCGGTGAGCTCGAAAAGCAGGCCGAAGACGTGGTGGGTGGAGTCACCTCCGCCAACTTCGCGGCCGTGCGCAACCGCTTCTACGACCTGGTTCTGCGCGCCGACGTCGGCAACATCGACGTGTCTTGGGCCGATCGCGAAGAGCACCGCCAGCGCGTCGAGCTGATGACGCGTCAGCGTGCCACCGAGATCAAGGCCCTGGACGACGAGTTCCAAGAGATCATGGACGAGCCAAAGGGAGACACAAAGTGAGGCTCCGCCCGAACTCGCTGTTCGCCTATTCTGGCTCTCGCGCCACGCCGCGCGCCGAGACCACTCGCTGGCTGTTGTCTGCCGCGGGTCCGTCCCTCTTCGTAGCGTCGTTGGCGCTGCTGCACCCGGGTCGTGTCGACGCGCAAGACGCCGGTGTGCGCGATGCCGCCGTGCTCTCCGTGCCGGGCCTCAGCGTCGGCACCACCGCCACCGCAAGTAGCGGTGACGCGGGCATCGGGATCGCGACCACCACCAGCCTTGGTGATGCCGGGGCTGCCGTCCCCACCAGCGCCGACACCACGCTGCCGTGGTCGAGCGCCACCGCAGCCGAGCTGCCCGAGTTCTTGCAGACCGCCGACAAGCGCCTCAAGGACGAGCGACCGCCACCCACCAAAGAGCAGGTTGCTGCCTTGTTGGAGATGGAAAAGGAGATCTCGCGCTTCAAGCAGAGCGGCGACTCTTACAAAGACACGGTCGTCTCCATCGTGCGTCGCGAGTACCTGCGCCAGCGCCGCCTGCGCAGCGAGGGCTACTCGCGTCAGATCACGCAAGAAGAGAAGCTGCAAGACGAGTCGACGGCGCAGGCCATCGCGCTGTTCGAGCGCTTCATCCAGCAGTATCCCAACGACCCCACGTACACGCCCGACGCCATGTTCCGGCTCGGCGAGCTGTACTTCGAGCGCAGCGCGATCGCCTTCCAAAACGGGATGCTCGCGATCATGGCGCAGCGCGACAAGGGCGTGGAGCTGCCGGAGCCCATCAAGGACTTCACACCCACCATCGACCTGTACCGGCAGCTCATCCAGCGCTTCCCGCAGTACCCGCGCATCGACGGCGTGTACTACCTCGTCGGCTACTGCCTCGCAGAGATGGGCGAGCCCGAGAAGGCTCGCATCGCATGGCTCAACCTGGTGTGCGGCAACAAATTCGACGCCAGCAAGACGCTCGAGGCCACGCCCAACGAAGAGCTGCTCAAGAAGGCCGAGAAAGAAAAAAAGAACCCGTCGCTGACGGTCGGTGGCATCGCCATGCCGCAGACCAAGAACGCGCCGCTCAACGACCCGTACGCCGACTGCAAGCCCGCGGTGGTGTCGTCGCGCTTCTCCAGTGAGACGTGGCTGCGCGTAGGCGAGTACCACTTCGACTACGACGTCACGCCGCAGGGCATGGACTACGCCATCAGTGCGTACAAGCGCGTGCTGGTCGACCCGCTCGACCGCAACTACAACCTCGCGCTCTACAAGCTGGCGTGGGCGTACTACCGCGCGTTCCGCTACCCCGAGGCCGTGCGCAACTTCGCGGCCCTCGTCGAGTGGTCCGACCAAGAAGAGAAGCGTACGGGTAGGGCGGGCTCCGAGCTGCGTGCCGAGGCCGTGCAGTACCTGGCCATCGCGTTCGCGTACGACGACTGGAACGAAAACCAGGTGCCCGACCCGCAAGAGGGCGGCGCCACCGGGTTACAGCGTCTGCAAGATCCGGCGCTGTTGTCGCAAGACCGTCCGTGGACGCCCGAGGTCTATCAGGCGCTCGGCGACGTCTGGTTCGACGAGGCCAAGTACGCGCAAGCGGTCGAGGTGTGGAACCTCGCGCTCAAGCGCTGGCCCAACAACCCCAAGGCGCCGGCCATCCAGAACAGCATCGCGCGCGCCTACAACCGCGCCAACGATCAAGAGAAGGCCATCCTCGCGCGTGCGCAGCTCGGCAACTACGTCGAGGGCAGCGCGTGGTGGAACGCCAACATGGACCACCCGCTCGAGCAGCGCGAAGCCGAGAAGCTGGCCGAAGAGGCCGTCGTCAGCGCTGCGGTCTACCACCACCAGGAGGCGCAGCGTCTGCGCAAGCTGGGCGTGCAGGATCAAGACCCCGAGCTCATCGCGCGGGCACAGCAGGAGTACGGCTTGGCGGCCAAGGGCTACCGCGCGTACATCCAGACCTATCCCAACCGGCCCGAGGCGTACGAGCTCCAGTACAACCTGGCCGACGCTTTGTTCTGGTCGGAGAACTACGATGAAGCCGCGCGTGAGTACGCTGTGGTGCGCGACTCCAACCTCGACGACAAGTACCTGTCCGAGTCTGCACGACGCGTGGTCGAGTCGCTCAAGCGGCTGGTCGACGGCGCGGTCGAAGCCAAACAGATCGAGGTTCGCACCGAGCCGCCGGCCCCCGAGGGCACGCCGCCCAAGGTCACCCCGGTCGCCATGCCGCCGCTCGTGCAGCGCCTCGCGCAGGCACGCGAGATGTACAACGCGCGCGTCGACGAAGCGCACGACACGGAGAAGGTGCGCGCCTCGTACGCCTACAACAACACGCTGCTGCTCTACCAGTACGGCTACTGGACGCCTGCCAAAGAGCGCTTCACGCAGATCTACGAGACGCGCTGCAACGGTCCCATCGCGGACGAGACCGGTCGCGTCGCGTGGCTCAGCCTGCGCAACATGGCGGTCTCGCTCGGCGACAGCGCCGAGGTCGAGCGCCTCGGTGCCGACCTGCGCGACAAAAAGTGCTCGTTCTCGCCAGCCGGCGGGCCCGCGCGCGACGTCGACTGCAAAGACCCGGCAAACAGCGACGACCCGCAGTGCTTGGCCGGCGCCGACCTCACCAACATCCAATACAAGAAGGCGGTCGACGTCTTCAACGAGGCGGAGAAGTCGTCGGGCGACCAGCAGGTCAAGCTCTACGAGCAGTCGGCGACCTTGCTGCTGCAGGCCGTCCAAGACGAGCCCAACCACCCGCAGGCCCCGCTCGCCCTCGAAAAGGCGGCTATCGCGCTCGAGCGCAGCAACCGCTTCGACTCGGCGGCGCGTCTGTACGCACGCATCATCGACGAGGTCGGCCCGCTCTCGGCCAAGGACCCCGGGCAGCAGCAGAACTACGACGCCATCTTGGCCAACGCGTACTTCCGCCTCGCGTTCAACGCGAACCGGTTCTTCGACTACGACCGCGCCATCGAGAACTACCGCATCCTGGCGGACTCGGAGCGCTTCAAGAAGTCGCAAGATCCAGAGATGCCCGAGCGTCGCGAAGGCGCGCTCATCAACGCCGCCAAGATCCTCGAGTACCAACAGCAGTACAGCCGCGCGGCCGACTACTACCAGCGCGCGTCCGACACGCTGAAGGACCCGACCGAGAAGCAAGCTGCGGCCTACCGCGTCGCCGAGATGTCGTTCAAGCAGAACAACTGGAACGACACGGTCAAAAAGATGCAGGCCTTCATCGGCAAGTATCAGAGTGACCCGGCCGCCGGTGAGCTGGTCGTGCAGGCGCAGTGGCGCATCGCGCAGGCCCGCAAGAACAGCGGCAAACAAAAAGACTACGAGAACGCGCTCGCAGACGTCGTCACCTCGTATGCGCGCTCGGGCCAGCAGCCCGGTTCCATCGCGGCCGAGTACGCGGCGCAGGCCAAGTTCATCTTGGCCGACAAGGGCAACGAGACGTTCGAGACCTTCACCATCAAGCCCGGCGCGCCGGCGACGATGAAGGCGTACGTCGACGATCTCAAAAAGCAGATCGACAGCGGTGCCTCGCAGGCGCAAACGCGAAACGTGGCCTACGACTCGGTCTCGGCCTACCGTCGTCCGGCCTGGACCATCGCCTCGTACGCCCGCCAGGGGCGCGTGTACGAGGTGTTGGCCAAGGCCATCCTCAGCACGCCGTTCGTCACGCCTGCCGACATGAAAAAGCAGATGGCCAAGCTGCCTGCCGACGCGCGTGAAGACGTGCGCACGCAGGTCGAAGACACCGTCCGCCAGCTGCTCGATCAACAGACGCGTCCCATCGAGTGCTTCGCAGTGGTGCGCTACGCGCTCGCTGCTCGCGCCGCCAAGGTGGGTAGCATCGACAACGAGTACACCCAGCAGGCCATCACTCGACTCGGCGCGTACGGCGACGAGCGCATCGGCGAGTGCATTGCCGAGCAACAGGCCAAGGACAGCTCGCTCCAGGCGTACTCCCCCGGCGAGTTCGCGCGTGCCCCGCGCGGCGCGACCTTGCCCATGCCCACCGGCGTTTCCCCACCCACCCTGAGCGCGGAGAGTCGCTGATGCTCACGCTGATCAATCTTCGCTCGCGCGCAGAGCAACCCTGCGCTTCGACGCCGCGACTGCGGTCTCGTCACTCCGGCGTCGCACTGGCGCTGCTCGGTCTCGCGAGCCTCAGTGGCTCGGCGTGCGGCAAAAAAGACGCCGAAGAGGGCGCAGCCGCTGCAGGCACCACGGGTGGCGAGGGCCCTCTGGCCGTGGCGCCCGCACCGGCTTCTGCGGCCACAGGCAACGCAGCGACGGCTGCCGCCAATCCGTGGGGCTCGCCCGAGGCGGACAAAGGGCAGCCGCTCCCGCCGCGTAAGGCCTTGGCTGGCGGTGCGCAGTCCGACTACAACGACGGCCGCAGGGCTGCGCAGAGTGGCGACCTCGCAGGCGCGCGCAGCAAGTTCGAAGCGGTGGTCGCTGCCGACCCCAATGCCTACCTCGCGCTGCACGCTCTCGGCGTGATCAGCGACCGAGAAGGCCGGGAGTCGCAGGCCATCGACTACTACCGCAAGGCGCTGCGTGTTCAGCCCGACTACGAAGAGTCGGCGCGAGGCATCGTCAGCATCAACGTGCGGCAGGGCCAGAGCGATCGCGCGCTGCAGTTCATGCAGCCGCTCGCGCAGCAGTGGGAGCGCAACCTGCTTTTGCAGGCTTACTACGCCGACCTGCTGACGCAGCTCAACCGTCCGGCCGACGCCATCACGGCAGCGCGTGCCGCACTCCGGCGCGACGAGCGCTTCGTGCCCGCGATGCTCTCGCTCGTGCGCGCCAACATCCGCGCGGGCAAGCTCGAGCTGGCCGACTCCATCCTCGAGCAGGCGCTCGGGGTCGACGAAAAGAACGCGCAGCTGCACTACCTCAAGGGCAAACGTCTGGCTGACGACGCCAAGCTCTCCGAGGCCATCACCGAGTTCAAGCGCGCGGTCGAGCTCGACCCCGACTTCGCCGAGGCGCGCATGGAGCTAGGTCTGCGCCTGCTCGCTGGCGCCAACTACGACGAAGCCCTGCAGCAGCTGCAGGTCGTCGACAAGCTCACGCCCAAGGTCGTCGAGGTGCAGCTCGCGCTCGGCGATGCGTACCGCTCCAAGGGGCAGTGGGTCGAGGCCAAGACGGCCTTCGACAAGGCCCTGCGTATGCGCAGCGACCTGCCGCAGGCGCACTTCAACCTGGCGTTGTTGTACATGACGTCGGGCGCGGCCTACCCGGGTCCCGACGTGCTCACGTCGCTCGGCAAGGCCAAAGAAGAGTTCGCGGCCTATCGCACGCAGATGGGCTCGCGCCTGCCGCGTGACGATGCGTCCGCCGCATACCTCGACGACATCGAGAAGAGCATCGCGCGCGAACAAAAGCGCATCGAGCGCGAGAAAAAGGCCGCCGAGCGCGGCGCACGCACCGACGCGGGAGGCACCCAGTGAAGCTTCACATCGCCAGCATCACGCTCAGTGTCGCGCTGCTCGCGCTGGTCGGCTCGGCCAGCGCGCAAGACAAGACCAAGCGCAAGCCCAAGGTCATCCAGCTCGAAGAGATCACCATCGAGGGGCGCGTGCAGAAGCCCAACGCGTTCTACATCCTCAACCGCAGTAACCTCGGCTACGAGGTCCTCGACCTGCGCACCAGCTTCTTGCGCGACGTCGTCAAGAGCGTGCAGCGCGACCCGTTCTAATCGTGCCGTGCCGGCGAACCAGGGCTGCCTAGGGCCTGTTCGATGCCTTCCTGGTTCCAGCTGGCTCAGCTTGCCGTTGCGCTCTTTCTCTCCATCGTGATCGGGCGGCGCGTGCACGCGCTGTACTATCGGGATGCAACGAGCGAAGAAGCGTTTCGTTGGCTGTTGCGCACCCTACAGAGTGGCGAGCGCGAGGCTGCGCGCGCCTGGGCTCGCGCACGTCCGCGCGCGCAGCTGGCGCGCATGATCGAGCTCGCCGCCACGTCTAGTCTTCCCGCGGCTGAGCTGCGCGAGCTGATCATCGACCTGCGCGACGAGTCCACGGCTTCGCTGCGCATGCTGCGGGTGTCCGCCACGCTGGTGAGCACGCTCGGGCTGATGGGCGGCATCCTCACGCTCGCGCTCGGCAGCTCCCGTCATGCAGGGCTGATGGCGCTGCAGGCCGGTCGCGTCGAGCGCATGACCATGAACGAAGCACTGGCCACGATGGCGATCGGTGTGGCTACGTCGGCGCTCTGCTTTCAGGCGGTCGCGCTGCTCAGGCCCGCGGCGCAGCGCGCGATCTTGCAGGTGCGCCAACTAGAGCGATGGTTGACGCCGCCCAATCCGTAGCGTGGGCAAGCTGAAGCGAGCGCCTAACGTCGCCTGCACCATCAAGCCTTCGAGCTCGTACGCGGTGGCCGAGGTGCTGTCGGTGCCGCGTACCGCACGCGCGATCCAGGTGAGGTCGACGCCCGCTCGCACGCCCACGCGCGCACCCAGACGCCAGGTCGCGCTCGCCCCCAGCGTCGGCCCCCACCACAGCCCCGACACGACGTGACCCGTGACGGGCGCCTGGTCTGCCTCGCCGATCAGACGCGCGTAGCCAAGTCTTGCACCGACGCCAAGGCTCAGATCGAGCGGCCCCACACGAAGCTGCGCCGCGGGCCCCATCGACGCCGACGTGGTCCACAACGTCACGCGACCCGCGGCGACGTCATGCTCGCCGCGCTGCGCCTCTAGCTCCAGCACCAGAGCGAGCGGCAGACCCGCCACGTTGAGCGCGAGGCCTGTCTGCAGACTCGGAGCGAGCAAGCTTGGTCGTCCCTCCCGTGCGAGACCTGCCCCCACCCAGACATGGCTCGGTCTGGACGGGCCTGGTTGCGACAGGACCTCCTGGTCTTCGTGTGGCTCGGGCGCACGCGCGATCGGCTCCATGTCGGCCGTGGCCAGCAGCTCGGACATCGAGAG
>JBEGTL010000272.1:0-10509 GCA_041179425.1 Pseudomonadota bacterium | reverse complement strand
GCGCGTCGTGTCAGCGCGTGATGTTGAGCCGACGCACCGGGCCCGCTGTGCGCAGCAGCGTGGGGCCGCCATCGAGTGTGTCGACCGGGCCGCCGTCGCCGACTGGCGTCGCGGCATCGACCCCGCCCGCGTCGTCGACGGCGGCAGGCTTTTTGTCGTCACCGCCGTCGCTGCCGCAGCCCCACGCGCTCAGCAACGTAAAAAGGCCCACCACCCACCGAGCTCGCATCCCTGACTCCCCGTGTCGTTCGCCTCACTGCCAACAGCGGCAGGGTGGCAGAAACGTCCCGGAGCGGGAAGGTCTCAGACCAACAGCTCCTGATAGTTGCCGGGGGCGCCGTACCGCGTGTCCCCAAAGTGTTTCACCGCGCCGCCGTCGGAGTCCTTGGCGCCCAGCGCGTTCGCGAGCGTGGTGAGCAGCTTGTTGTGGGGCGCATCGAGATCCGGGAAGTTGGTCTGGCGAGCGTCGGCACGCTTGGACAGGTTCAAGAACTGCCCCGTCTTCAGCGCGCCACCCGCACCTCCGACGATCACGCAGGGTAGGTCGCGAAAGTCGTGGTCCTTGCCGTCCGACAGCTCGTTGAGCCAGAGCACGGCACTGTTGTCGAGCAAGGTGCCGTTGCCCTCGTCGTAGCCGTTGAGCTTGTCGAGCAGGTAGACGTACTCGCCCGCGAACCAACGGTCGATGTCCGCAATCATCTGCTCGTAGCCGGCAACAGCAGAGCCCGAGTTGTCGTCGGCCGTGTTGCCATGCGAGAGCTTGTGGTGGTTGTACGTGTGCGACATGCCGTCCCACTTGAAGATGGGGCCACCCGAGCCGCGGCCCCACTGCAGGGTGGCCACCCGGTTGTGATCGCAAGCCAGCGCGAGCGCGATCAGGTCCATCTGCATGCGACCCATGTTTTTGAACTGCACGTCGTCGCCGACCTTCGCGCCACTGTCGGCAGCGCCGATCTGCGTAGCACGCGCCGCCGCCAGCGGGACACAGCCGCTCGCCACCGCGCCGCTTCCTCCGGCCGCGAGCTGCGTCTCCAGGTCGCGAATGGTCGAGAAGTGCAGGTCCAACTTCTGACGGTCCGTCTTGCTCAGCTTCTTGGCGGACAGACTCTCGAAGTCGGCACTCACCAGGTCGAGCACGCTCTTTCTGCGGTCGGTCAACAAGTCGCGCACCGGTGCGGCGCCGTAGTTGATGCCCATCAAGTCCTGAAAGGCGAGGCGTGGATTGATCTCGCTCGTCACCGGCTGGCCGGCCGCACGGTACGAGATGCTGCCGACGCCTCCGCCGCCCGACTGGTGCACGCCGAGCGTCATCGCGGCGCGCTTTTGCGGGTTGATCTGGCTGGCGATGAATTGGTCGAGGCTGACCCCGGTGGCAAAGCCCGACGCATCGAGCGGGGCTGCCGTCAGCTTGTGCCCCATGCCCTTGGAGTGGTCGTCGCCGTTGGTGTTGGCGTCCTGCCCAAACCCCTTGGGTGCCATGTGCAGGTTGCGCAGCACGAGCAGCTTGTCGCGGTAGTTGGTTAGCGGGTACAGCGTGCGGTCGGCCGCGAAGTGCCCTGCGCTGAGCGCGCCGTACGCACCGGTGGGCCACAGCTTGTTCATGTTGGCGCCGTTGCACTGGAAGAACGTGACGAACCTACGCGGCGGTGCTGCAGCGGGTGCGTTCTGCGCGTGCGCCGTGTTGGACGACAAGCCGAGCGACTCCAAGAACGGAAGCCCCACCACGACGCCCCCTACGCCGCGCAGCAAGTTACGTCGTCCGAGTCCCGGCTTGTTTGCAGCACGCTTCACAGATCCTCCTGGGCACGAAAACGGAACGCTCGCGATGTCGTGAGCGCCACCATCAGCTCTTTTAAGTTGTAGTCCTTGGCCTTGAGCTTGCTGTCGATCTCCGAGAGCAGACAGGCGTCGTCGTTGCCCTCCTTGCGGCCGTACGCAAAACGAAACCACTGCGTCTCGTAGCAACGCTTGGCCTTGTCGCTCGCACCCAGCTCGGCCGCAAACTCGACCGCGCCGGTGAACGTCGCCTGCTGACCATCGAGCGAGAGCGTGCCCGTCGCGTCCACGGCCTCGCCGAGATCCTGGCTTCGAAAACGACCCAGCGAGTCGAACGACTCGTAGGCAAAACCGACCGGGTTGATGTCTTTGTGGCAGGCCTGACACTGTGGTGCGCTGGTCTTGGCCTCGACCTGGTCGCGCATGGTCACGATGTCTCCACCACGCGCGGGCAAGAGGCCCACGTTGGCCGGTAGCGAGCCGAACTCACGGCACAACACGCGCTTCTGCACGTACGCGCCGCGGTGGATGGGCGAGCCGTCCAGGGCGTCTGCGTGTCCGGCCAGGAAGGCGAGCTGCGTAAACAGACCCGCGCGCTGTGCCGGGTCGAGCTCGACGCGCGAGAGACCCGCACCCGTCGGTGGCGACACACCGTACACAGCCGCGAGCGTGGCATCGACGTACGACACCGGAGACGTGAACAAGTCGACCACGGTGCCATCGCTCTCGAGCGTCAGGTTGCGCGCAAAGGCGAGCGCCTCGGCCTCGGCAGACTTCTCGAAGTCCGCCTTCACGTAGCCTGGGAAGGCGCTCGCATCTTTGTCGAAGCGCAGCTTCGCGAACTCGAGCCACTGCGTGTAGAAGTCATCGAGCACACGCGCGCTGCGCGGGTCGGCGATCATGCGGCGCACCTCGACCTCGAGCTCCGCGTCTTTGCCGAGCGCTCCCGACGCAGCCTTGTTCAGCAGCGTGAGATCGGGCAGCGAGCTCCACAACGTCAGCGCGAGTCGACCTGCTAGCTCGTAGCCGTCGAGCGCGACGACCGCTCCATCGAGTGCCCGGTCGCGCAGCTCGGCGCGGTACAAAAACGCAGGCGACTGCAGCGCCGCCTCGAGCACGATGCGCACGCCGCGCGTAAACGCGTCTCCTTCGCTGTACAGGTCGTTGCCCGCCACGAACAGGCCGCGGTACCGCGTCAGCTCAGTAGCGCTCGCCGGCCGCCGGAACATCAACTTCAACACGTTGCCCAAGAGCTCGTCGCGACAGGCGTCGTCCCGCGTCTTGCCGAGACAGGGCACGCTCTTGGTCAGCACCGTCAGATCGGCAGCGGCCCGCTGCGCGATGCCCTCGGCCGCGACCTGGTAGCGCGACACCTGGTTGCTCGGCACGTTGAGCTTGGTGGCGTTGTTGTCGAAGCCATAAAACTCTTGATCCGAGACGAACTCGTGGGTCGCGTTGGAGTCGACACCGAGCAGGTCGCGCACCGCAAAGTCGTACTGCCGATGAGTCAGACGGACCAGACCGGGCATGGAGCCCGGATGCAGCGCACGCCCCTGACACGCGAGCGCATCGACCTGTCCACCGACGAAGCTGCCACCAGCAGGCGACGTCACGGCGCCGCCGGGCTTGTCCTGGTTCGCGGGCGACGAGTCGACCGGCCCTAGTGGCGCCTGCAGCACACCTTCACAGCCAGCCACGCAGAGGGTGGTGCAGACCGCGAACAAGCCGACCACGCGTGAGACCGAAGAACGAACGGGGATGGGGGGCACGGCGGGTACGTGCCACTTGGGTCGCGGCCCAGTTCAACAACCGCACCCGTCTGTAGCAGTGCCCGCAGTTCGTTCAGTCTGCATACGCGACGCTTGACACGACTTACTCCGCCGAGGCCGGCGTCCGTTCGTTGGAGGTGGGGGCTGCTTGTTCGGCCGCTGGGACGAGCTGTGCGGCGGGCAACGCTCGCGCGACGCTGACAGGTGTGACAGACGACTCCACCACCCCCGGCGTGCCTGCCTCGAGCCGGTCGCCCGTGATGAGTCGCGAGCCGCGGCGGTAGGTAAAGTAGGACCAGGCCCAGTCGAACAACACCAGCAGCCGGTTGCGAAAGCCGATCAGGTACACGAGGTGCACGAACAGCCACGCCAGCCAGGCCAACATGCCGCTGAGCTTGAGCTTGCCCACCTGCGCGATGGCGCGCGAACGACCGATGGTCGCCATGCTGCCTTTGTCTCGATACTGGAACGGGGTGCGCGCTTTCTCGTCGCGCAGCTCGGCTTGGATGATCTTGGCGACGTGACGCGCCTGCTGCATGGCGGTGGGGCTGACCCCAGGGAGTGGCTTGCCGTCGTCGCCGAGCAAAAACGCAGCGTCGCCGATGACGAACACCTCTGGATGACCGGGCAACGAACAATCGGGCATCACCTTGGCGCGTCCGCCGCGGTCGACCTCGACGCCGAGCGCTGCCAGCAGCGGAGAGCTGGAGACGCCCGCAGCCCACACGATGGTCTTGGCGTCGAGGTGCTCGCCGGTGTTGAGCAGCACGCCCTCGGGATTGATCTCTTTGACGACGGTGCCGCTGCGCACCTTGACCCCGAGCTCGCCGAGCTGCTCGACGGTCTTTGCCGACAGGCTCTCGTCGAAGGTGGCGAGCACGCGTGGTCCGCCCTCGATGAGCAGCACGCTGGTCTCGCTCGGCAACACGTTTTTGAAGTCCCGCGACAGCACGTAGCGCGCGAGCTCGGCGATGGCGCCTGCGAGCTCGACGCCCGTGGGACCGCCCCCGATGACGATGAAGCGTAGGTAGTGCGCGCGCCGTGCTGGGTCGGGCTCGCGCTCGGCCGCCTCGAACGCGAGCAGGACACGACGCCGAATCTCGACCGCATCGTCGATGCTCTTGAGGCCCGGCGCAAACGTGGCCCAGTCGTCGTGACCGAAGTAGTGCGTGCGCGCGCCCGGGGCGAGGATGAGGTAGTCGTACTCGACGGGCGCGCCTTGTTTGCAGAGCACGCGTTTGGCTACCAGGTCGATGCCGCTCACCTCGTCGAGCAACACCGTGGTGTTGCGCTGACGTCGCAGCGCAGCACGAATGGGCATGGCGATCTCGGAGGGTGCCAAGCCAGCCATCGCCACCTGATACAGCAGTGGCTGAAAGAGGTGATGGTTTCGCCGGTCGAGCAGGGTCAGCCTGACGGGTGCGCGTCGAAGCGCCTTGGCGGCGGTGAGCCCGCCGAAGCCGCCACCGACGATGACTACGCGTGCGCCTTCGGTCATACAGTCGTTCTACGACCAGCGTCGCCCGTCCGCACGCGATTTGCCGGAAAAATGGCCCCCAGATCGCTGGACGAGACGCGCCCCCACACCTACAAGCGCACGCGATGTTCGTTTCACGCGCAAAGCGTCCCGTATTCGGGCCAGTGCTGGCCACGGTGATGTTGTTGTCGACCGTGAGCGCGGGTTGTTCTGACGCGAAGAAGAGTAAGCCCTCTCTGTCGCGTGCCAAGCCTCCGCTCACCGATTCGTCGTCCCATCCTGACGCACGCAGCGGAGAGTCGAACGCTGCCAAAACGAAGCCCTCCACGGTCGCCAGTGTCGAGCAGCGCTTGCCGCGCATCCCCGCCGACCTGCGCTGGTTGGTGGTGGGCGGCGGCAGCGATCCGCTCTCCAATCAGATCTCCCTCGCGCAAGATCTGCAGCTTGCGACCTCGCTGTTCAGCGGGCCCGGTCTTACTTTGTTCGCCAGCGGGCCGCGCGCACAAGTCTCGGTGCGCCTGAGCGCGCAGGAAGAAGAGCGCAGAAAGCCGCCCGCGCAAGAGCCCACCAAGACGAGTGCTGCCAAGCGCGTCGCTGCGAGTTTGCAGTTGCTCGCGCGCGGCAAGGCGGCGCGCCTCGATGTGGCGCGCGCGTCGACCGAGCTTGCAGCGTTGCTCGGGCCGCCAGGGGCGTTGCACGTTCGCTACCAGCCCACCACGCTGGCGGTCGACGCGCCTGCCACACGCGACCACGTGCTCGATGCGGTGCGCGGCGCTCTCGAGGCGGGCAATCGCCTCAGCCCGCCGCTGCTGGTGTTCGCCGCCAGCCACGGCGAGCGCGGCGCTCTCCCGCGCGACAATGCACTCTCGCTGTGGGGTGGCTGGTCGCTCGACGTACAAGACGTGGCCGCCGTGCTCGATGGCTTCGCCGATGCGCGGCCCACGCGCTGGGTCGTCACGTCGTGTTACGGGGGTGGGTTCGCGGAGCTTGCGTTCGTGGGTGCCAACCCGCAGCAAGGGGTGCGCACGGCAGAGCACTGCGGTCTGTTTGCCGCGCCTGCCGACGACGAGTCGAGCGGCTGCGACCCCAACCCCGATCGTCAGCAACAAGAGTCGTTCACCATTCACTTCCTGGCGGCTTTACGCGGCCGCGACAAGAGTGGCAACGAGCGCCTGAGCCAGCTCGACCTCGACAAAGATCAGCGCGTCAGCCTGCGCGAGGCGCACGCGTTTGCGCGCATTCACAGCCAGTCGTTCGACGTGCCCACCACCACGTCCGACCGCTACTTGCGCGAGGTCACGCGCCCCTTCGACGGCGCGCACGAGGGCAGTGAGCTCGACGTCGAAGAGCGCGCGGTGGCCGACGCACTCGCGCGCGAGCTCGAGCTCGAAGACGAGCGCGCCGCGCGCGAAAAGCTGCGTGAGCTCGACCGCATCCTCGCCGACGCCGCGAGCTTGGTCGACGATGCGCAGCAGACGGCCGACGACTCTTACTACGCGCTGCGGGTGGCGTTGCTCGAGCGCTGGCCGTTGCTCGAGCACAGCTGGGATCCGCGCGCGACCGAGGTCGTCGCGCAGCAAGCCACGGACATCTTGGCTTTGCTGACGGAGTCCGAGCTCGCCCAAGGCAACCAGCTCGCCGCACGCGAGCTAGAAGAGGCCGGCGCGCAGCACGACGGCGTGCGCGTGGCCAGAGCGCGCGTACTGCGGCTGGTGCGAGCGTTCGAGACGCTGCGCCTCTCCAGCGCCCTCAAGCGCCAGGGCGGTACTAAGTACGCGCACTACCAACAGCTGGTGCAGTGCGAACGCTACGTGCCGTAAACGGTCTGTGTTCTAGATAGAGTCGAAGCCGAAGCTCACTCCGAACAAGAACTGGCGGACGCGCACGTCGGGGTTTTCGTCTTTGCCGTTGAGCAGCAGGTAGGCGACCTCGAGCTGCAGACCGAACGCGAAGTGCTGATCGGTGTACAGATCTTTGCCGGCCACCAGGTGCATATAAAAGCCCGGGTCTGACGTCCAGTCGCGGTAGGGCGACTTGACGGTCGCCACACCCACACCAAAGGCAGGCTTAAAAAAGAAGCGGTGCGGCGTAAAGAACGTGACCGCAGGGGCTACGCCATACGCGAGCACACGGGTGTCGCCTCGATCGTCGAGCGAGCCGGCGATGCCCAAGTCGTTGTTGTCGCTGCCGCTCCACAACACACCAAGGCTGGTGTCGAGGTGCAGCGCTAGCCACGGACGGATGAAGCCGCCCAAGTCCAGGCCGTAGCCGGTGGCAAAGCCGCCGGTGGTGTAGCCGTCGCCGGCCTCGAACGAAGCGGCGCCGATGCGAGCATTTTGCCCGCCCAGGCTGGTGGAGCCGCGCAGGTAAAACCCGCCGCGCTGGTTGGGCAAGTCCCAAGCGTGCGCGAGCGGGTCGTGCTCGGGAGGGATGTCGATGGGGTCCACCACGGTGACGGCTTCGCCTGGGGCCTGCGCCGCACCCGAGCTGACGACGGAAACGAGTGTTGCGACGATGAGCGCACGAACGAGAGCAACGCGTGCCATGGTTCCTCCGACTATTGGCTGAGCTCGGTCAGGTTGACGACCGCAAAGCCTGACTTGGGGATGTCGACGGTCTCTTCGCGCAACACGCCCTGCACCATCATGCGCACCGTGTGTTTGCCAGGTGCAAGACGTAGGCGCGAGAAGGCCATGCGCGCGGGCAAGGTCGCCCACGAGCGTGTGTCAGGTGTGTCGACGGCGGTGAGCGTAGCCTGCGTGACCAGCGACGCGAGCATGCCTACGGCACCGCTGCCGCTCGCCTTGCCGGCCGCCACGCCGATTCCCGCGCCGGCGGCACCACGCGCGATCAAGCGTGTGATGGCCGAGGCGATCATCGGGCCTTTGGCCTTTTCGTAGGCGGCCCGCACCAGCTCGTCGACGTGCGTGATGGTGTCGATGGACGCGGCTGCACCGTCGACCAACACCGTGGGGGTCGCGTAGGTGCGCGCGCGTTGCTCGAGCCCGGGGTAGTTGACCCACGTCACCAGGCCCTGGCCGGCGAGCCGACGTGCAGCTTGCTGCGCGCCGGGGTCGAGATGGTAGGCAGCCGCGGTGAGCGCCAGGCCGACCGGCAACCGGATGGCCTGCAGCGCGGGCACGCGCCCGTAGCTGACGACCACGAGCAGATCGCCGTCTTGTTTGTCGTACGGCCCGGCCTTGCCCTTCTCGACGATGCTCTTGATGCGCGGCGACGAGTAGCCGGAGTACTCGGACAGCCGGCGCACCGGCTCTTCGAGGCTCACGTAGGGCGTCGCCTTGAGCGCTTCGTCGTAGTAACGAAGCGCCTCGTCGAGGTCACCCATGCGCTCGAATACGAAGCCCGCGAGGTAGCTGCCCGGACCGAGCAGCTGCGCGCTGGGATCGCCCTTCTCGGCCTCGCCGAGGTACTTCTGCATGACCGCCAGACGACGGGCCTCGACCTTGGCGCCCGCAGCGTTGCCCTGCGCCAGGTAGTTGACCATGTTGACGGTGTTGACGAGCAGCTTCTCGAACGGCCGTGCCTTGTAGGGCCCGGTGCTGTCGGAGAACAGGTAGCGGCCAATCTCGTGCGCGGTGGAGCGCGAGAAGTCGAGCATCTCGACCTCTTTGTCCGCCGTCTCGAGATCGCGGCTCGAGTTCTGATACTGCTGCGCTTCTTGCAAGATGGTGGCGCGGTCGAGCAACAACAACGCGTTGTCTCCACCCACCTTCTTGGGCAGCTCGCCGCCGCTCGCGACCTGTAGCTCTTTGTTGTAGAGCGCCAAGGCTGTCGTGGCGTCGTGACGGTCGAGCGCTCTACGCGCCTCGACCGTGCGCGCCGAGTGACCCGCGCAAGCCGTGGTGAGACACAGCGCGCTCAAGCAGAGCGCGCCGCGCAGCGAGCTGCGCAGCGACGTGAACGAAGACGTGCCCATGAATCAGAGGATGGCCTTGGTCACCGCAGCTTGGTTCTGGAACAGAACCTCGCTGGTCTCGACCGAGATGACACGCATGAACAGGTAGTACTGCACGCGATGGGCGTTGGGGGAGCGCTCGTCGGTCGTGAACACCTTGCCCGTGATGACGTAGCGCGCGCCGAGCTGTTTGCCCCAGCTGGCCACTTGCGTGGGGTCGAAGGCACCCTGACTGTTTTGCTGACGCTGGATCTCCTGCATCAGAGACTGCTGGTTTTCGAGGCTGATCACGCGCACGGGGGCGGCGTTGACGAGCTGCGTCTCGACCTCGGAGATGAGCGCACCGAGCGCACTCTCGATGTGCTCGCTGGTCTCGTTGCGGATGGGCAACACGCTGACGGGGGGGCGATCTTCGCCCTGCCACACCGTCATGATGCGCGCGTTCTTCATGGCGTCCATGTTCTCGCGCAGCATCTGCGAGAGGTCGCGTCGATCGAGGCCCGTGCCCATGGCGGCGTAGTCGAGGCCCGGCGTATCGGAGCCCCGCACTGCTTGCACCTTGTGCGCGCAACCGGTCGCGCCCAACAGCCCTACACACAACACGAGCGCGAGCAACTTGTGGCCCTGCTTCATAACCGACGTACCTCCAAGAATGGTTTGCGGCGTACGTTAGCACTGCGGTTTACATGGGAGCGAAGCTTCACCTGAAGCTGCATGACTTGTACGCCGTGACCTCTCGCGAGGGAGAGCCGCGTCTCGTGACCACTTCGGCGGTCTGCCCGGTATCGGCTTGCACCGTGGTGCGCGGCTCGGGATCGACGTCTGTCCACAAGCTGCACTCCACGCGCTGGCGGCACGTGTTGTGGAGCGTGATCAGGTGCGTGTAGCCGTACCCCACGTAGCGAGCGCTGGCCTGCACCTTGGCGCATTCGTTGGCGGACTGCGCCGCCCCTGGGTCGGTGGGGCTTTTGTCCTTGGTCTTGTCCTTGTCCTTCGCCTCGGCGTGGAGCGGGGCCGCGAGCGGCGACAAGGCAGACAGGACGAGCAGAGCAGGCCCTAGGGCGTGCGAGCGTAGAAACCAAAAAGGACGCATCGGAGCACTCCTTACGCGGGCGACGAACGAACCTTGGGGAGCATTCAACGGGCGCAGGCTATTTCACAGAATCAGGCACAGAGCTGGTTTCTGGTTCTGTCCCGTCGAACCTCGGCGGCAACCGGTCCCAGACTGCCAGCCGGCGTGCATCGCGGATGCGCCGGCTGAGCTCGGGCAATCCAAGCTCCGAAAAGCGCCCCGTGATGCACAACGGCTCCGCGCTCGCGAGCGATACCGCGATGACCTCCCGCGACGCATCGTACTGAGCATCGAGCACGCTGTCCCATGCGTAGACTCGTTCCCCGTGGCTGGGGTCGAGCCGCACACAGAGGCCGTCGCTGCGGATGGCGACGTACAGATCGCGCTGGATGGTGCGCAGCAGCTGGATGATGGCCCACAGTGGGCCGCTCGCGGTCAACAGCACGCCCCCGAGCGTGAGCCACGGTGCCCACGCGAGCGGGGTAAGGCGCAGGCTCAT
>JBEGTL010000271.1:0-10588 GCA_041179425.1 Pseudomonadota bacterium | reverse complement strand
GCGCACGGCCCCGCGCACGCCGCTGTCCAGCAACACCTCGACCCACAGCGCAAAGCGCTCTGCATCAAAGGTCTCATCCACCCCTGCCTGCTCGCTGCGCCACACGTCCAGGTCGAGCGTGGCCAGCAGTTGCTCCGAGCTGGCCAGCATCACCAGCTCTCCGGCGTCCTCCAGCCCGACGTGCGCGATCCAGCGATGCAACACGGCAGGCGCAAGGGACTGCACGGCCTCCACAATCCCAGGCCGTTCCAAGATCTGAACCAACAACTCTTTGGGTACTCCGCGTTTGGCGATGGAAACGGGCATGCTGTCCTCCACGCCTCACTCCTACCCAGCGCGCGCGGATCAAAACAGCTGTTGCTTTTTGGGCAAAAACCCGACAATTATGGGGTAAGGACGCACTGGGTAGCCCTCGCACCCGCGGCCCCGCAAGCGGTGTTCCCAGCGACTCTGTCGCCCGCGATGAGCGAGCTACGCGCTCGCAGCCAGCGCAGCCTTCTTGCCGTGAAGCTGGACCAGCTGCTTGATCTCGCTCTGACAAGAGCCGCAGCCGGTCCCCGCGCGCGTCTGCTCGCCGACCGCCTCGACACTCACCGCGCCCGCCGCGATCGCTTGCACGATCATCTCTTCGGAGACCTTGTTGCAGTTGCAGATCTGGCGAGCGCCCGCGGCGCCGCCCAAGCCTCCGGCCGCAAACGCGCACAGCCCCTCGAGTGGATCCTCGGGCATGAGATCGCCGCGATCGAAGACCTGAATCAACGAGGCAGCGGCCAGCGTGTTGCCGACCATCTGACAACCGATGAGCTTTCGTTCGCGCACGATCAGCTTGCGGTAGGCCTGCTTGCGCTCCTCCACCACCTGGATGACTTCATCGGAGTCCAGCACCGGCTCGATCAGCCCCAGCGATGCCACCTCGACGCCCGCCACCTTGAGCCGTGCGTAGAGCTTGCTCCCGCGGTAACGCGCCTGGGGATTGGCGCCCGTCAGCAAGTCTGCGAGCACTTCTGCCTGCTCCCATGCCGGCGCCACTAAGCCGTAGCAGACACCCGCGTGCTCCACGCACTCGCCGATGCCGTACACACCCGGCACCTGCGTGGCGAGCGTGTCGTTCACCATGATGCCGCGGTTGATCGGGATCTTGGAGGCGCGCGCCACATCGACACGCGGGCGCACACCACACGCGATGACCACCACGTCGGCGGCTAGCTTTTCGCCGTCGTCGAGCGTGACGCCCTCGACCACGTCGTCGCCGAGGATGGAGTCGATGGTGCGTCCGGTGCGCACGAACAGGCCCGCGTTCTCGATCTGACGCTGCAGCATGGTGCCGCCGATGAAGTCGAGCTGTGTGTTCATCAGCCCCTGCGCCAGGTGCACGATGGTGACGTGCAGACCGCGATCACTCAGCACCTTGGCCGCCTCGAGTCCGAGCAGACCACCGCCGAGCACCACCGCGTTGTCACCCGCGCGAGAAAACGCGCGGATCTTCATGCAGTCTTCCATCGTGCGGTAGACGAACATGCCGGGCCGCAGCATGCCGTCGGGGCCGTTCATGCCGTCGATCGCGGGCACCATGGGGTTGCTGCCGGTCGCCAGCACCGTCACGTCGTAGTGGTACGACTCACCGTCGGTCGTGTAGATGCGGCGCACCGCGGTATCGAGCTTCTCCACGCGTACACCCGCGTGCAGACGGATGCCGTGCTCGGCGTACCAGCTCTTGGGTTTGGTGATGATGACGTCGGGCTCGCCGCCATCGAGCACCTTGCCGAGCATGATGCGGTTGTAGGCGCCGGTCGGCTCTTCTCCGAACACGGTGAGCTCGTAGCGCTCCAGCGCCTTCCTTTTGACCAGCTCGTCGAGCAGCCGGTCGGTCGCCATGCCGTTGCCGATGATGGCCAGGTCTTTTTTACGCATCGGCTTTGCCCTTGGTGTCGCTCGAAGCAGGAGGAGATTTCGGCGGGCGCTGAAACGAAGGAGCAGGCGGATCGGAGAACAGCTCGACCAGGTCGCTCGAGGCGTCCACGCGCCTCGCGCGCACGGCGCAGACCTTGAACTCCGGCATCCGACTGGTGGGATCCAGAGCGGGGTTGGTGAGGACGTTGGCAGCCAGACGACCGCCCCAATGAAAAGGTGCGAACAGCGTGTCGGGACGGATGTCCACGCTCAGCGTCGCGCGGAACACCACGCGGCCACGTCGACTCTCCACCAACACCTGACTGCCCTCGCTGATGTCGAGACGCTCGGCCAGACGCGGATGAATCTGCAGCTTGGGCTCGGCCCTGGCCTCGCTGAGCTTGTCGACGCGCCGTGTCTGCGCACCCGAGTTGTAGTGTTCTTTGTAGCGACCGGTGGTGAAGTAGAGCGGGTAGTGTTTGTCGGGCAGCTCGCCGGCCGGCCGGTACGCGACCGCCACAAAACGAGCCTTCCCGTCCGGAAAGTAAAACCGCTCGGCAAACAGCCTGGGCGTGCCGGGATGAGCAGTGTCGGGGCACGGCCAGAACATGCCGTTGTCGGCGGCGAGGCGCTCGTAGGTCATCCCGCTGTAGTCGGCGCGTGCGCCCGCCGTCGCGCGGCGCAGCTCGTCGAACACGGCCTCGCTGTTCGCGTACACGAAGCGCTCTTCGTGGCCCATCCGTTTGGCGAGCTGACACAGGATGTCGATGTCGCTGCGCGCTCCCTCGGGCGGCTCGGTCGCACGCCGACGCAGGATGACGCGACCTTCGAGGTTGGTCATCGTGCCTTCTTCTTCGGCCCACTGCGCGACGGGCAAGATCACGTGCGCGAGCTCGGCGGTCTCGTTGATGAACGAGTCGCACACCACGAGCAGCTCGAGCTGACTCATCCGCTTGCGTGCGTTGTTGGCCTGCGGCGTGGCCACCACGATGTTGGACCCGAAGACCAGCATCGCGCGCGGACCGGCGTCGGTGCCGATGGCGTCGACCAGCTCCGTCGCGCTCTTGCCCTTGCCGGGCAGCGACGCCTCGGGCACGCCCCACACCTTGGCGACGTGCGCGCGGTCTTCCGCGTTCTCGATGTAACGATAGCCGGGCAGCTGATCGGCCTTTTGCCCGTGCTCGCGGCCGCCTTGGCCGTTGCCTTGGCCGGTGATGCAGCCGTAACCACTGTAAGGTTTGCCCACCTTCCCCAGCGCGAGCATCAGGTTGGTGAAGGCGACGACGGTGTCTGCACCCTTACTTTGTTGCTCTGGACCTCTGCCCGACAACAACATGCTGCTCTCGGATGCGCCGAGCCAGGTGACGGCCTGACGCATCGCCGGCGCGGAGATCCCGGTCAGGCGCTCGACACGCGCGGGCTCGTACGCGAGCACCTCACGGCGCACGGCCTCGAAGCCCACCGTGCGCGCCGCCACGTAGTCTTGGTCGACGAACCCGAGCTCGAGCGCGTGAAACAGCAGTCCGTTGGCGAGCGCGAGGTCGCTGCCGGGCACCAGCTGCAAGTGGAGGTCGGCCAGGCGCGCTGTCTCTGTGCGACGCGGGTCGACCACGATGAGCTTGCCGTGCTCTTTTTGCCGGTGCACCCACTGCATGATGGGCGGCATGGTGTCGGCGCAGTTGCTGCCCCACAACAACAAGGCCTGGGTCTCGCCGATGTCGCTGACCGGGAAAGGCATGCCGCGATCGACACCGAACGCGCGGTTTTGGCCCGCTGCGGCGGACGACATGCAGTAGCGCCCGTTGTAGTCGACGAGGGAGCTGCCGAGCACCGTGCGCACGAACTTGCCCAGCAGGTAGGTCTTCTCGTTGGTGAGCGCGCCACTGCCAAAGGCCGACAGCGCCTCGGCTCCGTGCTCGCGACGGATCTGTTCGAGCCGATCGGCGACGAAGTCGAGCGCGACGTCCCAGCTCACCGGCACCAGAGCACCACTCTCATCGCGTAGCAGCGGCGTCTGGACTCGCGCTTCGTGCTCGAGCAGCGCCGCGGACGTGAAGCCCTTGATGCACATCTGCCCGCGATTTACGGGGAAGTCAGGGTCGGCTTTGACCTCGGGCAGGTCGCCGTCGCTGGACGTGAGCGTCATGCCGCACTGAAACGCGCAGTAAGGACAATGCGTGCGTGTGACGCGCTGTGATGCGGGAGGCGCCGCGAGCGGGATGACGTTGAGATGACGGGGCATGATCGCGGCTACTAGGTGAAAGCGCGCGGCTCCGCGCGCTTGCGATAAAGACGTGAGGCACGCGGACCCTCAAAGCTTTGTGCCCAGGCTTTTCGCAACTGTTTCGGCGAGGAAAAAACTCGAAGCCGAAACGTTGGCCAGCGAGCCTTTGGTGTCGCAACGCACGAAGGGGCGCCAGGAGAAATGTGCGCAAAACAGGCTGATTTACGAGCTCGCGAGCGGAAGGCTGACACGGAACGTCGCGCCGTGCCCGAGGCCCCTGCTCTCGGCGGCGATCGTGCCCCCGTGCAGCTCGACGATGTGACGCGAGATGGCTAGCCCAAGGCCCAGACCTTTGCGCGCCTGCGCGGAGCCCTGTCCCGCCTGCCAGAACGGCTCGAACAGCTTGTCGAGCGACTCACTGGTCAGGCCTTGACCCGAGTCGGTCACGCTCAGCTGCACCAGAGCGTCGAGACGATGCAGCGAGACGTGGATGCGGCCACTGACCGGGGTGAACTTGAAGGCGTTGGTGAGCAGGTTCCAGGCCACCTGCTGTAGCCGCGCCGGGTCGCCGATCACACGACAGGGCGCAAGGTCGTCCACCTCGAGCTCGATGCCCGCAGACTCGATGCTCAGCGAGACCGAGTCGATGGCGTTGAACTGTCAGAACTGACCCGGTCAGGCGACTGTGCGAGCACCATGGTACGCTAGCCCATGCACAGGCGTGTGCTGTCATGTCTCTTCCTGTGCGCGAGCGGAATACTGCCCGAGGGCGTGGCCTCTGTGGCGGCAGCCGACGCGCTTCCCCCGCTGCACGCCGTGGCCCCACGAGTGGCGCTGGCTCCCGAGCCCGTCCGCTCCCGCTACTGGCAAGGCATCGTGTCTCCAGAGCACGCGCGCGCGGAGCAGCTGGTGCGCCACGGGCGCGCCCTGCTCTACCCGGCCCTGGGGCTCGGGCTCTTGCTCGGCAACGAGGTCGCGCTGCAGCGCCGCATCGCCGTCGAGAGCGCGCTGGCTCGCTTCGAGCGTGCGGTCGAGCTCGCGCCCGACCTGCGCGAGGCGCGGCTGTTCTACGGCAAAGCGCTCGCTTTCTGGGAGCACCGCGACGACGACGGCCAGCTGCGCTCGCGCGCCGACGAAGCCGTGCAGCAACTTCACGCGCTGCGCGCGCTCGATCCGCTCTACGAAGCGCAAGAGGTCGCGTTCCAGCTCGGCGTGCTGCACTCACGCCAGGGCGACTTCGCAGCCGCGGTCCGTGAGTACGAGCGCTCGCTCGCGCTCGACAGCGACGGCGACGACAACGGCACGCTGCTCGGCAACTTGGCCGAGGTCACCATGTTGCGAGGCGACCTGCCGCGCGCCCTGGCGCTGTACGAGCGAGCCGCGCGAGTGAGCGAAGAAGGCGGTCGCGTGCTTTCGCTGTGGGGCGTCGCGGTGGCGCTCGACCGTCTCGGCGAGCGCAAGGCCGCGCTCGAGCAGGCCCGACGTGCGATGCAACAAGATCGCGCGCCGCTCGCCGTGCTGCGCCAGAACGGCGTGTTCTTCGTGCCGGCCTACGAACGATCTTACTACGAGGCCCTCGGCGCCCTCGCCCTCGCCGACGCCGTGCGCGAGCCGGGAGAACAGCTGTCCACACTGGCGGCGCGGGGCGCGAGCTGGCTCTCGGTGCCGGAGAGTCTGAGCACGCTGACTCTGTTCGAGCGCGCGCTCGCCGAGCTCTCCGACACGCCGCACGCCGCTCTGGTGGCGCCACTCTCGTTGCGTGTCACGCGCGCGCAGCGAGAGCTGAGCAAGCTCGCACTGCGCGGACCGCCCACCCACAACACGAGTGCACGCGTCGAGCCGACCACACGCCCCGCCGGTGAGCCGCTGCCCCAAGCGCGCGAGGCCGTGTGCCTGCTGTGGCTCTTGCGTTCCCTCGCGGGCTTTGCCTCGTACGTGCAGCAAGATGGAGGCAAGGGTCCGTTCGCAGACGATGCACGCGAGCACCTCGTCGACTTGTCGCATGCGCTCAGTCGCCCATGAAACGGCGCGCTGCTTCGCCCGAACGATGGCGCTAGACACGAAACAAGATGCAGTCCACCGGCTCGGCCAGCGCGCGACCGAGCGCGTCCGCGTAGAGCGCGAGCTGGCGGCTGTAGACACTCAGGTCGGACAGCTCGACGTCTGTCTTGAAGTCCACCAGCACGATGCGCGAGCCGGCGTCTCCCAGCTCACGAAAGGCCAGGTCGACCGCCCCCTCGCACAGCTGCCCATCGGTCGTGCACACCACGACCGGCGCTTCACGGAACAGCTCTCCGCGCAGGTGGGCACGCCCAATGCGCGCGAACAACGGGTGGGCGAGCGCGCGCTTTGCATCCAGCACGGCGCGCTCGCGCTCTTCTTCGGTGGCGCCGATCCCTCGGCCGAGAAACGCGGCCACCTCGCTGAGCGCATCGACGCTCTGGCCCGGTCCATCGTCGAGCACTGCGTGCTCCAAGAGTGCGTGCATGAGCACACCAAAGCGTGGACCACTCGGCCGACCCACGCGCAACGCGCCACTGTCGAGCACCTCGATGGGTACGCTCGCCGTGGGCTCGCGTCCTTCGGCCGCCAGCTCGGTCATCGGCCGGCTGGCAAACGAAGGCTTTTCACCCAGCACGCGCGCCTGGTCTCGCGCGGCACGGAACGCGGCGTACTCCGCGAGTCCGCGCTCTGCCGCGTCGCTCTCTCCGTCGGCGCGCAACAAGTCTTGCTGCGTCACGCCGCCCGTGGCGCGACGTTGTAGGTCGAACAAGTAAGGGTCCCACCAGACCACGCCGTGTTGCCCGGCTTCAGGAACGTGCAAGCCGGGCGCGACGCTGTTGTCTGCACCGTGATGTGCATCGAACGGACGACCCACCACGCTGTCGCCCGCGAACCTCGGACAACCAGGCGCGAGCGACGGCGAGCGCTTCTTGTCGTCGAGCGGGTACACCGCCGGGCTCAGCAGGTTGGTCCAGCCGTCGATTCGTCCCTCGCCCACCGTGGGGATCACCAGCAGCTCCTTGGCGCGCGTCGTGGCCACGTAGGCCAGGCGCTGCACCTCGGCCTCATCGTGCGCGCACACGCGCTCGCGCTGCTCGGTGAGCTCGATGGGCGCCGCGTCGCACAACGACTGCGCCCACAGCTTGCGTTCTGGGTCGATAAAACGTGTCGGGTACTCGGTCTTGCTCGGCGCGGTGGGGTCGCACAGCACGACGACAGGGAACTCCAGGCCCTTGGCGGCGTGGATGGTCATGATGCGCACGCCATCGCTGCTCTCTTCGATCACCGGCGCGTCGGCCGCTTCGCCCAGCTCGGCGTGCTGCGCGAGCCACTCCACGAAGCCACGAAACGAGGTCGCGCGACTCAGCCTCTCGTAGCTGCGCGCGTAGTCCACCAGGCGCAGCACGTTGCCCAGGGCTTGCTCGCCGGTCGGCCAGATGGCGATGCCGGCGTGCGCGCGCAAGGTGCGCAAGAACAGGCCGAGCGTGTCGGCGATGGGACGGCGGTTTCTGTGTTTGTGCAGATCGGACAGGAGCGCGAGTACGCCTGCGACTTCGCGCTCGGGCTCGGACAACACACTCAGGTCGACCGGACCGAGCGGGTGCAGGTGTCCTACGCGCTGCTTGAACGACAGCAGCATCTCGTCGTGAAAGGCCACGAACGGGCCACGCAGCGTCGCGTAGACGTGCAGCGCGTCTTCGGGCCACTCGAGCGCCATCAGCACCGCGCGCAGCGCGATCACTTCTTCGCGCGCGTGCAATGAGCGGCCTCCCGACAACACGTGCGGGACACGACGCGCCTCGAGTGCGCGCACGTACTCGCGCGCGACGTCTTCTCCACCCCAGCCTCGAAAGCGCTTGAACAGCAGACACACGTGCCGCGCTTTGACCGGCACATCGCGGCCGGACTCGGCCACCACGTAGCCGCTCTGGTTGACCAGCCACTCGACCCACGCCGCCACCGCGTCGGGCAGAGAACCGTTGACCGCGCGCTTGGTGATGCCGCGCCGTCCGTACGGGTTGGGTGCAGGCAGCGCCACCACAGCAGGCTGGTTGTCGCGCGGTGCACGAAACGGCGAGAGCGGTACGTAGCGAGCCTGCCCCTTGTCGCGATCGCCTGCCATCAGCGGACCAAAGGCGGCGTTGACCAGCGCCTGGATGGCGGGTAGCGATCGAAAGCTGGTCGACAGCTCGAGCACACGCGCACCGAGCGACACCAGGTGATCTTTGATGCGCTCGTAGAGCGCCACGTCGGCACGCCGGAACCGATAGATGCTCTGCTTGGGGTCGCCGACGACGAACAGCTTGCCGGGGATGGGCCGCGCTCGCCACGGGTCGCGCTCGGCCGGGTCGTCTGCGCTGAGCAGCAACAAGAGCTCGGACTGCACCGGGTCGGTGTCTTGGAACTCGTCGACGAACAGCCGATCGATCTCGCCCTGCAGGCGTTTGCGCACGCCATCGTGATCGCGCAGCAGGTCGCGGGTGAGCAACAGGAGATCGAAGAAGTCGAGCGTCCCTTGTGCGCGCTTCTCACTCTCGTACGCCGCGACGATGGGCGCGAGCTCGCGCGACAAGCAGGCCGCCAGGTCGGCGTCGAGCATGACCAACGCAACGCGGATGCGCTCTTTGGCGGCACTCTTTTGAGCGACCACGTCGGCGCGTGGCAGGCCGGGCGCAAATAGCTTGCCGTTGCCTGTCTTGTCGCTCCACACCTTGTCGTCGCGCGACAGCTTGCGTACGAAGGCCTCGATCTGGTCGCTGTCGGCGTGCAACACACGCGTCAGGCGCTGACTCAGCTCGCGTAGCGAGACGCGCAGCGGGTCCCACTCGGAGCTCGAGCGCGTCGCGAGTGCGGCGAGCTCGCGCAGCTCCGCGAGCAGACCCGCGAGGCAGCCCTCGCGATCGAACGGGTCGCGTCGGTACGGCGTCGCGAAGTCGCGCGTCTCCACCAACTTGTGTGCCGCCGACAGCAGCTGCTCGCGCGCCCCTTTGCCTCGTTCGTCGAACGCACGACGCGCCAGCATGCGCCGCACCCCTTCGCCGGGCGCCTCGAGCGTGCGCTCGAACCAGCCATCGAACGCACGCTCGAGCAGACTGCGCGCGAGCATGGAGTCTGCGACCTCGAAGGCAGGGTCGACACGCGCCTCGATGGGATGCTCGCGCAGCAGCTCGGCGCACAGCGCGTGAATGGTGCCGACCTTGGCGGTCTCCAGCTCGGAGAGCGCGGTCACCAGGCGTTGGCGCGCGGCATCGTCGCCGCTGGCCAAAAGCAGCGCGCGGTCGAGCTCGGTGCGGATGCGCAGCTTCATCTCACCTGCAGCCTTCTCGGTGAAGGTCACCGAGATGATCGACGAGAGCCGTGCCCGTCCGGTCTCCACCACGGCCACGATGCGCTGCACGAGCTCGGTGGTCTTGCCGGTCCCGGCGGCCGCCTCGACCACCAGCGTGTGATCGAGGTCTTCGCGGATGCTCTTGCGCGCGGCACCGTCGACCAGGTTGTCGATGTTCATGGCAGGCCTCGCACCTTAAAAAGCGGAGCGAGCCGTGACAGCTCGCGACTCTTGACTGCGCCCACGCGCTCGGCTTCGTACGGTCCACACACGGGCCGATACGCACAGCGCTCGCACTCGAACTTCTCGCGATCCGAAGGCAGCGGGGCCGGTGCGGCAGGCAAGAAGCCCTGCTCGATCATGGCGTCGATGCTGCGCACCAGGTCGCTCATCACGGCGCGCCCGGTGCCGTCGAGCGCGACCTCGTGGCTCTTGTACTCCCCACGCGCCGTGCAGAAGTAGAGCCGGCCCGAGGTGACCCTGGCCTCGGGGAACAGCTGCTCGAGCGCCAGCGCGTAGAGCAGGGGCTGCAGCACGCGTCCGCCGCCCACGATGCCGAGCTTGTCGGGCACGGCGCCGGTCTTGTAGTCGGTGGCGCGCAAGAGCTCGCGCTCACCCTCGGTCTTGAAGTGTGCGCGCTCGACGAGATCGATGGCGCCACTCAGGCGAATGCCGATCGGGAGCTCTACCGGCTCTCGTGCGCTCGTGTCGTCGAGCTCGCCGTGGCGAACGCCAAAGCCGAGCTCGAAGTGCCAGGGCACGAAGACCTTTTCTTGGACGGCGCGCTCGAGCCACTCCGTCAGATCGCGCTGGATGGCGGACAGGCTGGTCTCGAACACGTCGCCGATGGACGGAGCGTAGTCGTCGCGAGCGCGCGCGGACAGCCTCGCAAAGGTGCTCTCGAGCGCGCGTTGTGCATCCGGGAGCGAGTCGCGGGTGACCGGTAGCTTGCCGTCGCGCGAGAGGTCGCTGAGCAGCGCACGCTGCACACGATGAAAGAGCACCCCGCGCTGCCGCGCATCGAGCTCGTCGACCGCAAACACTTCGGGACGCTCTGCCACCCCCATGATCGCGTGCAAAAAGAAGCGGTACGGACAGGCCGTGAAATGAGCGAGCGCGCTCGCCGAGTAGGCGCGCGCGTG
>JBEGTL010000270.1:0-10600 GCA_041179425.1 Pseudomonadota bacterium | reverse complement strand
CATTCATGCCGGTCGTGGGAGGTTTACCGCGCGCAGGAACTCGATCTGCGAGATGCTGCTGCGCCCATCGCCGCCCTCGTTCTCCGAGGGGACCCAGCCATAGCGATGCGCCACGATCAGGATGACGAGATCGGCTCGATCGACCTCGTTTGTGCAGCGCTCGACCGGCGTATCCGGGGCGGCACCGAAGAACTCCATGCCGACCTCGTCTTGCTCCAGCCGGCGCAGCGTCTCCATCGGCCGACTGCGATGCTCCTTGAGGTCCACGCTGGTGGAAGAGAGGAAGACTTTTTTGGCCATGATGTCTTACCCGGTTAGGCTGCTCTTGATACGCCGGTGCCCGCGGTTTCATCCCTCACAATCCGTAGATCGCCCACGCGACGTGCGGCACTTGCTTCGTGATCGCTCACGCTTCCCCCCGTGCCAGCTACCAAGACCATCGCTCTGGGGTTCAGGAAGCTACCTTGGGCTTCGTCGCGACCACGAGCGCGATCGTCTTTGCTGCACCAACGTCTCTCTCTTGTACCTCGATGAACCCGACGTCGCGAAGCTCGCGCAGGATCGTGCGTCGCTCGTAGATCTGAACGACAGGTGGCGCCTTGCCCAGCCAGCTCGCCAGCGCGATGACGGGGCGGTAAGGGAGCCACGAGTCACCGAGGCAGATGTTGAAGGAGACGAACGTGCCCCCAGCCCTGTTCGAGCCGCTTCTTGTCGGCGATACGGATCATCTGTTCCGAGCTGTCCAGAGCGGTGATGTGTCGGGCCCATCGCGCCATCTCGAGCGCGAGCGAGCCGGTGCCACAGCCGAGCTCGAAGACGTTTGCCCCTGGCTGCAGGTGCTCTCGGAGAACGGCCCTTTTGCGCTCGAATGCCGCCAGGTCTTTCACGGGCTTGGCTGCGTACGTGGCGGCGAAGTTGTCCCAGAAACGGGTGTCTGTGGTCATCGTGTGGGCATGATAGCCGCGCTCCCCGGCACACCCAGCTGAAAGATGCTTCAACGCACGAAGCATCCCTGAGGTGTCCTCGCGGCGCAAGATACAGAAATTGTAGGTCCAACACCGGAGTCTGACGAATCACTTCACTCGGGTGCCGTCGTTCAGCTGGCTCGTTGAAGTCTGCTCATGTTCGAGTGCGAGTTCTAAAACGATGTCTTGTCGAGCCCCAAAAGACTCCAGCTCGGTCAAGGGAGACGGACGTCGGAAAGGCGCCGGGCGATCATTGTGTTTTGTGTTGATACGCGAATCGCGGTCGCAATGATCGTTGTCCGATGATTATGTCTGCATGTCCGTGTCGTTGATATGCGAGAACCGCTCGGTTGTCAGGAGCACGCCCCCCACCGGTCACGAAGAGAGGATGCACGATGAGTACGATTCGAGCTTGGTTGCTGGTTGGTGGCCTCGTTTTGCTCGGTGCAGGCGGGTGTACAGAGCCGAGCGTCATCGAGCAGCCATCCACCAAGACCGCGAAGAAAGACGCGGGTCGACCGAGAAAGAAGGATGCGGGCCTCGATACGCAGGTGGGCAGTTCGACGGGCGACGACGACGACGGTGCTGGCGACGATGGTGAGGCCGACGACGGCGCGGGCGACGATAGCAAGGGCGCCGAAGGCACGAGCGAAGACGGCGCCGACGACGATGTCACGTCTGTCGAGGGAGACGTCGGTCGCGCCAAAGACGCCGGCTCTTCCAAAGATGCCGGTCGTGCCAAAGACGCCGGTGGTGGTGGCGGAGCCATCGACAAGCCCGCTGTGTGTCCCGGCGCCTACATGTGCCAAGACCCCGCGACTGCGCTGAAGAGTTTTGGCGCCGAAGGGACGGTCACAGACGCTGACGACAAGCCTATCGCGCTCGCCTGCAGCAAGGGGGCGCAGGAGACGTGCGACCCCAAGGACCCCAAGAAGAGCTGCCCAGACCTGCCGAACGCATTCTGCGCGCACGTCGTGCTGTCGGCACCAGTCGCCATCGACCTGTACAACTGCGCGCAGCTGTGCACGCCCTGAGCTGCAGTCGAGTAGAGCTCCGCAGGCGGGCTGCAGCGTCGTCTCCGCTGCGCCTCGTCCGCTATCCGCTCGCCAAGTCAGAGGCTGTCGGCGCATTGAAGACGCATGCGGCACTCAGCGCACGAACGTGACGACCTCGACGACGTTCTGATCCAAGTCGACGATGAACGCTGCGTAGTACGACGGGTCATACTCAGGCCGAAAACCCGGCGCGCCCGCGTCAGCGGCACCCACGTTGAGCGCGGCTACGTACAAGGCATCGACGGCTTCACGGTCGCGCGCGCGCAAACAGACGTGCGACCCATTGTCTCGCTCGGGCACGCGCTCCTCACGCAGGTTGAGCCACAGCTCTGCGTACTTTTTCCCGTAGCCGATCGTTCGTTCGTGAACGATCAGCTTGGAGTACCCGAGCGGGGCCAGCACTTCGTCGTAAAAAGCGATGCTGGCCCCGAGGTTGCGTACGCCCAGGGACACGTGGTCGATCATGTCGGCTCCGGAGAGACACCGGGTACCGATGGTACGCGGCGGAGACTCGAGACGTAGCACGGCGCCTCATCAGACTTCGTTGTCGAGCACGCGTCGCAGAACACTCTGGTCGATATTGCTGCCGCTGAGCACGACGGCCACCGTCTTGTGGGCGAGCTCGTCGCGCAGCTTCCACAGGCCCGCGAAGGCGGCGCCGGCTGCGCCCTCGAGCAGGTTGTGGGTGGTGCGCATGGTGACGCGCATGGCCTCGGCGATCTCTTCTTCGGTTACGGTGATACACGCCGTGAGGCCGTGGAACATGGCCTCGAACGTGAGCTCGTACGAGGTGCGCGTGGCCAGGCCATCGGCAAGGGTGGGCAGCACGGCCTTTTCGACCATGCTGCCAGCGCGCAGGCCGTCGTATTGGGCCGACGCGTTGGCCGCCTGCACGGCGTAGATCTGCACGTGCGGAGCGAGCTCACGCAGCACTGTGATGGCGCCCACCGCCTGCGAGCCACCGCCGAGCGGCACGACGAGCGCGTCGATGCGACCGGCCTGCTCGATGATCTCGAGCGTGAGCGTGCCGGCGCCGGCGAGGATGTCTGCGTTGTTGGAGGAGTGGACGAGGGTGAGGCCATGCTGTTGTACGAGCTGGTCAGCGTGCAGGATGGCGTCGTCGTAGTCGCGACCGACCTCGACCAACCGGGCTCCCAGGGCGCGAATGGCGGCGTTCTTTTCGCTGCTATTGCCGTGCGGTACGCACACCGTGACCTGGACGTTCAACAGTTGGCCAGCCCACGCGAGGCCCTGACCGTGGTTGCCGCGGGTCGCTGCGACGATGCCACGCGCACGCTGCTCCGGGCTGAGCGCCGAGACGGCCGCGATGCCGTTGCGAACCTTGAAGGAGCACGTGGGCTGGTGGTTCTCGTGCTTGACGAGGATGTGCATCCCGGCGCCGACCGCTTCGTCGAGGAGGCGGTAGTGCCGCAGCGGCGTGGGCACGAGGTAGTTGCGAACGACGTCTCTTGCGTGCAGCACATCCGCGAAGCTGATCGGAAGGAGCATGCTGGTACGTACCGGCCCTCGGCTGTCCACGCCATGGACAAATCGAGCGTTGCCCGCCGAGCGCGCCAGACAGCTGTCGTTGGCGCTCAGCTGGCGCGTGACCCTGGAGACAAAGTATCCGGGCCACGAAGGGAAGGTCTTCCCGTTGTTCGTACAGCGCATGGAGCCCGAGCGTTTGTTCTCGTGGCGCTGGTACCCTGGTGCTGCCCTGGTCGAGAGCGAAGATCCGGAGCAGCAGACGGAGGTCGTGTGTACGCTCGAAGATGTTACCGAAGGGACGCGCCTTACGGTCGTCGAGACCGGCTTCGAGCGCGTGGACCTGGAGCGCCGCGCAAAAGCATTCGAGCAAAACGGCGAAGGCTGGACTGGGCAGCTAGGCAACATCGAGAGGTACCTGCGTGGCGCGTCTTGAGCCGAGTCTCAAACGCTCAGCACCCATCTTTGCGGCACTCGGCGACGAGCTACGCCTCACCCTCGTCGCCCGCCTCGGCGCCGAGGGGCCCTTGTCGATCACGAGCCTCACGGAGGGCACTCGTGTCACGCGTCAAGCAGTTACCAAACACCTCCACGTCCTTCAGGGCGCAGGCCTGGTACGCTCCGCAAGGCAAGGCCGAGAGCAGCAATGGGAAGTCAGACCGGCCCCGCTGACCGAAGCAAAGCGCTGCCTAGAGGTGATCGCCCGCCAATGGGACGATGCCCTGGCGCGCCTCAAGCAGGCCGTAGAGACCAACGACTAACCGCGTGGTGTGAACTGGACCAACACCGAGGGCACAGTGGTCGTGCGCGAGCTTGCGTGATCTCGACGGTGCACAGCACGTCCCGCGGGACCGAGAGGTGAACGAGGCCTCTAGCAAATCCAGAGAGGTGTGCACCTATCACTTGGAGGAACCATGAAGACCACCAAGCTTATCCTCGCGGCCGTGGCCATTGCCGCACTCGGCGCGTGTGCCAAAAAAAGCGAACCGACCACCTCGCCCGAGATGACTGCCAGCGAAGGCGTGGAGAACAGCGCGGGCAGCTACCCGCCGAGCAACACCGCGACCGAAGGAACCGAGACCAGCGGCGTGGGCACCACCGGCGTCGACCCTGACACCATCGCCGACCCGCCGTCGCCAGACACCACCACCAAGTAAGGTCTCGCGTCGGTCGTCTTCGCTCGCGGCGGGAGGCACGACGCGCGTGGACACCCTCAGCGTGCCGCGATGGTCCTTTGCTCGGCGCCGTCGGCAACCGACAAGACCCGGACCGCATCGTTGCCGTGCACCACCACTACGTTGTCGTCCTGCGCGAGTGCCACCAGACTCTGCGTGGACTCTGGCAACTGCTGCGTCCAGGTCCGCGTCCCATCGCGGACGTCGAAGCGGGTCAGCCACTGCCGCGCAGGCTTCCCGCTGCCGTAACTCACCACCAAGCTGTCGCCCACGAGACTCGGCGTGCGAGGCCCACCCTGCTCAGCTTCTAGCGGGTTCTGCGCGGGTGCCTCGCTCTTCCACTTCCAGTGCCCGCGCTCGTACACTCCCACCATCGGCACATACGCGCCGGGCTTGCGTACGCCGAGCACCAACCAGCCTGCGCCCAGCCTCCACAACGCGTGCGCCACCACGCCGTCGAGTCGGTCCCCGTCCACCTTCGCGCGGGCCTTGCACGCGTCGGGCACGGAGTAGTTGTCCGAGCCCATCACTCGAACCCCTCCACAGCTACCTGAGCTGATTCTCGTCGATGTAGCGCCGCGTGAAGGCAGCCTTGTCGGCGTGACCCTCTTCGGTAGACCGCGCGACGAAGTGCTCGATGATCGCCCCCAGGCCAAACAGCTTCGCGCTCACGGTGTTGTGACTGTGCTGCTCCACGCCGCTGCCACTCGGCACGGCACGCGTGCGCCCGCGAATGTCGATGCGGTCGGCGAACAACGACGGCACCATGCGGTAGTTCCACACCTGCTCGCGCGGATCGAACGAGCTGTGCTCTTCGATGGTCACGAACGAACCAAACAGCTTGGTGATGGCTGCCGGCGCATCGATGGGCTTGGTAAAGCGGAGACGCCGCTTGACCCCAGTCTGTAGGTCACCCTCGTTGAAGAGCACCTGCATCGCGTTGCAGCCCAGCGCCTCGGCGTACAGGCGCTCCTGGTAGCTGAGGCTCAGACACAGCTCTTTCCAGTAGGTGTCGAGCGAGACGTCGAAGTGCTGCCGGTGCGAGAGCTCGATCATCAGACTTCGCCTCGCTGACGCAGGTCGGCGCAGGTGAGCTGAATGCCCTGTGCGAGCGAGACACGCGGCGTGTAGCCGAGGTCGCGTTTGGCCTTGCCGATGTCGAAGTAGTGGTGGCGCACCATGTAACGAACCGCGAAGCGCGACATGCCGTCCTCCGCATTGAGGGTGCCGCCACGTAGCGTGTCGAGGGCCTCTTTGAGCGCGGCCGCCGCGAACACGATCGGGTAGGGGACCCCGGCCACGATCTTGGGGAGCCCCAGCTCGCCCAGCACGCGCTTGACGAAGTCGAAGAAGGGCATCGGCTCGCCATTGGTGATGAAGTAAGCCTGCCCCGCCACCGGTCCGTCCGCCGTGAGCCGCTCGTCTGCCAACAGCAGTGCGTCGATCAGGTTGTCGACGTAGGTGAAGTCGGACAGCTTGCGGTTGTTGACGCCCACGCTGACGCGCAGCTGGCCGGCCTTGGCGCGCTTGAGAACCGCGGGCAAAAAGCGCTTGTCACCCGGACCAAAGATGACGTGTGGACGGATGGCGCAGGTGAGCACGCCGCGCTGACCGTTGGCAGCCAGCACCTCGCCCTCGGCCGCGATCTTACTGTCCGAGTACGGCGCCTGCGACTTGCGCGCGTAGGGTAGCGTCTCGTCGCCGTTCTCGATGTCTTTGCCTTCGTAGACGGCACTCGCGGTGCTCACGTAGACGAGCTTGTTCACGCGCGCTTGCCAGCACGCACGGAGCACGCTTCGGGCGCCGCCCAAGTTGACGGACCAGACGTCGTCTTCGCGGTTGTGCTGGGTGTGCACCAACGACGCGTTGTGGAACACGGTGTTCACGCCCTCGCACAGCCGGGCCAGCGCCGCGGTGTCACGAATGTCGACGCGCTCGAACTGCACGTCGTCGCGAAAGGGCTCAACAAACGGCTCCACCACGATCACACGATCGCCTCGCGCCTTGAGCGCCGCGACCAGCGCGCGACCCACGAAGCCACCACCGCCCGTGACCAGCGAGACCTGCTCTGCCGTTTTCATGTGCGCAAGCTTGGTGCGCGGTTTGAAATCGTCAATTCAAATTTTGTTTGGCCGGTTTCCGGAACGCGCAGTAGAGTCCAACCGCGAGCGCGGAGCCGCTGTGCCGCGCACCAGAAGGGCCCAAACCATGGCAAAACACGACTACGGCACCGCAAAGCCGGGGGCTCCCAGCTTCGAGGAGGCCACCAACCTGCGTCAGCGCGCACGCGTCGCGGGCATGGACCCCAACTACTGGTATGCCGCGCTGCTCAGCAGCGAGCTCGCCCCGGGGCAGGTGAAAGAGGTCGTGTTTTGGCGGCGCTCCTTCGCGGTGTTCCGCGGGCAAGACGGCGCGCTGCGCTGTATCGAGAACCGCTGTGCCCACCGCAACCTCAAGCTCACGCTCGGTGAGGTCGAGGGCTGTACCCTGCGCTGCGCCTACCACGGCTGGGCGTACGACGGCGAGGGCAAGCTGGTCGACATGCCGCACAACGACTTCGGCAAGCAGCTCAAGATCGCGCTCGAGACGTTCCCGGTCAAAGAGAAGTACGGGATGATCTGGGTGTTCCCCGGCGACGGCTCGCTCGCCGAGCAACGTGCCATCCCCAGCATCCCCGAGATCGAGGGGCCGGACGCTTGGTCGCACGACGTGATCGACTTCCTCTGGCACGGGCACCACTCGTTGATCATGGACAACGTCAGCGACTTCACGCACGGCTACCTGCACCGCAAGTGGCGCCCGTTCGAGGGCGACGACTTGCTCGGGCTCGAAGAGTCGGGCGACCAGGTGCTGCTCCAGTACAACAGTAAGATCGCCGCGGCCAAGATCATGAACCTGGTGATCGACCGCAAGAAGCACGCGGGCACGTCGCACTACTCGTGTTACCAGTACCCCTACCAGTGGTCGAACACCGAAGAGTTCGTCAAACACTGGCTGTTCTTGTGGCCCATCGACGAGCGAACCACGCGGGTGTTCTTCTTGTTCTACTACCGCGACTTCAAGGTGCCGCTGTTGCCGCTCAAGATGCCGCAGCGGCTGATGACGCCGATGATCAAGCTCGGCCACCAGTTCATGGTGCGGCCCTTGTTCAACGAAGACGGCTGGGCAGTGCAGCGCGAGCAAGAAGCCTTCGAGAGGCACTGGGACGCACCCGTCGCCGAGGTCAACCCGCAGGTGATGGCCTTTCAGCGCCTGACGGTTCGTAAGTGGGAGGAGTATCTGGCCACGCAGAACCTTTCTCCCCTCAAGAAGAAAAAAGCCCGCGGCCGCCCGGAGAGTGCAGATGCCTGAGACGCTCGAGCAGAGTCACCAGCTTTCGCCACGCAACAGTCAGACTGAGCAGACCGCAGCGGACCTGGTTTCGCAGCGTCGCGCGGCACTCGCCAGCGCCGAGCAGCGCGGCATCATCGAGTGTTACGAGCCGGCCACGCTGCGCCCGCTCGGCTTCGTGCCGGTCACCGCGCCCGAGACCCTGCCCGAGATCGTCGCGCGCGCGCAGAAGGCGCAACAGAGCTGGGCCAAGACGCCCTTCTCGGAGCGCAAAAAGGTGCTCGGCTTCATCCTCGACTACGTGCTCACGCACGCTGACCAGCTGGTCGACGTGGTGGCGCGCGACGCCGGCAAGACACGCCACAACGCCATGCTCGGCGAGGTGTGGCCCGTGGTCGAGAAGGCGCGCTGGACCATCAAGCACGGCGAGCGCTACCTCGCGAGCGAGACCGTGTCGTCGGGCATGTTCGTGCACAAGCGCGCCCGCATCGAGTACGCGCCGCTCGGCGTGATCGCCGTGATCGCCCCCTGGAACTACCCGCTGCAAAACATCCTGGGCCCGGCCATCCCCGCGCTGATGGCCGGCAACGCCGTCATCATCAAGGCCAGCGAGTGGGTCGCCTGGTCGTCCGCGCACTTCCAAAAGGTGTTCAACGCCGCCTTCAAGGCGGCGGGCTACTCCACCGACTTGGTGCGCATCGTCGACGGCTACGCCAAGACGGGCGCGGCGCTCATCAACAGTGGTGTCGACAAGGTCATCTTTACTGGCTCGCTCGAGAACGGCAAACGAGTGCTGGCCGAGGCCGCCAAGACGCTCACGCCGGTGGTGCTCGAGCTCGGCGGCAAAGATCCGCTGATCGTCTGCGACGATGCGCACCTCGAGCAGGCGGTGCACGCGGCGCTCACGGGCTGCTTCATCAACTGCGGCCAAAACTGTCTGGCTAGCGAGCGCACACTCGTGTTCGACCGCGTGTACGACAAGTTCGCCGACCGCGTGGGGCAGCTTGCGCGCGAGCTCCGTCAGGGCGAGCCGCTCGGCGACGCCGTGGTCGACGTGGCCGCCATCGTCTCGCCACTGCAGCTCGAGCTGATCGACGAGCTGGTGCAAGACGCCATCGCCCGTGGCGCCAAGCTGCTCGCAGGGGGCAAGCGTGTGCTCGACGACCGGGGTCAGTACTACGCGCCCACGGTGCTGGGCGACGTCACCGAGTCCATGCGGATCGCACAAGAAGAGACGTTTGGTCCCGTCATGCTGCTGATGCGCGTGCGCGACGAAGAAGACGCGCTGCGGGTCGCCAACGGCACGCCTTACGGTCTGGGCGCCACGGTCTGTTCCAAGGACAAGCGCCGTGTGGCGCGCATCACGTCGGCGCTCTCCGTGGGCAACGTGTCGGTCAACGACTTCGGCCTCACCTACATGGCGATGGACCTCCCGTTTGGAGGAGTGCGAGGCTCGGGCTTCGGACGCCTCAACGGACGTGAGGGGCTGCGCGCCTGCACCAACGTCAAGGCCGTGCTCGACGACCGTTTCCCGCTGCACTTTCCGGCCAAGGTGTTCCCCGTGTCTGCAGACAGTACCGACCTCGCGCGCGATGTGCTGCGCCTGTTGTACGAGCGCACGCTCAGCAAGCGCTTCGACGCGGTGGGCAGCCTGGTCGGCACGCTGCTCAAGCGAGTGCGGTCGTGAGCGACGAGCGCTTCGACTACATCGTCGTGGGCGGCGGCTCGTCCGGCTGCGTGGTGGCTGGCGAGCTCGCTCGCGACAGCAGCCTGTCGGTCGCGCTGGTCGAGCTCGGCGATCGGGCCGACGCGCACCCCGAGACGTTGTCTGCAGACGGCTACAAAGACGCGTTCGCCAACGACGCGCTGGTGCTCGAGCGCTTCAGCAGTGCCCAGCCACACTGCGGCCAGCAGCGGCTGTTCTTGGCCTCGGGCAAGGGCATGGGCGGTAGCGGAGCCATCAACGGTATGGTCTACACGCGCGGCTCGCGCGAGGACTACGAGACGTGGCCGCGGGGCTGGCAGTACGACGACCTGACTCCCTCGTTCGAGGCGGTGGAGCGCGAGCTGCGCGTGCGTCCGCGCGCCTCCACCGAGTTCACCGAAGCGTTCGTGCGCGCGGCCGAGCAAGCCGGCTTTCGGCGCAGCAGCCTGCACGACGGCGACCTGTCCGGCGTCATCGGCTACCAGCCCATGAACTACGAGGGCGACAAGCGGCGCAGCTCGTACGTTGCGTTCGTGCGCGAGCCCCAGCGACCCAACCTGCACATCCACACGCGCGCGGTCGTGCGTCGCGTGGTGTTCGAGGGCACGCGCGCGGTCGGCGTCGAGCTCGAGCACGAGGGCACGCGGCGCGTGTTGCGTGCGCGTCGTGAGGTGGTGCTGTGCGCCGGCGCGCTCGAGACGCCCAAGCTGCTCATGCTGTCCGGCGTGGGGCCCGCGCCGCTGCTGCGTGCGTTCGGCATCGAGCAAGTACGTCACCTCGACCGCGTCGGCGAGAACCTGCACGACCATCCCAACGTCACCATGTTTTTTGTCGGTCGTCAGCCGGTCGACAGCTACTACCCGCAGCTGTACGGGTTCCATCGTG
>JBEGTL010000269.1:0-10643 GCA_041179425.1 Pseudomonadota bacterium | reverse complement strand
CGGCCAACAACGTGCTCAGCGTCCAAGCCCAGCACGTGGTGTTCGTGCTGCTCGCATTGGCGGCCGCGTTTCGTAGCGGACTGTTTCCGCTCCACGCCTGGCTGCCCGCACTCACCGGTCGCGCGCCGGTGGCCACCACGGCCATGATTTTTGGTGCGCAGCTCGGCCCGGTGCTGGTCGCGCGCGCGATGGTGCCGCTCACGCCGCTCGTCGCGCAGGGAGACATGTCCGCGTTCTCCACCTGGGCCGTCGTCAGCGCGCTCTACGCAGCGCTGCTCGGCTTGGTGCAGAAGAACCTCAAGCGCACGCTCGGCTTCGTGCTCACCAGCCAGTCGGCGCTGCTGCTGTTTGGCGTCTCCGGCACCAACTCCGAGAGCATGCACGGCGCGCTGCTGGGTGTGGTCGCGCTAGGACTGACCTCCACGGGCTTACTGCTGGTGGTCGGCGCTCTCGAGGCGCGCACCGGTACGGACGACATCGTGAGCCTGCGTGGTCGCGGGCGCGCGTTCCCGCGCATGACGGCGCTCTTCTTTCTGCTGGCCGCTGCAGCCATTGGACTGCCAGGCACCTTACCTTTTGTATCCGAAGACTTGTTATTGCATGGTCTCTTGCACACCAACATCAAGGGTGCGATCGCGCTGCTGGTGGTCACCGTGCTCAACGGCATCACCTTATTGCGCGTCTTTTTCGACGTTTTTCAGGGTCCCACGCGCGAACGCCGGGCCGAGCGCCGCAGCGACCTCACGCGGCGCGAGGCAGTCGTGATCGGCGGCTTGTTGCTGGTCACCGTCATCGCAGGACTGTCACCGCGAATTCTACTCGCGCTCCAAGACCACAGCGTGCGTGCACTGTCCAACACATCGCACACGGAGTCAGGCAGGGTCGCGAAGTTTTGAGTATGCTCACCTGAGCATGAAGCCCCCCATGAAGCCTGTGGTGTGGACGCCCCCTCCGGTCAGCGAGCGCCCGCGCTCCAACACACCGCTCCCTTCTTTACGCCGCATCGCGCTACCTGCGCGCGGCGAAGATGTGGTGGTCGATCACGAGGGCAGGCTCATCACCGGGCTCGAAGACGGCCGCGTTTTGCGACTCGATCGCAAGCACGACAAGTGCGAGACGTTGGTGCACACCGGAGGGCGTCCGGTCGGCATCGAGATCGACTCCGATGGTCGGCTCGTGGTCTGCGACGCCAAGCGCGGTCTGTTGCGTGTGTGGCCAGACGAGCGCCGCATCGAGGTGCTGGCCAGCGCCGGTGAGTACAACCTCGGCTTCTGCAACAACGCAGCCATCGCCAAAGACGGCACCATCTACTTCAGCGACTCGTCTCGTCGCTTTGGCGCCGACCACTGGCTCGGCGACATCCTCGAGCACTCTGGCACCGGCCGTCTGCTCAGGCGCACGCCGTGGGGCAAGGTCGACGTGCTGCTCGATGGCCTGCAGTTCGCCAACGGCGTGGCCCTGGCGGCTGACGAGTCCTTCGTCGCAGTCGCCGAGACGGGTTCGTACCGGGTGCAACGGTACTGGCTACGTGGAGACAAGCGTGGGCAGAGCGACATGCTGATCGACCAGCTCCCAGGCCTCCCCGACAACATGTCCAGCGACGCGAGCGGCCTCATCTGGGTGGCACTCGCTAGCCCCCGCAACCGTTTGCTCGACTTCCTGCACCGCGCGCCGCCGCTGCTCCGTCAGATCGTGTGGGCGCTCCCGGACTGGGTGCAGCCCAAACCCAACCGCAACATGCGTGTGCTCGCCATCGACGCGAACGGCCAGGTCGTGCGCGACCTCGGCGGCCGCTCGCAAGACTTCCACATGATCACGGGCCTGCGTGCCCACGGTGACAAGCTCTACCTGGCCAGCCTCGAAGAGCCTGCACTCGCGGAGCTCACGCTGGCTTGAGCGCGAGCTTGCGGGACAGGCTCCACTTCAGCAGCGGCGGCGTCACCATGGTCGTGCTGATGACCATCACCACCAGCGCCGAGAACACGTGGGCAGACACCACGGGCTCACCGTCGATCATCAGCCCCAAGCCGATGTTGGCAAAGATGAGCCCGACCTCGCCGCGCGGGATCATGCCGAGGCCCACCGTCAGGCGATCGGCGACCTTACTGCTGACTACGAGCGAGCACGCGAGCTTGCCGACGATCGCCACCGCGGTGATCGCCGCTGCGAGCAGCAGCACGCCTGGCTGCGCAAATGCCGACAGATCGGTGCGCATGCCCATGATCACGAAGAACACCGGCACCAGGAACGAGGTGATGGGGCGCACCAGCTCCTCGAGCTCGTGATCGTCGCGCGTGACGAAGTCGGTGTAGTGCACGCGCTCGAGCACCAGGCCCGCGGCAAACGCGCCGACGATGGGCGCGAGCCCAATCACGTTGGCCAGGTACGAGAGTGCAAAACAGAACGAGAGCGCGAGCGCGAGCAGCACGCCCTCACTGCGCAGCTTGTACGCAAAACGAAACACACGCGGCGACAACCACAGCCCGAGCAGCAGCGAGCCGAACAAAAAACCAAACGCCGAGAAGAGCGTCCGCGAGAACTCGAACGGCGACATGCTGCGGCCCTGGCTGGCGGCGCCGATGACGCCGGTCACGATGGCCAAGATGACGAGCCCGAGCACGTCGTCGATGACAGCGGCGCCGAGGATGATGCGCGACTCGGGGCTCTGCGACTGGTTCAGGTCTTTGAACACGCGCGCGGTGATGCCGACGCTGGTCGCGGTCAGCGCCGCCCCGAGAAACACGTGCGCGTAGACCCCAGCCTCGGGCGCGAGCAGCTGCCCCACGAAGAAGCCGAGCAAGAACGGCGTGACGACGCCGACCACCGCCACCAACAAGGCCAACCAGCCGGTGCGCATCATCTGCGCCACGGTCGACTCGAGGCCCACCTCGAACAGCAGCAAGATGACGCCGAGCCGCGCAAAGATGTCGATGACGGGGTCGGTGCCCATCCACTCGACGCTACCGACGCCCGCGAGATCGAGGTTGCCCAACAACACGCCGGCGAGCAGCTCGCCCAGCACCGCGGCCTGACCGAGACGAACTGCGATGTCACCGCCGAGCTTGGCGGCGAGCAGGATACAGGCGAGCGCGATCAGCGGCTGTGCGAGCGGGTCGGCGTGTGCTTGCCCCGCATCGGCAAACGCCGACGACGCCGAACAGACGACGCCCAAGAGTACGAGTAGAGACGGGACGATCGACACGGCAGGCACGGCAGGCACGGCTCGAGTCTAGCGGCCGCACCGCCACAAGGCCAACCTTCACGCCGTGCGCGGCTGCGCGAGCAGCTTGCCGACGATCTTGCGGAACTCCTCTTTGGCAATGGATTCAGCTCGTTGTCGAAGACCACCAGAACGCGCTTACGACTCATGCACCACTCCTCGTGCTACGGCCCTCGTGCGTTCCCGCCGACGAGCACCTGTCAGCCGTTGCCGGAGAGGTGTTCAACCAAGATCTTTACCCCCAGCAAGATCAGCACGGCGCCCCCCAGCGCATCGAGCTTGCTGCCCAGCAGCTTGCCTGCCTGTCGACCCACCACCACACCGAGTCCACTGAGCAAAGCAGTCACCACGCCGATCGTGACGATCGAGAGCACGAAAGGCGCCTTCAGCATCGGCAAGGTGATCCCCACCGCGAAAGCGTCAATGCTGGTGGCGACGGCCAGACCCAACAGCAGGCGAAAACCAAAGCCGGCGGGCTGGCTTTCGAGCTCAGGTTCGGCGCGCGCTTCGTGCAGCATCTTGGCCCCGATGCCGACCAACAACACGAACGCGATCCAGTGATCGAACGCGGCCACGCTGGGCCCCAGCTGCTGGCCCAGCACCCAGCCAAACACCGGCATGATGGCCTGCGCGAACCCGAACAGCAGCGCGACCCGCAGGACGTCTTGCGCAAACAAGTCCACACCTGACGCGCAGCCGCGGGCGGCCGCAACGGCGGTCGCGTCCATGGCTAGGCCCACCGCAAGAAGCAAGATCTGCCAAAAGCTCATGCGGTGAGTGTAGCGGGCGCTCGGTCAGCTTCGACGAGCGCCGAGCTCTCTTTAGGCGCGCGGCGAGTTACGGTTCTTCTGCCCCTCGACCAGCGTGGTGCTCGAGGCAGTCGTCGCGCTGGTGCTCGGCGCACTCGTCGCCGTGTGATCCTCACGGCGCACACGAAGTGATCGCGGGTCTGATAGTCAGATCCCTGGCTCCTGTCGCGACTGCTGCTCGCGTCGCGGCGGAAGTCCTCGCCCCGTCGGTCCCACTCGCGGGAGCCCCGGTTACTCTGGTCGCGATCGTGCTCGTCGCGATTGTCGAAGCGCCCATCGGAGCGGTACCCGTCCGATCGGTTGTATTGCGAGTCGTCGTGATCTCGGTTGGCCATGACTTCGTCTCCCTCGCTAGCGTTGAACGCAAACCGAGGTGCAATCGCGGTGCCGCACGATTTCTGCGTGATTTCGGTGCAGCTACGCGCAAAAGCCGAGGCACGCTGCCACAGCGAGGCCGGCTCGCCCAAAGCCGTGCGTCGTCGAGGCGCGAAAGGCGTTGCAACGGACATTCGTCCATCATAAGAGACTCCATGCGCTGGTGTTTCGCCCTGGAGGCGCGCCCCACTGGCTGGAGGGATATGGCTCGTCACCCAGCACGAGACGGCGTGAGCTCACTCTCGTTCGCGGTCTGTACGTGCGTGGCTTCGCGGCATGCGAGGTCACGTCGCGACGATCTCTGACGATGGAGCCGTCCCCATGGCGAAGAAGCCTGACGATTCGACCCCCGAACACGAGTCCCCCTCTCCGAGCGAACAAACGCACATCACCAAGCGCAGCCGCCGCACCTTCTTGGGTACCGCGAGCGCGATCTCGGTGGCTGGCGCGCTGACCACCAAGATCCCGCTGGCCAAAGCACAGACGCGTCCCGGCGGCGACGGTCGCAACGCGCGCGATCGCTTCAACGACGAGGCGCAGCGCCGCCACGCACTCAAGGTGCGCGTCGACACGGCCTGGTCTGACTATCAGCCGCCAGTTGGGCAACATCCGGTCAACGGAGACGAAGACCTCTACCCCAACCACATCGGCTCGGACACGCGCGGTCTTCCGCACGACGATCGTGGCGAGGTCGACCCGGCAGCGTGGGCCCTCGCGGCCAAGGCGTTTGCCTCGCGCGATCCGGCAGACTGGGACAAGATCCCACTCGGCGGCACGCGCAAGCTCGTCAACCCGCTCGGCACGCTCGCCGTCAACTACGTCGGGTACGACGCCACCCAGATCACCATCCCGCCTGCACCCACGCTCGCCGGTGCGCAGCGCGCATCCGAGGCCGTCGAGCTCTACTGGCAAGCCATTCTGCGCGACGTGCCCTTTGGCCAGTACGCAACCCACCCGCTGGTTGCCGAAGCCGTGGCCGAGCTCGACAAGCTGCCGGCCTACACGGGACCCAAGGTCAACGGACACGTCACGCCCGACACGTTGTTCCGCGGCTCCGTCACCTACGCCGATCCGAAGGACGCGAGCGGACGCACGGCCAAGCACGTGACGCCCTTAGGCGTGCTCGACGGACCTTACATCTCGCAATTCCTGCTGCGCGACATCCCCTACGGCGTCACCTACGCGCCCGGTAAATATCGCCTGCCCTCGGCGGTCTTGGAGAACGACTTCGCCACCACCCACGACGAGTGGCTCAAGGTGCAGAACGGCGTCACGAGCGGACGCTCCATCAAGTTCGACAGCACGCTGCGCTACCTCAACACCGGCCGCGATCTCGCCGAGTACGTGCACGGCGGTGCCTCCTCGTTCATCGGCGCGGCGCTCTTGCTCGCGGGCGCGGTCAGCAAAGACCCGACCTGGCCGGGTGGCATCGGCGCTCCGCTGAGCCCCACCAACCCCTACGTCAAGTCCCCGAACCAGGCGGGCGGCAACGGCAGCTTTGCCTCGGGTTACTTCCAGGGCCAGGTCACGCTCGCGCAGTCCCTCGCGATCCGTATCGAGTACTGGCAGAAGTGGTTCGTGCACCGCGTGCTTCGCCCCGAGGCGTTTGGTGGTCTGCTCAATCAGCACCTCGTCAACGGAGCGAGCTACCCGCTGCACAAAGACATCCTCGACTCCAAGGCGCTCGCGTACAGCTATCGCAAGCACGGCAGCTACCTGTTGCCGCAGGCCTTCCCCGAGGGTGCGCCCAACCACAGCTCTTACCCGGGTGGCAACGCCTCCACGTCTGGCGTCAGCGTGACCTTGCTCAAGGCGTTCTTCGATGAGAGCTTCGTTATCCCCAATCCCGTGCAGGTCGACCCCAGCGATCCCACCAAGCTCATCCCCTACGTGGGTCCGCCTCTCACGGTTGGCGGTGAGCTCAACAAGATCGCCCTCAACAGCGGCCTCGGTCGCAACTGGGCGGGCATCCACTGGCGCACCGACGCCGCGGCCGCCTTTGCAGCCGGCGAGGAGATTGCCATCGGCATCCTCCGCGACGAGCGCCGCGCGCTGAAGGAGCCCTTCGCCGGCTTCACCTTCACCAAGTTCGACGGCACCAAGATCACGATCTGAGTGCAACGTCTCCGTGAGGAGACGAGTGACGGTGCGATGTGTGAGTCTGCTCTAGCCGATGCAGGCCCTACACACACCGTGCGCGTCGTTCCGCGTCAACATCGGTAGATCTCGCGCGACGCCGGGAGCGATGTCAGCCATGCTCGGCGGCCATGATCATCTCGGGAAAGGTCGCCGCTGTCACGGGGGCAGCGTCGGGGCTCGGGCGTGCCATTGCGTTGGCTCTTGCCAGTCGTGGCGCGCACGTCGCCATCTCTGACATCGACGCGCCCGGTCTACGTGAGACGGAGGCGGCCATGCGTCGCGAGTCTGCTCACGTCCGTGTCAGCAGTCACATCGTCGACGTACGCGAGCGTGCCGTCGTCGAGAAGTACGCGCGCGAAGTAGAAGCTGAGCACGGTGGCTGCGACATCATCATCAACAATGCTGGCATCGCGCTCCGTGCCGACTTCGAGCACATCACCTACGAACAGCTCGAGTTCGTCTTCGACATCAACTTGTGGGGCGTCATCCACGGCATCAAGGCCTTCTTACCCTTGCTGCGCAAGCGCCCTGCGGGACACATCGTCAACATCGGCAGTGTCAACGCGCTCGTCCCCTTCCCTGAAAACGGCGCCTACACCATGTCCAAGTTTGCGGTCCAGGGCCTCTCCGAGACCCTCGTCCAAGAGCTCGCCCACGACCCCATCCACGTCACCTGTGTCCATCCGGGTGCCATCAAGACCAACATCATCCGCAACTCCCCTGGCTTCACCGAAGCCCAGGTCGCCTACTTCGACACCGTCGCCAAGACCAGCAGCGAAGATGCGGCCCAAGCCATCATGCGAGCCATCGAGAGAGACCAGCAGCAGCTCCTCATAGGCAAGGACGCCTGGTTCATGGCCCTCGGCATGCGTCTAGCGCCCTCGTGGTTCGTCCGCTTCGTCGGAAGCCACACCACCCCGCCCAAGAAGCCCCTGGCGCCGGTGCCCCCGCCTCACGCCGACTGAGTGGCCGCGCACGCGCGAGCCTGTAATGCCCGGCCGCCCGCTGCGTCAGCACGTTAGAGGTCGCCAGCATGCCCACGACTCATCACCGACGTCCGCTTCCAGCACACACCATCGAGTTCTCCTCGGCGGAGGGCCAACGCCTCTTTGCCGAGGCCCTCGGTCAGGGCGGCATGCATGGCTACTTCAAGCTCGCCGAGCAGTTCCACACCCAGTCCGACCCCGCCTATTGCGGACTTGGCTCGCTGGTCACCGCGCTCAATGCGTTGGGCATCGACCCAGGCCGCACCTGGAAAGGCTCCTGGCGCTGGTTCTCCGAAGAGCTCCTCGACTGTTGTGTCCCCCTCCCCGAGGTCCGGGAGCGCGGCTTGGTGCTCGATGAGCTCGCCTGCTTGGCCCGCTGCAACGGTGCTGTTGCGGTCGAGCAGCATGCCTCGGCTGGTCCTACGGGCACGGGCGGGCTCTCGGCCTTTCGTGCGGCTGTGCAGCGTGCTGCGGCTGGGCAGGCGGTGCTGATCGCGTCGTACGACCGGGCGAGCCTTGGCCAGACTGGCAGCGGGCACTTCTCGCCGATCGGCGGGTATCACGCGGGCCGCGATCTCGTCCTCGTGCTCGACGTGGCGCGGTTCAAGTACCCGCCGCACTGGGTGGGGCTCGAGAGGTTGTGGCAGGCCATGTTGCCGGTGGATGCTGCGACCGGCGTCTCTCGTGGGTTTATTGAGCTTGCTGCAGGGGCTTCAGAGGGTGGGCGATTGGAGCTGACGCGAGAGGCGCAGCTGGCCTGCGTGGCCGGGCGGGCAGTGATGCAGATTGACGTGGTGCCGGGTTCGCCCTAAATCGGGCCGCACTCGTAGACTTGCGCAAGCGGGTCTACGTGGAGGAGTGGCCGAGTGGTCTAAGGCAGCGGTTTTGAAAACCGCCGTGGGGGTAACTCCACCAGGGGTTCGAATCCCTTCTCCTCCGCTAAATTTAGGGGTTTTCGCGCATCGTCGGCGAACTCCGCACCGGCCGCTTGGGACCACTTGGGACCAGCGTTTGGGACCGGCGACTTCGGGCGGTGAAGCAGCTTCATCTGCAGCTCGGGACGCGTCTCGCGGACCGCACGAGCCAGGCCTTCGGGGCAGAGATGCGCGTAGCGACGCGTGACGGCACTCGAGCTGTGGCCGAGGTGCTTGGAGACCTCCTCGAGCGTCCAGGCGCGGCCCCATGAGCCTGAGACGAGGTGCGACGCGCAGGTGTGGCGCAGGTCGTGGAAGCGTACGTGACGCTTCACGCCGGCCTTCTCGAGCCAGAGGTCGAGGTCGGGCTTGTGGTTCTTGCTGCGCGGCTCGCCTTGGTCGTTCGGGAAGACCCACGGTCCCTTGAGCTTGCGCGCGCGCTGCTGGTCGAGCGCCTCGACTGCGGCCCCGAAGAGATGGACTTCGCGCGTCTCCCCGCGCTTGGTAGGAGCGCCTTGCCATGAGCGGCAGATCGCGGCGACGTTCCGCGTGCTGTCGATGTCGCTCCACTTGAGCCCGAAGATCTCGCCGGCGCGCAAGCCGGTGAAGATCGCGAAGGCGAACAGGCAGCGCGGCCCGACGTCGACGCTCTCGCTGAGCAGCTTCGCGATCTCATCGGTGCGCAGCCATGTCCACGCTTCCTTCGTGCGCGCGATACGTGGAACTCGAACGCCGTTGGCCGGGTTCTGCTCCAGCGAGCCAGAGTGGCACGCTTGCTCGAGCGCGACGCGGAGGAGGTTCAGCGCGTTGACCACGGTCTGCCGACCCGGTGTCTTGCCGGTGCGCTCAGACTTCGTGCGCAGCTGCGCGGCAACCCAGTCGCGGATGTCGCGCGTGGTGACGGCCGCAAGTGGCAAGTCCGCGAAGAGCGAGGCGTCGATTCGCCGCCACACGTACCGGTCTTTCTGAACGGCCCGGTACACCCCACCGAGCTCGCGCTCGTCGAGGTACTTGCGGCCCCACGAGCGTACGGTCTGACCAACGGTCGGCGCGACCTCGCGGTACTTCTCGGCGAACAGAGCAAGCGCCGCGTCAGCCTCCTCTTCGGTCGCAAAGGAGCCCAGCGTCGGCCGATCGTCGCCTGCTCTCGCTCTTGCCCGGTACCTGCCCTTGCGCTTCTCAATCGTGCCGTGCTCGCGCCGCATGGGGTCCCCCTAGCAATCACCTGGTCAGTCGGGCAAGCGCTCGTTTCACCGCGGCCTCAACGATCGGAGTGACGACGATCGGCTTGTGTAGTACCGGACGTTGCAGCCTGCTGGCCGACGCATCTTTGCTTCTCTTCTGCTTTGCCTCGAGCATCTGCACGAGCCGATTGACCGCGTTCACCAGCGACTCCAGTGCGGCGACGAGCCGCTCCAGACGATCGTTGCCATCGCCCGCCATCACCGGCTCACCTTCTCGCCCCGCAGCGCGGCGGCTCCTCGCGAGCGTGCTGGTCCACGACTGGACGTGCAAGCTCGCGGCGTGACGGTGGTGACCGTGGTGACGGTGGTGACGACCCGTCGGGGTCGCTGAACGGAGGAAGGGGGCATTTTTCTTCTCCTGCCTCAGCGCTCGAAGCAGGATTCATCGTCACTTCCGCCACTGCTGCCGCGATCGGAGTCGTCCTGGCGGATGACTGACCACACCCACCCGTCGTGAGTACGCTTCCTGACCAGCTTGCGGCCATCGAGCACGCGGCTCACAAACGGCGCAAGCGCCCGGCTAAGCTGCGCCGCTGTAGGGCGACTCGATGCGACGAGCTCGCCGATGGCAGCCGCGAGCGGCCCATTCGGACGCGTCCCACTAACCGGATCTGGCGGATGGGAGATCGCGTCAAGGATTCGCTGCGACGTGGCAGCGCCCTTTGTTGTGAGCAACTCCAGTCCGAGCAGCAGTGACCGGAGCGCCTCCGTTTCGGGGTCGATCTCAGCCTCGCCTTTGAGCGTGTCGAGCGGATCGGGTAGCCCGAGCCACACGAGGGCATTGCGGATGAGCGCCGACCACTCCTCAAAGGACCCGAGCGGGCTAAGCCCAATGCCGTTCAGTTAGTGACCAATGGCGGGGTTTTCGCGCGTTTTCGTTTGAATTTGCTCATCTTGATTTTGACAACTCTCGGGTAGCGTCGTTCGGAGCGCCTGGGCGGCAGGACGAATTGTGC
>JBEGTL010000268.1:0-10650 GCA_041179425.1 Pseudomonadota bacterium | reverse complement strand
GATGCCGTACGAAGGATCGACCAGCTCGCGCAAGGACAGGCCCTCGGGCACCTCGTAGTCGGCTGCGGCCTTCGGAAACTGGATGGCGCGCGTGGTGGCGTTGCGTTTGACGAAGCAGTTGGCGAGCACGTCGACGCGGCGCGCGATCTTGACACGCCGGCCCTGATACCAGACCTCGACCACGCGCTTGTCGCGCGCCTTGCCAGCGTCATAGCGCAGGAGCACGCGCTCCCCCGACCAGGGCGGCGTCGACCTCGAAGGCCACGCCATCCAGCGTGATGGTGCGGTCCTTCTGCACGCGGCGCTTTTGCTCGGCAAGAAAATGTTCGCCGACGTTCGCTTCGGGCATGCGGACGCCGTCGCTGGTACGTGCCCACTTGTCTGCAGGCGATTCGTCGCCGAGGCCACGGTGCGGAGCGTGGTGGTATTCGCCCTCGATCCACGCCGAGAGCGCTCGGTTCATCGCGTCGAGCGATGTCTCGTGTTCGGGTGCGAGCGTGGCGAGGTACTGCATGCGCACCGTGCGAAACCAGCGCTCCATCTTGGCCTTGCCCTGCGGCGTGTAGGGCTTGGCGTGGATGAGCGCGATGCCGAGCTTGGCGCACCGAGCGCGAGCTGGCGCGAGCGAAACGCCGCGCCGTTGTCGACGTACAGACGCCGCGCCGACGAATCGCTTGCTCGAGCACGACCAGGTAGGCGATGGCGCCCTCCGAGAAGGCGAAGGTGGCGAACGGAATCATGCGCGTGGCGTCATCGACAAAGGCGATCAGGTAGGTCTGACGGACTTGGCCGGCGTCTTGGATCTTGGGTCCGTACATCACGTCGCTCATCCACAGGTCGCCTGCAGCTTCGCGCAGGAAGCGGCGCCTGTCTTTACTGGTCGGATCTTCGGGGCGCTTCTTCATCAGACCGCGCTTGGCGAGCATCCTGTGCACGGTGGACTCGGCGAGCACGACCTCGTCGCTGACGAGGTCTACATGGCGCTCGCGCGCAACCTTGATCAGAGCCGGAATGCTCAGTGCGTGGTCATCCTCTTTGAGCTGGCACAGCAGGTCGACGACGGGCTGGGCGATGGAGCGCGCGCTGCCCTGGTCGCTGCGTGCACGTGGCACCAGTGCGTCGAACCCGCCGCTGCGGTACGCCCGCAGCCAGCCACGGATGGTCTCCGTGGCGACGCGGCGGCGCAGCGAGCCGGGGATGGTGTACTCGCGCTCGGCCTTGTCCTTCAGCAGCGCGTAGAGGCCGCGGTGATGCGGCTCGAGATGAGTCAGGTCGGCGATTGCGCCATAGCGGAACAGCGCCACCTCCCGGCGCGCTTCGTCCACATCAGCAAGCACAGTTTCATTCGTCGTCTGCACGCAGGTCTCCTGTCGCTGCACTGCGCCGGTCGATTCCGGTGCGGGCAGCGGCAGCCTTGTGAATGCCGGCTCGGCGCACAGCGCCCATTTCGTGTGGACCCTCGCTATCAAGCTCCTTTCACGCGTGAACTCGTGCAGCAAATCCGAGCGGCGTCGGCAGTGCGTGCAGATGCTGGGCGGCGACCTCGCGCTACGCGACCAACACACGACGCGTCGACAGCGCTGCGCGCAAGCTCGTGATCGTGGCCATCACGCCGGCGAAGCGCTCGGGCAGCAGCGTGATGATGGCCAGAAGCACGGAGCGCACCGCACCAACACGGCGCCGCATCGACCGCAGGGCACCCTGCAGTCCGACCGCGTCCTCGGCGTCGGCCGGGTGCACCGCCTCGAGCGCTGCTGCCACACCGCCGGCCTGCTCGACCGCCGCCACCACTGCTTCCACCTCGTCCAGCGTGCCCGACATGCGCGCCGCAAGAAACTCCGACAGAAGGCTTATGGATTTGCGCGCGACCGGGCACCACCAACGCGCCACGCGCGTGCCGGCTGGCGACACCCGGCTGTACGTGCCGAGCCGCTGCAGCCCGCAGCCACCGTCCGGATGCATGGGGCACGCACACAGCACCGCGCGCTCCCACGCGCGATCAGCTACATACCGGTCGTCGGCGACCGGTATCTTCCAGGACACTTGCATCGTCGACACGAGCCCGCGCGTGGATCAGACGCGTGGGCTCACCCTTTCCGTCGCCCGATGCTGAACCGACGAGCCCTCTCGCGCTCGTCCACCACGCCCACGTCCCGAACTCGGCCAACGTCTCAGTCGATCCACCGACTGCATAGAGCGAGAGGGAAGGCGCGGTGGATCACGACCTAACGCGAGGCTCTACAGGTTCTTCTACGAGTTCAAGAACGATGAATGCCAAGAACTATTTTGGCCGCAGCGATGATGCTGAACGGGCAAGAATGGGTCAGGGCGCTCGACGGCCTTCTTTGCGTCGTCGTGCGCGAGTGAGGAAAAGGCCAATCGCGGCAAGCAGCGCAATTCCACTTTTCGAGGACACGTGGTTCGTGCTCGTGCAACCACCACAACCGCTCGCAACGAGAGTTCTATGCTCGGGTGTCGACGAGGGTTCGGGCTTGCTCAGCTCGCGCACGACGCAGCTCTTGTCATTGCCTTCGACGAGCTCGAACTTCTTCGTGATCACATATCTTGGGTCGGACGTGGGGAGCTTGTGCTGCACCCGGACCCTGACATTGCACGGCACCACGAGCGGCCCCTTCACGAGCGCTTCCGCATCTGCGTCGCGTCTACCTGCGTCGAGCCGTGCGGGATGAGACGCACGCCACTGCTCGAACTCCGCTTGCTTGACGAGGTAAAGGTAAGGGTCTGGCGAGCGCCTTCCGAGCTTCGTCTGCAGACTCTCGGTAACCACGGTGAGCTCGGAGGATGGCGCACCCGAATCGCTCGTAGGATACGCGAGCAACACGTGCTCGGGCGCCGCCGTCAGGCCCACGACGCTGAAGTAGAAGCTGACGTACCTAAAACCCGGTTCCGGAGGGACATCGGCACGGGCGTCCGTCGTGCCGGCGAGAGTCATAAGCCATAGCGCCAAAAAAGTGGCACTGCGGGCACGCTTGAGAGACAGCATGCCGCGGTATAGCTGACGAGCTCTCGACGGCGCTGCGTTTCTTGCGCGGAGACTCCAGATTGCCATCACTCCAGCGAGGATTGTCGACGCGGACGAGGTCCCGCTCCTGGAAGTATGGCGCTTGCTCGGCTCCCGCCGCGCGACTCACGGAAAACCAAACATGGCGCGCAGCGCGTAACTCATCGCCACGCTGCTACCGTTCGCAAGTAGCGACCACGCGAGCGCTCGGCGACGCCCGGTCCACACGCAGAGGAGCAGTGCCTCGACGAGCCAAGCGAACACCTCAGCGAGAACCAGGCGCTGCCCGTATGACAGCGACGCGAGCGGCTCGAACGGACCAAAGAACACGAACCACACGATGGGGTGGGTCAGCGTGCTCGCGGCCAACGCGGCCGACAGCGGCGCCCCGAAACCGAAGTGATAGACCGGCGCTTCCACTAGCTGCGTCACCAGGAACGCGCGCGCCCACGCTGCCACCAATGCTTCGCTCATGGCGCACGCCGCTCGGCGAACGCGAGCCCCATACACGCCAGCTCGAGCGGACCATGAAAGGTCGCCAGACGCATGTACGCGCACCACGCTGCCTCCGCATCGACGGACGCCGACGTGATCAGCGCGCCCCACACGAGCAGAGTACCGACCAGGACCACAAGGCCGAGGTCGCCGCGCAGCGCGCGGAAGCTGGCGGTGAAGGAGCGCGGCGCGCGGCGGCCTCGCAGGTCGTCCGGCACCAGCCGCAGCCACACCAGGTAGTGAACGGACTGTCCGAAGGCGAACAGCAACACGAAGCGCACGCCGAGGACCGGGTCGGCGACCGGCCCGAGCATACTTACCATCGCAGACAGAGAGAAGAAGCCGCTCTCCTCCGTGATGCGGAAGATCGCGACCTGAGGGTCCAGCATGCCGCTCAGGAGCGCCACAGCCCCCGTCAACGCCAAAAGAGGCACGACCAGAGCTCTGCGATCGCGCGCGGGCCGCAGCCACCACCACAGGGCGAGCGCGACCCCATTGTGAAGATGCGCGAAGACGATGGCGGCGGTGCGGCCCAGCTTTGCATCGAGCCCGAGCAGCAGGGCGCCGAGTAGAGCCGTCGCGAGCCGGCGCTGCGCGGTGCCTCGCGCCACGATGCCGCTCGCCACCAGCGCCACGCCCGCGATCGCGACGCCGCGAACGAAGGGCGCGGCCAGGAGAGCCAGAAGCACCAGCGCGATCGACCAACGAAGAGACAGCAGGCCGCGGCGCAGCACCAGGTAGCGGACATCGGCCACGAGGTGCGGCACGCCGAGCAGCAGGGGCCCGACCGCGAGCAGCGACAGGGGCGCGACGTAGGCAAGGGCGAACGCGGCGACGACGCTCGCGCTCCCGAGCAGCGCGTGGCGCAGGTTGGGCTCGGCGATGAGCGGCGCGAGAGGTCTTGCGAAGAGGCGCAGCGCCCCCGCGCGCAAAGCATCGAAAGGAGAGAGCAGTCGCGCGGCGAGCGGGTCGAAGCGGTCGTCCGGTCGCGCAGGGATCACGGCGCACCGCGGCGGGCACCCACGACCTGCGACGCGCTACGACAGTGCGCCAACAGACAAAACAAGCCGAGCAGTGCGAGCTCGAGACTGCCGTGCTCGCTGCGGCCGCTGAACAGCGTACAGCCGCCGCGGCCGTGAAGCCGACCGCGCGCCTTCTCAGAGGTGGGAAGCTGCGCTGCGCCCGCGTCAGTCATGCCGACCTCGCGCATGACGCAACGGGTCGGACTCGCTTCTGTGAGCGCGTAGTGAACGCGAACCGGATGGCCCGTTGCATACTCCGGGTCGTCGCCCGGAGCGCGTGGCGCCTGGTCGTCGGCGGATCGCAGGGAGCAGGTGACGGCGGCTGCGCTCGCGATGAGCTCGTCGATCTGGGCGCGCCACCGGGGCGCAGGCGGATGCGCCTTGAGCCACGCTTCGAAGGCCTTTTCTCCATCAAGTGCAGATAGGGGAGGCGCGCTGCCCAAAAGACCCGCAGTGGGCGGCGGCCGTCCGTGAACACGGCCGACAGGCTTTCGCGTGTGAACAACACGTGGTTCGGGCCCAGCCCGTCGACCGTGAGCTCGACCGAGGGACTTGCCCGCATGGGCCCGGGGGCGATGTCCGCGTGCGCGGCGCATGGAAGGATCGAGATCACGAGCAGCACGAGGTCTTGGGTCCAGGGGATTCGCGAGGGAGGAGCGAGAACGGTCCGTTCGGCGGTAGGACTACGGCCACTGGGTTTCACGGGGGACATGGTGCTGAGCATGACGCTCTCCGAAGAAAGGTGTGGAGGCCCCATCGGGGCGGGACTCTGACGACGTCGCCGGTATCACCGAGCCGAATCGTCAGGCTCGGGATCCGTAGCGACAAGGTGGTCAGCTCGTCGGCAGCGGTGCGCTGCGCTTCCCGTTGCGCGGTACTGTTGCCGATGGCCTCCGACGCACGTGCGGTGTCGCGATAGCGCTCGGCGGCCTCCACCAGGTGCCCGAGGCGCGCACGCGCGCGCGCGGACCACAGCCCCAGCGTCGGTACGGCGAGCAGCAGATACGCCCTGTCCAGCTTCTCTTCGGCTGCCCGGTAGTCTTCGGCCCAGTAGGCTTCGATGCCCTGCTCACCCAGCTGACGTGCAGTCGCGCGCGTCGCGTCGTCGGGCGCAAGCTGTGCCGCGCTCCGACCGCTTGGCCACGTGGTTGCCACGAGCGTGACCGCGAGCAGCAAGGGCCATGTGATCGCACTCGAGTCGCAGCGACAGGCTTTCATCTTGGCCCGCAGGTTGCACAAACCACACCGAACGACAAGGTGGCGGCTCGGGAGTTCACTCGCGTGCGCGAGGCGACCTCTGACGTCCCCATGGACGATGCGATCAGGGACCGGCGGTGGGGCGCATTCGGTCTTGAGTGTCTTTGCCTGCGCCCTGTGGCTGCTCCAGTCGCGAACTGGCTGCCGCTCTCCGTCAGGGTCCCGACGTATAAAGCTGACTCTTTGTGCGGTCTGTCCGGACAGGTCTCGGCTCGGTGGCCGCACTGCTGCGCTTGCACAGAACCTTGACCCTCAAGCACCGCTCAGGCACAAAGTCGCACGTCTGGTGCACCGCGCCGAGGCGGGATCGGGCGCCAACGCCGATTTTTCGATACCAAGGCGACGTGGAGCTGAGGGCGTGAGCGTTCCTACCGCTGGCACTGTTCTGGAAAACAGATACCGAATCGTCGCTCCCATTGGTGAAGGCGATGGGCGCTGTCTTTCGAGCGCAGAACATAGTCACCGGCAAGCTGGTCGCGCTCAAGTGGATGCACCCGCACATCGCCGCGAATCCAGATTCGTCGACGAGGTTGCTACGCGAGGCGCAATCCGCGGCCCGGCTGAGCCACCCGAACGTGGTCGATGTCTACGATATCGTTCAGGACGAAAAGGCGCTGTTCCTCGTGATGGAGCTCTTGCATGGCGAGACGCTGCGGGCCTACCTGCGGCGCAATCGCCAGCCGAAGATCTCGGAGTTCATCTCGCTGCTCATGCCGGCGCTAGCAGGGGTGGCGGCGGCACACGACGAGGGAGTCATCCACCGCGACCTGAAGCCGCACAACATCTTTCTCGTTAGGACGAAGGGCGCGCTGCTGCCAACAGCCAAGGTCGTCGATTTCGGCGTGGCCAAGTTGGATGGGTCGAATTCACCATCTCGCCCAGCACGGGCATGTTTGTGCAGAGTCCCGTCGAGCTCACGCCCGACACTAGCTTCATGAACGACAGCCAGTTGGTTGCGGACTACGTCAACCAAAACGAAGCGGCGATCTTGGTCGAGCAGCACGTGGTGCCTGAGGTCTTTCAGAACACGCGCTTGCTCGGCGGCTCGTCGTTCAACGACCTGGCGGCGTGGGGCTCGAGCGGCATCGTCAATCCCGAGGCGCGCTTCCGCTTCTCGCTCAACACCTGCAACGGCTGCCACTCGGCCGAAGAGACGGGCACGTCCTTTTTGCACGTCAACCCTCGCTTCCCAGGCGAGGTGGCGGCGCTGTCGGGCTTCATGACCGGCATCAGCATCTCCGATCCGGTCACGGGCGAGCCGCGCAGGTTGAACGACCTCGGCCGGCGCAACATCGATCTCAAGGCGATCGTCTGCAACGAGATCGACGGCCCACTGCCCCCGCCAGTGCTTTCGGTAAGCACCACCCGAAGCGCCGCCCCCAGCGCCGCCCCCAGCCGGGAACGCTTTCTCTCGAAGGGCATCGGCCGCGTGCACTGATCGCCAGCGGGCTTGAGGTCGTCTGTTTTGGCCTCATCCCGGACGACGAGGTGGCTTTCAGCCTTCTGTTCGCGCTCGACAAGGCGGGCAGCATCCGTGTCCGCGGCCCAGGGTGGGTTCGAACGGAGGTCGGTGCATTCTGTCCGTCGGCTCTCAGCATCAGCCAGGAACTACACCGCACTCGACCTCCGGACGTGTTCCACCGCGTTTTGATGCAGATGGGTTAGCGTTGTGGGCGGGATCCTTTGTTGCAGTGAGGGTCGGTATTGCGCTCGTTAGGCGGCGGCTTGCAGGGGGTGCAGCGAGCTTGAGCCTGTCAGGCTCGAAAGCGCGCGCGTGTTTTGTCATCGCGAACAAGATGCCCGCGAGCTTGCGCGCGATGGCCACAGCGGCGATGCGTTTGCCCCGTCGCGCCGCAATGCGCACAGCCCAGTTGCCGAGGAGCTCGCTGCTAGGATTTTGTCTGCGCAGAATGCCCCATGCGCATTCGACGAGTAGCGAACGCATTCTTCTGTTGCCGGTCTTGGTCTTGGTGATGTGTCCGCGCTGTTGCTTCTCTCCTGAGCTGTACTCTCTGGGAACAAGCCCGAGGTAGCTCTGCAGCTTGTCCGCGGATTCGAAGCGCGCGATGTCATCGACGAGCGCGATTAAGGTGACCGCAGTCACAGGCCCGACGCTTGGCACTGTCGTGAGTCGCTGGACGCGCTCGTCGTCTGCGACGGCGAGTGCCACGTTCTTGTCGACTAGCTCGATCTGCGCGCACACCTACTCGTGCGCCGTGAGCAGCGGCTCGCTGGCATCGCGAAAAAGCTTCGGCAGCTCGAGCGTTCGGACGCGTTTTGCAAAGCTCGGTGCGCCGCCACCGGGCACACGGATTCCCCCTTGGCGCAACAGAGAGCGGCACAGGGAAATCATGCGCGAGCGCGTCTGAACGAGCACTTCGCGTGCGGTGGGATGCTTGCGCAACAGCCGACTCGCGTCGCTTGCGCGGTGAGCGGGGCGATACGCGCCAAGATGGCACGCTTCGCAAAGCGCCCCTGCGTCACGCTTGTCGGTCTTTACTTTGCGGCTGCTGCTGGCGTACATGGGGCGAAGTTGGGGTCGGCCACGATCACCTCGTGGTCCAGTGACTCCAGGTGACGCGCAACCCACTCGCTCTCGGTGGCCGCCTCCAGCAGAATGCGCGCTCGAGGCCGCTCGGCGAAGAACGCGCAAAGCGCATCTCGATCGGTGCGTATCCACTGCTCTCGGTACTCCCCGTTCTCCGTCAACACGCACACCTGGGTTGCGACCTTGTGCACGTCGACGCCAATCTTTTCCATGGTCGGCCTCCACTTGCGGCTGTGATGGCGCGCTACCTCTGGGGCTACCATGCTACCACGTCGTGGAGGCCGGCCGCTTCATCCCATCTATCCTCGCCGGAGCCTGGTTACACGCTTGTAGATAGCTGTAACGCTGGATTATCACGGGAACGTACGGTTCAAAGTCGAAGCCTGAATCTACCGGCGGCCCCTCTCGGAGCTCATGCGCTCGGCCGCCCTCGCGCGGCTACGCCCATACCGACCGTGGCTGTCAGCGAAGAGCTGCGATAGATTGAGCGTGACCATGTCGCAGTCCGCGCGCCGCGCCGCCAGCCAAGAGGACTTCTGGGCCATCCCGGAGGCAGACCGCTTCCATGAGCTGATCGCCGGTGAGCTGGTCCCCAAAGCGGCCCCCTCCGGAGAGCATGGCGATGCACAGGCCGGCATCGTAGCGGCCGTTCGGCCCAGCTTTCAGCGTAAACCGGGCGGAGGTGGTGGTCCGGGCGGCTGGTGGATCGCAACCGAAGTCGAGGTGCTGCTCGAGAGCGGAGAGATCGTGCGTCCTGACGTGCTCGGCTGGCGCCGTGAGCGAGCTCCTGCGCGCCCGACCGGTACGCCGGTTTCGTTGCGTCCCGACTGGGTCTGCGAAGTCGTCTCCAGCTCGAATGCGAACGACGACACCGTCAAGAAGCTGCGCCCTTACCATCGCGTGGCGATGCCCCACTACTGGCTCGTGGACCCGCGAGACGCAACGTTGACCGCGATGCGCTGGCATCCGGATGGCTACGTCACGCTGCTGCGCGCAGAACGCGGCGAGCTGGTGCGTGCCGAACCGTTCGAGGCCGTCGAGCTCGCCGTGGGCACGCTGTTCGGCGACGACCCACCCGAACCCGCCTGAGACTGGTGGTCGGCGGGTGCAGGGAGCATGTGGCGAGCTTTTATCGGTCTTGTCTCAGCGGTTCTTCACTGCGAATCTTCGGCGAGGCCGTGCAGGAAGCGGCGGGCGTTGACGACGTAGCCTGCTGCGGATGCCATCAACCTTACTCGCTCGACGTCGGTGAGCTGTCGGACGACCTTGCCGGGCGAGCCCATCACCATGGAGCCGGCCGGGATCTCCTTGCCCTCCGTGATCAACGTATTGGCGCCGATGATGCAGTTCGCGCCGATGCGCGCGCGGTTGAGGATGACGGCGTTGATGCCGATCAGCGAGTAGTCACCGATGGTGCAGCCGTGCAACATCACCTTGTGCCCGACGGTGACGCCACGGCCGATCGTGAGTGGGACGCCCTCGTCGGTGTGCAGCACCGAGCCATCTTGGATGTTGCTCTCGGGTCCGATCACGATCGGATCATTGTCGCCGCGGATCACCACGTTGAACCACACGCTCGACCACTCGTGCAGGACCACCGAGCCGATCACGGTGGCGTTGGGTGCAACGAAGGTCTCGCCGTGGCGGACGACGCGCCGCTCCTCGAGTCGATAAATCAACTGTTCCGTCCTTTGGTCGAGCAGTTTTCCGCGATTTGCCAAGCGGTTCGCCCCAACGTACACGTGAGCAGTGGCCCGGTCCAAAGAGCAAATTGTGGTGGCTGTCAGTAAGGTCGCGGACAAAGGTGGCCGCTACCATCACGGGGACCTGCGGCGGGCCCTGGTCGAGGCAGCCTTCGAGCTGGTCAAAGAGCACGGCCCGGCAGGCATCACCCTGCGTGAGGCGGCGCGCAGGGCCGGAGTCACCCACGCCGCGCCCTACCGCCACTTTGCCGACAAAGAGGCGCTGCTCGCGGCCCTGGCCGAAGACGGGTTCGTGCGGCTGCGCGCCGACATCGAGCAGGCGCTGGTGGGCGTTTCGGCCGAAGACGCGCTCGAGGTCATCGGCGTCCACTACGTTCGGTTCGCCCGCAATCACTCCTCGCAATTCCGAGTGATGTTTGGCGCCGAGATGGGGGACAAGCGCCGCTACCCCTCGCTCACCCAGGCCGACCAGGCGGTGTTCGACCTGTTGTGCGGAGCGATCCGTGGCGCGCAGCAGGCCGGGGTCATGGCCGAGGGCAACGCGGCGCGCCTCGGCATGGTGCACTGGTCCATGCTGCACGGGGTGGCGGCGCTGGTGGTCGA
>JBEGTL010000267.1:0-10714 GCA_041179425.1 Pseudomonadota bacterium | reverse complement strand
AACCTGAACACAGATCGTCGGGACGGTCTCGGCTGCTCTCATCGAACTGACCTCGCTTGGACAGATGGCCACAGCCAACGCGCACAACCTCGTCGTAATGAGTGGGCTGGCGGCTGACACATGGCCGTCGGACCTTGCAGTCGCCTCATTTCGAAGATGTGACGAAACCGTTTAAAACACTGCCCAGCGCACATGATGCCTTGCCGATGTGGTGACGAAATCCGCGGCTGGCTACGCTCCAGGCCGGTGCGCCCCATACACGTCAAAGGGCGTGACTCGTCCGCGTGCGAGCGAGTAAGTGATAGCTCGCGCCCCCAAGTGCGCGCTTTGATCGACGTGTCTCGAACGCTACCCCCAACAGGAGCAGCTCATGCAGCGGACCATCAAGGGCTCAGAGCCCTACGCTTGGCCATTCGATGGCGACCTCAGGCCTGAGAACACGGCACTCGTCATCATCGACATGCAGACCGACTTTTGTGGATCGGGCGGGTACGTCCAGCTGATGGGCTACGACATCACGCCGCTGCGCGCGCCCATCGAGCCCATCCAGTCCGTGCTGAAGCGGATGCGCGAGCGCGGCTACCACATCTTTCACACCCGCGAAGGTCATCGGCCTGACTTGTCCGATCTGCCAGCCAACAAACGTTGGCGCTCGCGTCAGATCGGCGCCGGCATCGGCGACCCGGGGCCGTGTGGCAAGGTGTTGATTCGGGGACAAGAGGGCTGGGACATCATCCCGGAGCTGGCCCCTGCACCGGGCGAGCCGGTGATCGACAAGCCGGGCAAGGGCACCTTCTACGCGACCGACTTCGAGATGCTGCTGCGCCTGCGCGGCGTGCGGAACATCGTGCTGACCGGCATCACCACCGACGTCTGTGTGCACACCACGATGCGCGAAGCGAACGACCGCGGCTTCGAGTGCCTGATCTTGTCCGATTGTTGTGGTGCGACCGACCCGGGCAACCACGCCGCCGCGTTCCACATGGTCAAGATGCAGGGCGGTGTGTTCGGGGCCGTGTCGGACTCGAAGGCGTTCTTGGAGACGATCGGCTGATCGCGCAGAGGAACCGCGTTTCACGCGACCGTGATCAGCACCTTGCCGCGCACCTTGCCGGCTTCGCGATCGCGCAGAGCCTCGACCACACCCGCAAGGTCACACTGACGATCGATGGCGGGCGTCAGCGCTCCCGACGCCGTCAGCGCGGCGAGCTGCTCGAAGTCGGCGTAGTGCTCGCGCGCCATCACCATCGCAAAGCGCTGTCGCACGAACGGGGACAGCGCCAGTGCCAGCAGCTGCCGACCGAAGCCTGCGCTCCAGTCGCCCCCGTCTTCGCCCCCCACGAAGACGAGCCTGCCCGCTGCAGTGAGAGTGCGGCGCAGGCGACTGAGCGGTGTGTTGCCACCGATGTCGAGGATCAGGTCGTACTGCGTGCCGCCGTCGGCGAAGTCGCGCTGCGTGTAGTCGATGACGTGATCGGCACCCAGACCGCGCACGAACTCGACCTTTTTGCTGCTGCACACGCCCGTGACCTCGGCGCCGAAGTGTTTGGCGAGCTGCACCGCATAGCTGCCCACGCCGCCCGAAGCGCCCACGATCAAGACACGCTCGCCAGCCTGCAGCTTGCCCGCGTCGCGCAGGCTCTGCAGTGCGGTCGACCCGGAGACGCTGAGCACGGCAGCGTGCTCGAACGAGAGGTTCGTCGGCTTGTGCGCAAGCTTGTCTTCGAGAGCGGGCGCGTACTCCGCGAAGGAACCGCGAGCGATGCCAAACACGGCGTCGCCTACGCGGAAGCGGGTGACGTTGGGTCCGACCTCGACCACCGTGCCCGCCACGTCGAGCCCGGGCACAGGATTTTTGGGCGCGAAGAAACCGAACCCCATGATCCGCATCAAGTAGGGCCGACCGGTCATCAGGTGCCACGTGCCCCGGTCGAGGCCGGCCGCTCGCACCTGCACCAGCACCTCTCCCGCTCCGGCGCGCGGTCGCGCCAGCGTGCCGACGCGCAGCACGTCGCTCGAGCCGTAGCCAGATTGCACGACCGCGCGCATGGGCGGATGCGCGTCGTGGACGCCCACGTGGACGGGGGACTCGCCGATTGCGCCACTCGTGATCGTCTCCATCGTTCGCTCCTGATGCACTAGACTTACGCCGTAAGGTTCGTTGACACCCTGAGCCTTACGACGTAAGGTGTCAAGGCTGAAGATGCCGACAGGCAAACGAAAGACAGAGCGACGCGGGAAGCCCGCTCGCCTCCCGGTCAGTCGCGAGCGTGCCCTCCAAGAGGCGTTGCGTTTGGCCGACGCTGGCGGGCTCGAGCAGCTCACCATGCGCAAGCTTGCAGAGTGCCTCGGCGTCGAGGCGATGTCGCTCTATCACCACGTGCCCAACAAGGACGCCATCTTGGATGGCATCGTCGACATCGTGTTCGCCGAGATGGAGCTGCCCCCCATCACACTCGACTGGAAGTGCGCGATGCGCGCGCGCGCAGCCTCCGTGCGCGCGGTCTTGCTCCGCCATCCGTGGGCGCTGCGCGTCCTCGAGTCGCGCACCTCGCCGGGGGTCGCCACGCTCACCCACCACGATGCGGTGCTCGGCTACCTACGTAGGGGAGGCTTCTCGATCGCCCTCACGGCGCACGCGTATGCCGTCCTCGACAGCTACATCTTTGGCTTCGTGCACACCGAGCTCAACCTCCCGTTCCAGTCCCCCGAGGAGACGCACGAGGTGGCCGCCGCCATCTTCGAGATGTTCCCGCCGGGCGCCTATCCGTACCTCACCGAGCTCACGGCCGAGCACGTGCTCAAGCCGGGCTACTCGTTCGGCCACGAGTTCGACTACGGCCTCGACCTGATCTTGGACGGCCTGGAGAGAGCGCTCGAGCGCGAGCAGCCCCCCGGGAAGAAGAAGACCGCACGCGCCTGACCACTCTCGTCCGCTGCGACCAGCGGCTCAGCGCTTCAGCTGCGCAGCGAGCTCCTGACACTTCGCGTTCATGCGCAACATCGCCGGTCGCTGGGTCAGACGTTCGTTGTACTCGCGGAACAAAGGCCGCGGCTCCATGCTCCCGGCCATGAGACCCCAGCCGATCACGGAGCCCACGTACACGTCGGCAGCGCTGAAGTCCGCGCCGAGGAGATAGGGGCCCGGCTCGAGTGCGTACTCGAGCGTGTCGAGCACGTCTTTGTAGCTTCCGTAGCCTACCGAACGACTGGGAGGAGGGTTGGTGCGCGGAGAGGTTTTGTCGGTGAGCGCGGGCTCCCCGCAGGCTGCCCCAAAGAACAGCCAGCGCAGATACGTCCCGCGCCGCGCATCGTCGATCGCAGGCGCAAGACCGGCCTTTGGGAACGCATCGGCCAAGTACGTGCAGATGGCCGCGGCCTCGGTGATGACGACGCCTCGATGAACGATGGTGGGCACCTTGCCCATCGGGTTGAGCTTCAAGAATCCCGGATCTTTTTGTGTCCCGCGATCGAAGTCGACCAGCTCGATGCGATAGGGTGCGCCCACCTCTTCGAGCATCCAGTGGGCGATGCGGCCACGTGACATGGGATTGGTGTAGAGAATGATTTCTTCGCTCATGATGACTCCTCCCCGAGAGGGATCAGTAGGTCCCGGTTGCTGCGTCGCTCGTACCCTGCCGCGCCTCACTGACAGCCTTGTGTCAGCTATCTCATCGCAGCTGTCTGTCCCCAGTTGGGCCCGCTCGCTGTAGAGCTCGGCGCCCCACGACGTCCCCGAAGAGCAAGCCCTGCGCGGTGTCCATCGCCAGCGGCGGCCGTCTTTGCGCGCGCCCCCGGCCGGCGCGATCTACACTGCAGTCGTGACCGCGGAAAGCAACGCCGAAGATGACGTTTCGGCGCCCGCCTGGCGTCTTCATCTGCTCGACGGTCTGCTGCGCACGACCGCAGTCTTGATGACCATCTCGCTGCCCCCACTCATCATCCAGACGGGTAGCTACAAGCGGCTCGACTGGACCTCGTTGGTGGTCATCACGTACGCCATCGTGCTCGCGGGCTGCTTTTTTCGCCGCTGGCCCTACCGACTGCGCGCGTCGGTCTTGCTGTTTGGGGTGACCGCCATCTCGTGGCTCGCGTTGGTGCGCGTGGGTTACCAAGTCGGTCCCGGCGTCGGCTCTGCCATCGTGGTGGTGGTCGCCGGGCTGCTACTCGGACGTCGTGCGCTCGTCGTTGCGTACGCGACGATGATCGGCGGCTTCCTGGGAATGGGCTGGCTCCACGGCAACAACGGTGGTCGTTGGGTCGCCGTCGAGTCGAGTCAGGTCACGCTGTTCAGCAACTGGGTTCGCACTGCGTTCTCGTTCGGTCTGTTCGCAGGCATCTTGGCCATCGCAGTGATGTTCGTGGTGTCGCGTGTGGAGCGAACGCTCGCCGTGCGCACCGCAGCACTCTTGCAGCTGCGCGCCGAGCGAGAGCAACGCGAGCGCGCACAACAGGCGCTCGCCGAAGCCAACCAGCGTCTGGTCGAGATGCAGAAGATGGAGGCGCTCGGGCGGCTGGCTGGCGGCGTCGCGCACGACTTCAACAACGCGCTGTTCATCGTGCTCGGCTGGACCGACTTGTTGCGCGCCAAGGCGATGCCGCGCGACGAGCAGCTGCGTGCGTTCGACCAGATCGCCACCGCCGCCAGTGGCGCGGCGAGGCTCACCCAGCAGCTGCTCGCGTTCGGCCGCAAAGCCGTCAACGTGCCCAAGTCCGTCGCGCTCGCAGCCGTCGTCGCACGTGTGCGCGAGTCGCTGGCCAGCGTGCTGCCAGACAGCGTCAGACTCGTGACCCAGCTCGAAGCCGGCGGGCCACCGGTGTGGGCCGATCCGGACCAGCTCTATCAGCTCTTGCTCAACCTGTGCCTCAACGCGCGCGATGCGATGCCCAACGGTGGCGAGCTGTCCATCGGTGTGCGTGCCGTGTCGAACGTGGCTCCCCACGAACAGCGTCCCACCAAGGCCGAGCGCTGGCTCGAGCTGACCGTGCGCGACACCGGCTTGGGCATGGACGAACACACCCTGAAGAACGCCTTCGAGCCGTTCTTCTCCACCAAAGGAGAGCTCGGCACGGGGCTCGGGCTGTCGTCGGTGTACGGCATCGTGCAGCAGTCGTCAGGTCAGGTCTCAGTCACGAGCGAGCTGGGCAAGGGCACCACCTTCACCGTGCTGCTTCCGCAAGCGGCACACGAGTCGCCGGTGGCGGAGCAGACGCCGCTGCTGACGCCGACGCGGCGAGCCACCATCCTGGTTGCCGAAGACGAGCCCTCGGCGCGCGCCCTGATCGTGCACACCCTGCGTGGCCAGGGCCACACGGTGGTCGAGGCCGAGAACGGACAACAAGCGCTCGCGCTGGCGCGCCGTCACCGCACCCCGTTCGACTTACTGTGCACCGATGGCGCCATGCCAGGCATCCCGAGCCGCGACCTGGTCGCAGGCTTTCGAGCCCTGTTTCCTAGCGCCGCAGTGCTCGTCTGCTCGGCGCACATCGAAGAGCAGACGCTGCGCAACGCGATCGAGCAGCACGACCTGTATTATTTGGCCAAGCCGTTCACGCAGGAGCGGCTCGTCGACGTGGTGCACAACTCGCTCCAGCACGGGGCTGCAAGCTAGCTCAAAACGCGAAGTGGCCTGCGAGGGCCCGTCGGGTCGCGTCGATGGCTCGCTCGGCGCCGACCGACACGGCACCCTCGTCGAGACCGTACTCCTTGCCCAACAAGGCCTCGGCCACGGACTCGCCGGCGCGCTCGAGTGCGCCCAGGTCGTAGCCACCCTCGAGCACGATGCCCATCCGCCCGCGGCTCACCTTGGTGGCGAGCCGCCACGCGAGGTTGGTGAACGCGCCGTAGTCGTCGTCGCCCAGCTTCATGCCGCCGAGCGGGTCGTCGCGATGCGCGTCGAAGCCACACGAGACGAGCAGCAGGTCGGGCTTGAACTGCTCGACTGCGGGCACCACCACGCGCTTGAACGACGCGCTGTAGTCGCGTGCGCCGGTGCCTTCGGGCAGGGGGACGTTGATGGTGCTGCCCACGCCTGCCCCTTTGCCGATCTCTTCGCTGCGCCCGGTGCCGGGGTAGAGCGGCCACTGATGAAGCGACACGAACAGCACGCGGGGGTCGTCTTCGAAGATGGCTTGGGTGCCGTTGCCGTGGTGCACGTCCCAGTCGATGATGGCTACGCGCTCGGCGCCCTTGGCCAGCGCAGCGGCGGCGGCCACCGCAACGTTGTTGAGCAGACAAAACCCCATCGCACGCGAGCGCGTGGCGTGATGGCCCGGCGGCCGCGCGGTGAGCACGCCCACGTTCGACTCGCCCGCCAGCACACGCTCGGCGAGCAGCGCCGCGCCGCCTGCAGCGAGCCAGGTCGCGTCGCGTGTGCCAGGCGCGATGAACGTGTCGTCATCGACCACACCGGTGCCGCGGCCGAGTGCGCGCGCCATCTCGCTGACGTGCTCGGGCGTGTGCACGCGCAAGAGCTCTTCGTCGGTGGCGAAGCGCGGCGCGAGCAGCTGTGCCCCGGCCTTTTGTAGCGGGTGGACCAGACCCCGCCGAATGGCGCCGAGCCGAGCCGGCTGCTCGGGGTGGGGAACCGGTGCCACGTGCGCATCGAAGCGCTCATCGTCGATGACGGTAAGGCGTTGCGGAGGGGCCATGCGCCGCAGCATAGAGCAAGCCACGCCGCTCGGCTCGTATGTGCCGTGCGCGGTGTACCGCACCTGGACAGGGCGGTGCCGACGCGCGGCGCGCTCCCGGCGGCCCTGTCGAAGCCCGCGCGAGCGAACGCTGCGTCAGTGCGGCGTCGCCTCGCCGAACAGTCCGCGCACCATCTCGCTGAGGCGGGCGGCGCGGTAGGGCTTTTGTAGGACGCCCGCGATGTTCCACTGGGTGAGTCGCTCGCTGGTGCTCTCGAGCGAGTGTCCGCTGTGCACGATGACGGGGAGGCGTGGTGCGAACGCGCGCAGCTCCGAGAGCAGCGTGTCGCCATCCATCCCGGGCATCGAGAGGTCGAGCAAGACCCCGTCGATCTCGCCCGCGCGCTCGCGCAGCAGGCAAAGAGCTTCGTCGCCCGAGCCTGCTTCGAGGACGAAGTAGCCCTCGGTCTCGAGCAAGCGCTGGGCAAACTCGCGGACCATCGGCTCGTCGTCGACGACCAGCAAGGTGCGAGCGCGCGGCTCGCTGCGTGGTGTGTGTGGTGTGGTCTCGGTCACGCGTTCCTCCGCTTCGCGGCTGAGTGGGAAATAAGCACGAAAGCGGGTGCCCAGACCCAACGTGCTGTGCACGGTGAGGTGCCCCCCGTGACTGCGCACGATGCCTAGCGTCGCGGCCAGGCCAAGTCCTCGCCCGCTGGTCTTGGTGGTGAAGAAGGGCTCGAACACGCGCTTGAGCGTGCCTTCGTCCATACCGTCACCACCGTCTTGCACCTCGAGGCACACGTACTCGCCCGCCTTGACGGCATCGGGTGAACGAAGCCAAGGCAGGCCACCCGAACCGACCTCCTCGCGGCCGACCCGCACGTGCACGGTGCCGGCGCGCGCGCCGTACGCCTCGGCCGCATTGATGACGAGGTTCATGATCGCCTGCTGGAGACGATCGGGGTCGGCCATGATGGAGCACGACGGGTCGTCGAGCGTGAGCTGGATGTCGACGCGCTTGGGGATCGAAGCGCGCAGTAGCTCGACCAGCTCGGCACTCTGCTGGGCCAGGCGCAGCGGCTTGAGTGCGACCTCGCCACGGCCGGAGTAGTCGAGCAGCTGGCGCGTGAGGCCTGCTGCGCGCTGTGCCGCGGTCAACGCGTTGCTGAGCGCGGTGCGCGAGCGCGTGGACATGGCCACGTCCTGACTCGCGATCTCGACGTGCCCCATGATGGCGGCGAGCAGGTTGTTGAAGTCGTGCGCGATGCCGCCCGCGAGCACACCGAGGCTCTCGATGCGCTGGCTCTCGACCATGCGCGCGGACAGCTCGGCACGCTCGCGCTCGGCGATGCGCTGCTGCGTGGCGTCGGTGACCATCGCCAGCGCGCCCTGGTAGCGGCCCTCGTCGTCTTCGATGGGGCTCGACGACATGAGCGTCCACACCTCGTGCCCATCGGCATGGAGCAGCGCGAACTCGTGCACCTCGCGCACGCCGGTCATGCGGCGCTCGAGGTGGAGCGCGGCATGGCACTGCTCTTCGGCGCTCATGAAGTCGAAGATGTGGCGGCCGAGCATCTGCTCCGGCGTGCGCCCGAGCATGTGCGCCATGGCTGGGTTGACGAACGTGGTGACGGCCTGGGCGTCCACCATCCAGACGCCCTCTGCGGTGGTCTCGACGATGCGCCGGAACGGAGGCTCCGCATCGACCGCGCGCCCTGGCTCGCGGTCTCTGGGCACGTGAGAGGACGCATCGCGAAGAGCGCTCGATGTGCCCACTCCTCCGTTCTGGTTTCGTGCGTCACTGCTCATGAGGCTCCGCTGAACGTGCAGTCGACCGGGCGGGTAGGTGTGCTGCGTCCGCGGCGTCGCCGCGACTTTGGGTGCACCCCCGCGTTTGGTGCCCACCTGCGGTTCCTGTGGCCATCTTAGCAAGCGGCGCTGACGCGGTGCTCGGCGAACGCGCGGAGCGCGCGACTTTACTGCGCTTGCTCCCCAAATGGGACAGGTTTGCGCAGTCTATTTTGGGCTCGCGCGTCCGCGGGCGCGCCGTGACCGCTCCGTCGGTAAAGAGCGTCAAAATGCGGCCTCTCGCGCGTGCGGAGAGCCGCCGCGCACCATCGGACCGCCTCGTGCGCGCTGGGCTTCACACTTCTTCACGGAGCACACGCTGGATGGAAAGCAAACTACGTCTACCCTAGTGAGAGATGCTCGAACGAGAAGCGGCTGGCGACCCAGAAGTGATCGAGACCTTGGGAGTAGGCGCGAGCGGCCGTTCGCGTCGCCGACGTTGGGGCTGGCTGCTGGGCATCCTGCTCGTGCTGGTGCCCGCCGTCTTTGGCGTCTCGCGCTTCCTCGAGCAACGCCGCATCGCAGCGCGCCCCCGCTACGAGCAGGGAAAGGTGGTGCGCGGTGACATTCAGGTCTCAGTCAGTGCCACCGGCACGCTGAAAGGGCGCAGCACGGTCGAGGTGGGCGCCGAGGTGTCGGGCCGCGTGACCGAGGTGCTGGTCGACTACAACGACAAGGTGCAAAAGGGCCAGCTGCTCGCGGTGATCGACCCCGAGCGCTCCAAGGCCGCCGTCGACGAGTCGGTGGCACGCGTACGCGAGTCGGACGCGGCCATTCGCCAGGCCAAGGCGACGCTCACCGAGGCGCGTCAGACACGCGATCGCGCGGGCCTGCAGGCCAAGCAGGGGCTGGTGTCTCAAAAAGAGCTCGAAGCGAGCGAGGCCGCCCTCGAGCGCGCCGAGGCCACCCTCGCCAGCGCCGAAGCGAGCTCGACGGTGGCGCGTGCGACCCTCGGCTCGCAGCGCTCGCTGCTCGACAAGACGCGCATCATCTCGCCCATCGACGGCATCGTGTTGTCGCGCTCCATCGAGCCGGGGCAGACGGTGACGGCGGGTTTCACCACGCCCATCCTGTTCAAGCTGACCGAAGACCTGCGGCGCATGGAGCTGCTCGTGTACGTCGACGAGGCCGACGTGGGCCGCACGCACGAGGGGCAAAAGGCGAGCTTCACGGTCGACGCGTACCCGGACAAGAGCTTCCCTTCCAAGGTGCTCTCGCTGCGCAACGAGCCCAAAGAAGAGAACAACGTGGTCACCTACGAGGCGCTGCTGCAGGTCGACAACAGCGAGCTGCTGCTGCGGCCGGGGATGACGGCGACAGCGACCATCGTGGCCGACGTGCGCACCAACGTGCTCTCGGTGCCCAACGCGGCGTTGCGTTTTGCGCCCTCCAAGCTGGAGCCCGACCAGGCCGCCAAGCCGGGCGAGCGCCGTGTGTGGACGCTCACCACCGTCAAAGGGGAGCCCTCGCCGCAGCCGGTGCCCGTGAAGACGGGCGTCAGCGACGGTCGCAACACCGAGGTACGGGAGAGCACATTGCGTGAAGGCGTCTTGGTCATCACCGACGCCATCGAGAGCACGCCGGCCGCGCCCGGGAGACGCCCATGAGCAACGACGGGGGCGGCGCGCGGGTGGCCGCCGCACGCACGAGGACGAGCATCGCACCCGGAGCGACCGACGCGACCCTGCCCGGCGGTGCGCCCCTGATGGAGCTGCGTTCCGTGTACAAGATCTACGGCGAGGGCGAGTCCGAGGTGCGCGCCCTCGACGGCGTCGACATGCGCATCGATCGCGGTGACTTCGTGGCGGTGATGGGTCCGAGTGGCTCGGGCAAGTCCACCTGTATGAACGTGCTCGGCTGCCTCGACCGGCCCACCGCTGGCTCGTACGCGTTTCGCGGCGTCGACGTCGGCTCGTTGACCATCGACCAGCTCGCGCTGTTGCGGCGGCACTACCTGGGCTTCGTGTTTCAGGGCTTCAACCTGCTCGCGCGCACGTCGGCGCTCGAGAACGTGGAGCTGCCGCTGATCTACCGCGGTATGCGTGCGCGAGAGCGGCTCGAGCGCGCGCTTTCGGCACTGGCCGACGTGGGGCTCGAGGGCCGCGCCAAACACACGCCGGCCGAGCTCTCGGGTGGCCAGCAGCAGCGCGTCGCCATCGCGCGCGCCATCGTCACACAGCCCTCGCTGCTGGTGGCCGACGAGCCCACCGGCAACCTCGACAGTGCACGCACGGTC
>JBEGTL010000266.1:0-10731 GCA_041179425.1 Pseudomonadota bacterium | reverse complement strand
GTTCGTTGCCTCGACCATGCCCGAGTGGGAGTTTTACACCGCCGTCGTCGAGGCCGCGGACTGCAGCTTCATGCTCGACATCAACAACGTCTACGTGTCGAGCGTCAACCACGGCTTCGACCCCAAGGACTACCTGGCGGCTATCGACTTCGGCCGCGTGTTGCAGGTGCACCTGGCGGGGCACAGCACCCAGCCCAATGGGAGTCTGATCGACACACACGACCATCCCGTCGCCGACGCCGTCTGGTCGCTCTATCACGCAGCGCGTGCGCAGCACGGTCCGGTTCCCACGCTGCTCGAGTGGGACGAACACATCCCCGCCTTCCCCGAGCTGCAGCGAGAGCTCCAAAAGGCGCGGGGGGCCCCGTGAACCGCGTCGAGACCCTCGCCTGGCTCGCCGACGTGCAGCAGCGCTTCGGAGAGCTGATCCGCACCCCGCTCGATCGGCGCACCGGCTCGCTGCGCGCGCCCGTCGAGTCTTACTCTCCAACGCTGCGCGGCGAGGTACTTCCCGGGCCAGAGGCCAGCGCGGTCGAGCGACTCGCGGTGTACCATCGCCAGTACTGGTTTCGTCTGTATACGGTGCTGCAGAGCGAGTACCCGCTCACGGCTCGCCTGCTCGGCATGTGGTCGTTCAACGAGCTCGCCAGTCACTACGTGACCGCGCACGCGCCGCGCAGCTTCGATCTGCAGCACGTCGCACACGAGCTCGTGGGCTTTCTGACCGGGTTTTTGCCCATCGACTCGAACTTCGATGGGGTGGCGCGTGCGGCACTGCTCGAGGCGGCTGCCATCGATCGCGCCTTCTCGCAGGTGTTTCTGGCACCCGAGCCCACCCTCCTCGATGCGCGGGCCATGACGAGCGAGCTGTCCCGCGCGCGGCTCAAGCTCGCTCCCACCGTCGCGCTCGTCGCGGAGAGCTGGCCCCTGATCGAGCTGCGCAAGACCATCCTCGACGAAGCGAACGACGAGCGCAGACCGCTCCCGAGCCAGCACGCCGTGCCGCAGTACGCAGCCGTGTTTCGGATCGACACGAGCCTCAAGGTCGCCTTCCTCGAGCCGGTCGCGTACCGTCTGTTCACGCTGTTGACCGAGCACGACTTGAGCGACGCCTTGGCCGCGCTCGAGGCAACCTGCGACGCCGACGAGCGGGCCGCGCTCCCTGGCAAGGTGCAGGCCCTGTTGCGAGACAGCGTGTCGGCCGGTTTCTGGGCTGCCTGACCTATCTTCGCTCGCGCGCGGGGGAAGACCCCGCCGCTTCGACTCTTCGCTCGCGCGCGGGGGAAGACCCCGCCGCTTCGACTCTTCGCTCGCGCGCGGGGGAAGACCCCGCCGCTTCGACCGCCCGCGTGCGTCGCGTCGTCAACGAAAGCTCCACCCACACAGCGCCGTGAGCTCGAGCGCCTCGACGTGGGAGAGCCCCACGAAGGCCAGGTAGCGGTAGTACGTGCCGCCCGCGCGCAGTGCGAACGACAGCGCCGCCTCGCGCTGCGGAAGGGGCACGTCGTGTTGATAGCTCAGACCTACACGATGAGAGTAAAGCGTCGAGAGCTCGCGGTCGCGCGTAAAGAAGCCCGAGCCCGCGTCGGGGTCGAGGTAACGCGGCCGATAAAAGTCCGCCTCGCCCTGCGTGTAGTAGCGGTACGACAACGAGAGCGTGCCGTGCTCGTCGGTCAACCAGGTCAGCTCGGGGCTCAGTGTCGACGAGCGCACGCCCCAGCTGTCGAAGTAGAAGCGGTACGAGACGCCGAGCGAAGTGTTGCGACTGAGCGCCCGCCGCGCGCGCACGACGACGGCCGCGCGCGCGCGTTGCTCGGGCGCGTTCTCGGGCAGACACAGCGGGGCCGCGTCAGCGCACGTGCCCGCACCGCCGATCGCCACGAAGCGGTACGGACTCGACTGGTAGCCACTCACCTTCACGCTCTCGAACGAGAGCTGGGCCAGCATCTTTGCGTCGAGCACCTGCGTGAGCGAGACCCGCGCGCCGAGCGTCGCCTGGCGGCGCAAAAACAGGGCATCTCCGGCCCGCCCCACGCGATCACGATTGCCGAACGTAGACACGTCCACGACCGTGTTGTGCTGCCCGAGGTCGAACGTCAGGTTCGCGACGCCACCGTGCGACCAGTAGTCGTTCTCGGTGGAGTAGCGGTACGAACCAGACGCCGAGACCGTGTCGCCAAGCGTGTAGCCTGCACCGGCCGTGACCTCCTGACGCACCTCGTGAATGGCACGGGTGGCGGCGGTCACCACGTCTACCGATGCGCCCGTCCACGCATCGAGCGCGTACGACGTCTCCACGCGCAACGCAGGGTCCACCTGCCCAACGACTTGAAGTCTCGGCGACCATACCGTCGTCGCGTTGGTGTCGGTACGCGTGTAGAGCGACGACGTGGCCGAGACGACGCCTCGCCTGGGCTCTCCCGCGCAAGCCATCAGCGAGAGCAAGAACAGAAACCGCCAAGAGAGGCGCGGCGACGGCTGCGGTTTCACGAGTCCTGCCACGAGACGCGGTTCGTATCAGCCCCATGGCAGCGGCGCCTGCGGCCAAATGACGCACGCTCGAGGCGTCGGTCGCTACCCGATCAAGATCACACAGCGCACCCATGCCTCGACCGACTGTGGCCCTGGCTCTGGGTCGCTGAACAAGCGCAGGTAGTAGTTGCCGGCGGCGGGCACACGAAAGGCCTCGATGTCGAGCTCGTGACTGGGCGACTCGGTGAGCACCCCAAGCGTCTGATCTTTGTCGTCGCGGATCTCCGCGTGCAGCTTGCGGACACCGGAGGCTGCCGACTGACCTTCACACGACACCAGCAGCTGGGCGCCTCGGGCGACCGTGAGCGAATAATAGTCCACTTCGCCGAACGGCACGTCGGCCAACAACAAGGCGCGCCCGCGGCCGGCGCTCTTCAACATCAGCGGCTCGGCGCCTGCCAGCAGACCATTTTCCACTTCGTGCTGCTCGCGTGGGTTGTCTGGCAGCATGACCAAGTCCACTGCGTAGTACCCGTTTTCGCCCACCGTCCTAGGCGCGGCGATGGTCACCAGGTTCTTGCCCGTGGTGATGGGTGGGTAGAACTTGGTCGCGCCGAGCGCGCCAGCGACCTCTGCGAGCACGTGCTGATCGCCACTCGACACGCGCAGCATGTCCACCGGCGCGGGAGAAGCTGGCGACGTGAGCCCCGCACCGAGCAAGTGGCCGACCACGATCTGATTCTCGAGTCCTGCGAACACGAACGAGTCCAGGTGCGACGCCTCGAGTGTGCCCACCAACGTCACGTACGAATAACCAGACGTTGCATCGAGGGCGAAGTGCACGTCGGGCTGGCCGGCGTGGTCTGCAAACACGAAGCCCTCGGCGCCCGGCGCGATCACGCGCAAGTCGAGTCGGTAGTAGAGCAACGAGAACGTGTCTCTGGAGAAGTACTCGCGGCGCGTCTGGTCGTCGGTGACCTTCACGAAGTAGCGACCCGCAGTCGGGAGCCGCACCACCAGACGCGCGTCCACGTCGTCCCCTGGCCACAGCGAGCCGTTGTCGTTCTCCGCGATCAGGGTGCGCTGCGGGTCGTAGAGGCGAAGCTTCACGTCAGGGCTGAACGTGTGCGCGCTGGTGCGTAGGTCGACGAAGTCGCCCGCCTTCGCCTCGAACGTGAAGTAGTTGTCCTGGGCAAAGTGCAGCACGTCTTGGAGGCGGGCTGTGCCCGGCACGAGAACAAGTGCCGTCTCGAAGCTCTCGTTCTCGGTGATGGGCAAGGGCTCGCGCGGCCGCTGTACATCGATGGTGATCACCGGCGAACGACCATTGGCCGGGGGCTGTGCGCTGGGCCCGGCATCCGCCGCGGGGGCGGTGGCACTGGCCGCATCCGTCGACGCATCGAGGAGCGTGGTCACGCGAGCTACAGGCACGTCGTCGTCGCCACAGGCAGTCATCACGAACAAGGCCAACAAGAACACGGCACGGAGCGCGAAGAGCATTCGCGCAACCTAGGCGGCCTGCACGTACCAACGCCAGGGTTTTGCGACGGGGCCGGCAGACGCGCGTTAGCTCACGATTGACAGCACCGCGGTGCGGCGAAGCGTCGCAGGCAAAGCTCCGTGCGAGCAGGGGCGCTACCCTCGAGACATGTGGTACCCCCGTCGCCAACCGTCACGTTGGCCATGGTTGGCACTCCCGGCGCTCCTTCTGGGCTGCGAGAGCACCAAACAGCAAGCCATCAGCGACCCCGATGCGCGCAGCCCGGCCGAGGACGCCGCGGTCGGCAGTACTGCGGACGCGACAAACCTTCCCCTTCCCGACGCACAGACCGGACCCACCCTCGACGCCGGGTTGCCGGCGAGCTTGGACGCCAGCGTCGCCGCCGACGCGGGCCTCGACGGCAACCTCGTCCGCCGCGACGCAGGCGCCCCTGGCGACGCCGCGGTGCTGCCCTTCGTGTGCAACGTGCCGGCGCCCACGGCGTGTCCGACGCCTCCGCCGCGCTACCCGGAGATCGCCTCCATCATCAAGCAGCGCTGCGCGAGCTGTCACTCGCCGCTGTGGACCGGGCCCTGGCCGCTCGACAGCTACGGGCACGTGGCCGACTGGCAAGACACCATCCAGGCCAACTTGCTCGACTGCACCATGCCGCCGCCCGAAGCCGGCGTTCCGATCACGGTCGAGGAGCGCGTGTCCATCCTCACCTGGATCCGGTGCGGACTGCCGCAGTGAGCGGCGCCTAGAGCCCGACCTGCACGCGGATGGGATTGGAGAGCAGCTCTACCACCTCGCCGCGCACGATCTCCACACGCAGGTAGCTGCTGCGACTCGGCGCCGGGACCTCGAAGCGGGCGTCTGCAGGCATGTTCACAGACAGCGCCCCGTTGTAGACCTCACTCGTTCCGAGCAGCACGCGGAGCTGTCCTCCGCGCGGTGAGGTGGTCGACACCGACACGTGCAAGGGACTCCCCGGCGCGGCGAGCACGGTCTCGCCCATGGTCTTGTCCTCGACCGAGAACGACAACGACGGACCGTCGGTCACGAACAGACGACCCCGCTTGACGGCGTCCCACAAACAACCGTTCGGCTCTGCCCGGTCGCACAGCGCGACGTTGCGTGGGCCCCCGAGCCGGTGCGAACGAAAGCGGTGAAAGTCGCTGTTGCCGACGATGGGCACGAACACCCCCGCCTCGAGCGCGCTCTCCCACAACGTGATCAGCTTGCGCAGCGGCGCGTCGTACACCCCGTTCCACAGCTCGAGCGCGTCGATGTCTTCGCTGCGTCCGCCCTTGGCCAGCGCCTCGGGCGTCATCCAGCCGATCGGATCTTCGGCGCGTCCCTCGATCCACCAGCCGGGATGACACAGCACGATGAGCCCGCCGTGCTGGTGCGCAAACGCGGCGCGCTCGGCGAGCGAAGTGCGAGCCGGCGGCACCACTTGTTTGTCGGGCACGTTCCAGAACACGGCGTGACCGAACGGCCCGCCGATCTCTTGCCCCGCAAACGCGTGTACGCCCGTCTGCGGACCGCTCACGAGCTTGGCGTGCGGAGAGCCGTGGTCTGTAAACACGAGCGCATCGAGGCCCACGCGCGCCGCACCCTCCAGCACCTCGCGCGGCGGGTGGTCGGCGTCGGGCGACTCCTCGGTGTGGACGTGTCCATCGAAGGCGTACGGATGGTACGTCTTGCCCGCGATGGTCAGAGGCGTGAGCGCTGCAAAGAGGTGCCCACCCGCGATGCGCGGCTTGGCCACCACGCTGCCGAGCGCCGCGCTGGACGCCTCTCCACGCGCCGTGCCCTGTGCAGACAGCAGCACAGGGAGCGCCAGCAGGCCAGCCAGCCAGATGGGAACGAGGGAGCGCGTCGAGAGGAGCATGGACTCGATCATCACTTGCCGGGGCGCCGACGTCACGTCGGGTGCAAAACAGGCCGACCAGTCTTGTATAGTAGACAACCACAAAACCGCCACCCAATCGAAACGGGGCTGACTTCTGGACCTCGTTCGCGGTCGTCGGCAGCGCGCCACACACGATGTGGCGTTTCAGTCTTGCCCGTCAGACGTGGGTCCCGTACACGACGGTCGATGCGCGAACTTTGCGAGCTTGTGTACACAACGACCCATCGAAGCCACTCTGCGCACTCACTCCGGGCAGAGCACGAGGCCACGCTTCCATGAGCGACGTCGCACAAACGGAATTCGACCGCGCGCTCGGACTGAGCGTGCTCCCCACGCTTCCCACCCGCGGCAACAACACCGCGCGGCTGCGCAGCTTCGTGACGCGCTTCTCGGCACTGCGCGACGACACCCACGAAGAGGCCGACCTGCTGCGCGTCGGCCGCGTGCTGCTGGCTGACTTGATCGCGCACGACGACTGGCTGCCCGAGACGTTCGCGGCGGCCGACCCTCGCAAGTTTCAGCAGTACCTCTTGCACTGCGACAGCGGCCAGCGCTTTTCGGTGGTGAGCGTGGTGTGGGGGCCCGGTCAGTCCACTCCCATCCACGACAACCCGGTGTGGGGCCTGATGGGCGTGCTGCGCGGCGCCAAGCTTAAACAACGCTACACGCGCGACTCACGAGGGACGCTGGTGCCGCACGGGGCTCCGCTGCGCCTGGCCACCGGCTCGCTCAGCGAGGTGTCTCCGACGCTCGGCAACGTGCACCAGCTCTCCAACGCGCACATCGATCGCGTCTCCGTCAGCATCCACGTGTACGGCGCCAACCTCGGCGCCGTCGAGCGACACAGCTACGACAGCACCGGCCGGGCCACAGGGTTCGTCGCGGGCTACGCAAACCACACTCTCCCCAACATCTGGGGCAGGCGATAAGGACCCACGCCCATGGCCAAAACAACGGTGCTTTCCAAGTTCTCGCTCAAGGGGCGCGAGATCTTTCGAGCTGGTCGAAGCGTTTTTGCTCGCGCGCAACGATCTCGCCTTCATCCTCGACGAGTGCAGAAAGGTCGGCGTCGACAACCTGAAGCAGGCGCTCGACAACATCCGGGAAGGCGGCTTCAGCGTGTTCATCTCGCACCGCTCGACCGAGGGCTCGAGCGAGTTCTTGCCGTACCTCCCGCTCTTGTACGGCACCGTCAGCAAGCGTGTATGGCTCAAGGCGGGAGCGCCCAACGGGGAGCGCAACCTCCAGAACTACAACCCGCTGCTGCGCGCCGAAGAGCAGCTGCTCGAGCGCGGCATCAAGACCGCGGTCGGGGGCTACGCAAGCTTGCCAAAGGGTGTCTCGGTGCCGGCACAGGGCTAGTCAGCCCGGCTCACTCTGCGGCGGCGGCGTGACACCAGGGGCACCGCGACGAACGCCAACAAGACACTCAGGTCGAGCGGACCCGGCGCGCGGTTGCCCGTGCTGCAGCCGCCTTCGCGTTTGGCGCTGACGGGCAGCTCGTCGTCGTCTGACGACTCGTCGCTCCCGTGACCGCTGCCAGGTGCGGCCTCGTCGTCTTCGCTCTCGTCCGTGTCGTCGGCCGTCGTAGGCTTCTTGCCGGCATCGCGCACTGCGGTCTTGCCGGCGTCGCGCAGCGTGGGCTTGCTCGTCGTCCCCGCGTCGACGCGCCCGTCTGCGTCGTCGTCCGTGCCAGGGTCGTCCGTGTCGGGATCGCCTGCACCCGCATCAACGGTCGCACCCGGCCCGCCAGGCAGAAACTCCGGACAGGCTGCGGTGACCGCCTCGAACGCGCGCAACGAGGGAAACATCAGGTTGTTCTTGGGGTCGAGGATCTTGGGCCCGCTGCCCTGCATGTGCTGCTTGACCTCTGCCGGCGTGAGCTTGGGGTTGCACTGCAGCATGAGCGCCCCCACGCCCGCCGCGACGCCCGATGCCTGCGACGTGCCCATGTAGACTTCGGTGCGGTTGCGCAAGGAATCAGACAAGATCTGCGCGCCGGGCGCCACGATGTCGACGCGTGGCGTGCTGTTGGTGAAGCACGCGATCTGGTCGAATGCGGTGGTCGCGTCGGCACAGCGGCCAAAGCCGGCCCAGCGCGCGGCAAACGTGGCGTAGTTGCCCTCGGGCTGCTTGCCGATGGAAGAGTCGTAGGTCGCGCCCACCACGATGTGCCCGCCCGAGATGCACGCAGGCGCCGGCAGCCTGTTGGAGAGGCCGCCGTTGCCCGAAGCCACGAACACCGTGACGCCCGCTTTGACCAGGTTGTCGATGGCCTTGAGCAGCGCGGGATGCGCCTGGTCACACTCGGCCTGCGTCGCGTGATTGGCGGTCGTGCCAATGCTGGCGTTGACGATCTGCACCTTGAGCGTGGCGAGGTTTTCGTAGACCCACGCAGCATGCATGAATGTTCATTCCCGGAATACCATTTCGGCGCTCACGTCTTGCCCTGTCGCGACTTCTTTGCGGCGCCTCTGCGCGGCACCTCGCCGCCAGCGTCGCACGACCATCGCGAGGCCCAAGCCGGACAATGTTGCGCCGACCACCATTGCCGCGATCATCAACGTGCGCCAAAGCGCGCGCTGCTGATAGAGGCCGGGCAAGTCGAAGCAGTGCAGGCCCTGATACAGCCAGCGCTCGAGGCGCGTGCGCGCGGTGTGCCTGCGCAAGGGCAGCGCGCGCGCCGGGTCGAGGTAGTACGTGCTCTCGTCTTCGTCTTGCAGCGCGATGGTGACGAACGGAAGCGCGGCCTCGGGCGACGTGTGGGTCGGGTAGTGATACGCGTCGTAGGCGTGCAAAACAGTAAGCGTGGGCGTGCGCGACGGCCCGGCCAGACGAGCCGCAACGGACTCGAGCTCGGGCAACGCCACGGTGGTCGACACAGATAGTGAGGCGTCTGCGAGATCGACCAACCGTGTGTTGGTCGCGCTCTCCATGCACACTGCGTAGACGCGACCGCCCAGCGCTCGCAGCGCGAGCTCTCGCACGGACAGCTCGCGCTGACAGCTGTGGAGCGCGACCGAGACCAAGGCAGCACTCGGCGACAGACCGGCGCCTGCGCCGTAGAGCGCATCCTGCTCGAGGGCCGTCTCGCCCCGTTCGCCGGTCCAGTGGAACGGACTCAGCGACATCGCGCCGCTGAACAGCCAGCTACTTGCGAACAGTCCGAACCACAGCCCGAGCGTCTGGTGCCAGCGCAAGTAAGGGTCGCGCGGTGTCACGCCGCGCTTCTTCAGCGTGCGCGAGACGTGCAGACCAGCCGCTGTGCCCGAGAGCGTCAGCAGCAGCCCCAGCGAAGCCAGCACGAGCACGGTCGATCGCCAAAGCGCGCGCTCGCGACGCAGCACGGTCGGGTAGATCCAGTGCGGGATGGCGCCGACCCAAGCCAGCGCGCGCTCGCCGCGCGTGGTGACCTGCAACGTCTCGCCGGTGGCCGCCGAGAGGTACACCTCGGTGCGCGCTGCGTCGGCAAAGCGTACGCGGTAGAGCGGCAGCACCGACTTACGGGCGAAGGCGACGGTCCATTGATCGAACTCCGTCAGCAGCTCGGTGCTGTCGATGGGCAGACCAAAACGACGCGCGGCCTCGGCGCGCACACGAAGGTCGTCGAGCGGAGCCACCGCGAAGGGCGCCGCCGTGCGGAACGCGACCGGCGTGGCACGGTCGCTGTAGAGCCAAGTGGGAACAGCCTCGAGGAGCGAGAGGCGCACCTCCCCACCTCGAGCGAGCGCTCCTTCTGCAAAGAAGCGCATGAGCTCGGGCGGGAACTCGACCTGAAGCTCGGCAGGCAGCGAAGGCGCCTGCATCAGTCGCTCGGCCTCGCTCAGGTACGGATACCCGGCAAACGTCATCACGGCACCGCTGACGAACCAGAGCACGATCAGCAGCGAAAGCACGCTCCCGAGCGCGCGGTGCAGCCTGTGCATGAGGCGCGCGAACCTAGTGGCCGCCACGAACCCGCTCCGCGCTCACGCGAGCGAAAAACAGACGACTGCCACACGCAAAGCGCTGGTAAGCATGGTGCGGAGTGGCCGAGACGGTGCGCATCGGACCTGACCAGTAAGGGATTCACGACACGTGGTCAAGGAGCCGTCGCGCGTGCGAAACAAAGCACCGAGCGAAGTTCTGCCAACTCGTCGTACGCAGCTTGTTAAGTCGGCAAAGCGACTGCGTGCGAGCCGCGCTTGACACGAGCAGAGGCCCCTTCCATCTTCGCCGCGGTTCGCTTCCCGGCCCGGGGCTCATGACGTCCGTGGCGCTGCACGCAGACAACCGGAGTTGGTGGTGCTCGCGTCTCCCTTACTGCTGGGCCTCCTCCTCGGCGTCCGCCACGCCGGCGACGCAGACCACGTAGCGACCATTGCCACCGTGGTAGTCGGTCGCACGCACCTGCTCGGTGCGATTCGTACGGCCATCTTGTGGGGCCTCGGCCACAGCCTGACGTTCTTTGCGGTGGGCCTGGCGATCGTGCTGTTCGACCTGCACCTGCCGCCCCAATTCGAGACCGGCGTCGACCTGGCCATCGCACTCAGTCTGCTCGCGCTGGGCGGCATTCAGCTCGTGCGTGCGCGGCGCAATCAAGTCTTGCAAGAAGCACCGCACGCATCCCGGCCGCTCTTGCTTGGTTCGCTGCACGGCCTGGCCGGGTCCGCCGGCGTGGCGCTGCTCGCGCTGGCGGCCATTCAGACCAAGCACCAGGCGTTGCTCTACTTGGTGCTGTTCGCCGTCGGCACCATGACCGGCATGGCCGCCATCACGTTCTTGCTCGCGTGGTCGTTCCGCGTCTCGGCTTCGTCCGCGTGGCTTCGGCGCTCGCTGGTGCTCGCGGCGGGCATCGTCAGCTGCCTGTGCGGCCTGAGTA
>JBEGTL010000265.1:0-10732 GCA_041179425.1 Pseudomonadota bacterium | reverse complement strand
CGCCTTCGAGCCCTACGTCGCCAGCGTCGCGACCCACACGCTCGCCTTTGGCAAGCCGGTGCTGATGCTGAACGGCGACTCGCACGAGTTCCTCTCTGACAATCCGCTCTCGAGCGCCGACCCACTTCACTTCATGCATCCGAGCTACGAGGTCCCCAACTTCCACCGCATCGTGGTGCACGGTAGCACCCTGCCTCTCGAGTGGCTGAAGCTTACCGTCGCGCCGGGCACCCACGAGCCAGAGAGTGCGAGCGCCTTTGGTCCGTTCCGCTGGAGCCGGGTCGTCCCGTGAGGGCACCGCCTTTCCTCACTCGAAACCCTGGGTGACCGCGATGGTCTGAGTCAGCCACTCGATGAGCAGCGATACTCGCGGATTTCTGCGTAGATCGCGGTGCGAGACGGCCCAGACCTCGCGGGTGGGTGTGTCGATTCGGGGCAACAGCTCGACGAGTCCCGGCTCCGAGGGTGCGACGAACCTTGGCAAGAGAGCGATGCCGAAGCCCGCCACGCACGCGCGCACCTGGGCGGCAGTCGTGTTCGCGCGCAGGGCGAGGCGCATCTCCGGAACCTGCTTGCGCAACCAGCTCACCGGTCATCGATGAGGTCGTGGATTGGGGACGAGCTCCCACAGCATTCCGACGCGGCCACGGAAAGCGCGTCTGTTTGAGGTGAAAGACAAGTCCGCCGCCGTGCGATGACGCGTATCCGCGGACGATGCGTCCTGCCGAATCGCACCGTTCGCTCGAGCGTGCTCAGTCGAGGAAGGTCACGTTGCTGTCGAGCGACGCGCGGCCGACACGGGTGCGATTGGCGGGCACGCTCGTGTCTTCGTAGCCAAAGCTGACGCCGCACAGAATACCGATGTCGTCAGGCACCGCGAACAGCTCGCGTACGACATCGGGATAGCTGCGTAGCGCTCCCTGCGCACAACACGCAATGCCATGGGCGGTCATCGCCAGCATCAGAGTCTGCAAGTAGATGCCCACGTCGATGGCGACCGTGGCACCGAAGCTCTTGTGCATCCCGACGAAGACGACGTGCGGCGCGTCGAACAGCTCGAAGTTGCGACGCGCGGCGCGCACCCTTCCGACCCCGTCGCCGCGCCCAATGCCCATCTCCGAGTAGAGTGCGACCGCACACTCCACCTGATGCTCGCGGTACTCCCCTTCGAAGACGTTGGGGCCACCCGAGAAGTCGTACGCGGGTGGCACCTTTGCATCGAAGCGCGCGAGCAGCGCGGTGCGCGCTCGTTCGCACGCTTCGCCCGAGGCGACGTAGCTGCGCCAAGGCTGCACGTTGCAGTTGGACGGCGCGTTCTGCGCGTGTTCGAAGACCTGTCGCAGCGTCTCGGGCGGGACCGGTCGCGGCAAAAATCCGCGCACCGAGCGGCGTGCTCGGATCACTTGCCCCAGCGCATCGAGCTGTAGGCTTGGGTCGCCTCCGAGTGCCAACGAATCCACCATCATGAACCTCCGCTTCCAGGCATCGCAGCCGGAAACGCAGCGGTCAACGAGGCACACTCGCCCGGCCTCCGGAAGTCCAGGGCCTCCCGCGGCCGGCAGAGCCCGTCGCTTCTCCCGCTGGTTCGGTGACCGACTACTCCTCTTCGAACTGAGGAGCGCTTCCGCCGATGTGATCCCATGGTGCCTTCGAACCGACGAACGTGTGTTTCTCGATTTGAACACCTGGGTCACCGTCGACTGTCCCGAGCGTCACGCCAACAACCTTGTTGGCACTCATGCCGCACAGCGTAGAGCCACAGATACGACAGAACGCTGCCTTCCATTTTTCCGCAACAATGAACTCAGTCAGTTTGTCCTCGCCGCTGACCCAGCTGAACTTGCTACCGTCCGGGATCGCTGCGTAGACGGATGATGCGCCGCTGAATACCTTACGACAGCGCGAACAGTGACATGCGCTTGCAGGACCGAGCGGTCCCTAGATGCGGTATTGGACTGCACCGCAATAACATCCTCCCTCAACCATTGCTCTCCGTCCCTCCCCCGATCTGGTGGTGCTTGCACCGCACGGTGTAGTCGCCTCGGGCGACCGGCGCACGCGCTACCCTCCGTAGCGTTTTCGCGGCATAGCTCCTCGATGACCAATCCAGAAAGAGTCTTCCTGATCACAGGGGCATCCACCGGAATCGGCGCGGCGACCGCACGCCTCGCGCATGCGGCCGGCTTCAAGCTCGCGCTCTCCGCACGCAGCGAAACGGAACAACAGAGGGATGAGACACGCGCTCCAACGCGCGCCGAACCGAGTCGGCTGCGAGAGGCTGCTCCGTCCGGATGCTCAACAGCTGTTTGCGCGACAAGTCAAACGAGCAGCTGGCGCGATGCATGTAGGCGACCTCGAGGGCCCATCTCTGACAGCTGCTGCTCTGTTCGTAGTCGTAGCCGACCGGCGGCTTTATCTTCTGCTTCGACGCAGTCGCGATGGCAGCGGTCACATTGCCGGCGATCACTTCGCTGCGCATCTCCTGCCGCAGAGCTTGCAGGGCGCGTAGCTCTTCGCTGCAGGCTTGCGCGTGAGCCTGCGGTCGCCATGACATCGCGAGGACCCACAAGACAAGCAAGCGGCACGAGCGCGGCAGCCAATTTCGCGCGCAGAAATCCGTCGCAAGCGACCTCTTCGCGCGAGTTCGCTTGCGTCGGTCTCCGACGTACCCTCTTGCGTATGGTCCTGATTCCACCTGTACCGGCGCCGCCCTCGAAAGTACGCCGTGTTTTGCGACGAAGCGAGTCCTGTCTTCGTGAGCGGGAGCTCACTCGAGCTAGCCGACGCGGCCAGTGCGCTGGCGGCTTCGCTCTCCATCACACAGTGCTTTGCGAACGCGTCACTCCACCCGTTCGTTTCCGCGGGGCTACGATGCGGCGCATGCCTGACGAAAGCGATTGGGCGGAACTGCACGTGCTGGCGACCTCGGACCCTGTCGGAGCGAGTCGTCCCTTGCTCAGGCGCTCAGCCTTTGGCTGCACCGTCTATATGCGCTTCCACAAGCTCGGCAAACTTCCGTAGCTCGGGCAGCTTTGTGCAGAGCACGTCGTGGACGCGAACGGCATCGAGCGTGAGGTAGGCATGCACCAGAACATTGCGAAACCCCGCCATTGGGCGAAGGCGTTGCGCAAAATCTCGCGGAAGCACACCCAGATCAGCCAGGACGTCGATGCTGGAAGTGTAGTCCCGTACGTCGCGACCCGACGAGGCAGCGAGGTGGGTGGCAACGTCGAGAACGTTTTGAATGGCCACCAACAGACCGCGCTCGATCGACCACTGCAGGTCAAGGTCCGCTTCAAAAATCGACAGCGGCACCAAAGCATGACGCTCGAGCCGGACAAGCGCCTGATCCAGCGCCAGCAGGTGACGACGCACGATGGCGGTGTCGATCGAGCTTGGACTCATGAGCCACTCTTTCGCGCACGCTTGTGGGCGGCCTCGATCTTGGCGAGCTGCGGGATGTAGTCGAAGTACCGTGACAGGGCAAGGGTCTCGCGCTCGCTAGTCTGATGTGGATCGCGTGTCACTAGCCGGACGCCATCGCGAAGCACTCGATAGTAGAGCAGAGGGGGCGCTCCGTTGAGTACGACGACATCGATGTCGGAGCGCGCCAGTAGCGCCTGTAGGTCAGCGTTCAGCTCTGCGTCGTATCCGTAGCCCGGCGCGCGGAGCACTGCGTCGTCGACCCAAACCGCTACGTCCACGTCGCTGCCCGCTTTGTCGTCACCGCGTGCGATCGAGCCAAAGAGATAGGCGTCGTGGACCTCGGCCCTCTGCGCGAGCATGTGACCGAGGGCTTCTATTAGCTGACGCCGCGCGTCCATCGCGAGAGCGTACCACGCAATCGCGCGCAGGCAGCGTCGCGATTTCGCGTGCAAACATCCTGCAGTCATTCAGGATTCTGCTCTGATCGGGGCTCCACCTCGCGACTCGAGGCAGCCGATTGAGCGCTCTTCGCGGGCCTCCTCGGTGTGGTCGAGGTGGTTCGTGAGTTTTTTTTCGACCGTTAGTCGATCGCTGGCCGGGGTGTTCGTCGACCTCGTGAAAGGACAAACATGCGCAGCATCATCTCGCTCGCCCACATCTCTCTCGACGGCTTCATGGCCGGCCCCGATGGGGACATGAGCTTCATCACCTTCGACGCCGAGCTCGCCGATCACACGTACCCACTCATGGCGACGGTGGACACCGCTGTCTATGGCCGCACCACGTATCAAATCATGGAGAGCTACTGGCCCGGCATGGTCGACGCCGACGACCAGCACACCCGCAAGCATGCACGCTGGTATTGCGATGTCGCGAAGATCGTCGCATCGCGCACGCTGACCGAGGTGCAGACCAACCTGCGCGTCGTCGGCGATGACATCGTCGGCGCGCTGCGTGCCGAGAAACAAAAGCCGGGCGGCGACATCATGATCTTCGCGAGCCCGACGCTCGTGCACACGTTGGGTGCTGCGGATCTGGTCGACGAGTGGCGACTGACCATTCAGCCCGCGATCGTCGGGTCCGGACTCCCCCTGTTTGCGCACGTCGAGAAGCGCGCAAAGCTCGAGCTGCGGTCGTCCAAGTCGTTCGGCTCGGGTGTCATCGCCGTCCACTACACGACGAGGCGCTAAACCGTGCAGATCATGATGACTCTCCAGGGCGATGCGCCCATTGACGCGATCTCTGCGTACCTCGCCGCGCAGAGCGTGAATGTGTTGGTGTTCGAGAAGCTTGCCGACGAAGGCGCGACCATCACCGAGGTGGGCGATGCGCCTGCAGTGGTCGAGTACGAGCGGTCCGCGCTGCGTGCGCTGTGGGTCGTCGATGTCCCTTCGCGTGCGGCAGCCGTCGAGCTCGCGAAGAATGCGCCCGGCGATGACGCCACCCTCGAGGTGCGCGAGTCGTACACCCCGCAGGATTTCGGCGCTCCGCCCGATCCGAACCCACCCGTGCCGCCACCGCCGCCGCTGCGCAAGCCTGGGACACATCGATTCATCGCGTTCATCCGCAGTCACGACGAAGCAGCGAACAACCGCCCCCAGCCCGAGTCGATGGCTCGGATGGATGTCTACTGCGCGCCCCTCGCCGCGAACAACACGATGATCGGTGGCCAGGGCTTGAAGCCGAGCGTGAAAGGTACGCGCGTGCGGCGTTCGGCGGCGCAACGCTTCCTCGTCGACGGACCGTTCATCGAATCGAAGGAGCTCGTCGGCGGCTACATGATCGTGCAGGTGCGCACGCTCGACGAAGCGGTCGACACGATTCGCCCCTGGGTGCGCATCCATCGCGAGGGCCAACGCGTGAGCCAGGCGACGATCGAGGTACGCCGCTTGGCCGATTCGGAGAGCGCTAGCCACCACGGACAAAAAACACGATCGTCATCGCGACGTTGAACACGGTGATACCAGCGCGCAACTGGACCGATGGGATACGCCTTGCGACGCGTGCTCCGAAGTAGCCCCCACAAAGCGCGCCTGCGAGAACGCATCCGGTCTGCGGCCACCAGACTTGTCTGGCGGCGATGAAGCAGACCACCGCGACGGCATTGGTGGCAAGCACCAGCAACGTCTTGGTGGCGATCATGGGCCGGACCTCCGTTGCACCGTGCACGGTCCAAGGCGCCATCATCATCAGTCCGACTGCACCACCGAAATAGCCGCCGTACACGCCGAAGATGAACTGCATCACGGCAATCGTACGAACGCCGAACTTCAGGCGCGCGCGCAAGAGCAACTGCCCGAGCTTCGTTCCTGCCGCAAAGACCAGCGTGGCCACGAGCATGAGCCACGGCATCAGGTGTTCGAAAGTGCGCTGCGGCGTGAACAGCAAGAGCAGCGCTCCAAACAATCCGCCGAGCAAACTAAGTGCGACCAACAGCCGTACCGCTGTGCCTCCGACGGGCTCGACGTCGAGACGGAACGCGTAGGTGCTCGCCAGCGCGCCAGGAAACAGTGCCACGGTGCTCGACGCGTTGGCCGAGAGCGCGGGCACGCCAGCGAACAGCAGTGCTGGTAAGGAGACGAAGGAGCCTCCGCCGGCCGCGGCATTCATGGCGCCGGCGAGGACACCGGCGCCAACAAGAACCATCGCTTCGAGCACGCGCCTCCGGAGCGCTGGAATAACGCATCGAGCTCGCTAGCGCCGCTAGCTCAGGACCGGACTACCGGTCCGACGAGCGGCACAGAAGTTCACGTAGGTCACGGATCGGACGACCGCCCTTCCGCCGAGCTCGATTGGCTATGGTCACTGCGCGCCGATGCGCCGATGGCCATGCCGACGACGGTTACGATCAACAGCACTACCGTGCAGACCCTGCATGGCCTCGACAAAGATGCCGCTATCGAGCTGCTCGAGCGACTGGCGCCTCAAGTCGTGCTGGCCGATAGTGAGCAGGCTCTGTTGCTTGCACAGGAGCTCGAGTACGTACCCCTGACGCTCCACGTTGCCGGACGCATCTTGCAGCTGGAGAACCTCGTGGGCTCGAGCTGCGCGAGGAGCTGAGGGAAACGGGACGACTGCTCGCCGCAGCTGGACCCATCACCCATTCTGACGACGAGCCCGTCTCCGTGCGTGCCGTACTCGAGAGAAGGAAGCGGTGGCGCCAAGGCAAGCGCCGGCTGGTCAAGCACACGGTGCGCACGCTCATTGCGCGCCCGGCGTTCGTGGACGAGTTCGCCGTGTTCGTCGAGGCAGGAACAGCCTGGCTCGACCAACGTGTCGACGACGCGCTCTGGGAGTCGGCATCCTCTTGACCGCTCTGGGCGCCAAGTACGCAGGCAACTACGGCGTGGTCAAGCGCAGCACGTACGCGTTCTTGTCCGGGTCGTTGACCAGCGCGAACAAGTTGAGCGCAGCGAAATAGCGGAAGCGGCCGAAAGTGCCGTTTTCGATCTGTGCGCCCGGGCCGCCCGTGTAGCTGAGTGTTGTGCAGCGCTTTTGCTCGACGTCGAACATGTAGACGGTGTCGCCCCCGGCCCAGCCGACCATCCGATCTTGCACGGGATCGTAGGCGAAGCCTGGCGAGTTCACGCCGAGCAGACCGTCACAGCCTTGCACCTGATTGGTCCAGTCTTGCTGCGCGTAGGCGCTGCCAGGAGAGATGTCGAACACCTGCATGCCGCCGTCGTCGCCACCCTTGCCGCCGACCGCGATGAACAGCTTTCGCTTGGGATCGACGCGCCCGGTCATGTGGTAGTCGATATGTGCGCCGGTCCGGTTCGAGTCGTTCAGCAACGCGTACGCGTCGGTGTTCGGATCGTAGGCCCAAAGGCTGTAGGTGTCGCCGACGATCACGCGCTTCGTGTTGGGGTCATAGTCAGAGATCACGCCGTAGGCGGCCTTGGTGGGGACGAGCGTGGGCTTGTGCTGCGTCCAGGGAGCCGCCTTGCCGGGCTGAGCGCTGCTGATAGCGCCCAGGTCCAGGGTCCAGGTACCTTGCACCCCGTAGCCGCAAGGAATGCCCGAGCCGGCGAGCGAGAACATCGCGTCGGCCTCGGGGATGTGGGCGAGCCCGTCGTAGGTGTGGCGCGCCGAAGGGCGACCATCGGCGTACGCTTCGGGCGACGTGCACTGGTCGAGATCCACGCCATCGAGCGCGCTCGGGTCATTCAAGCGAAGCATCTTGCGCTGCTCCAGATCGAGTGCGTAGACCTCGTTGCCGAAGTAGCCACGGTGTCCGCCGCCCCAGACCAAGAGGCGGTTGCGCTTTTGATCGGCGCTGCCACCGCTCCAGTCGTGGATCACACCGCCGCAGCCTTCGTTGGCCTGGATGGCGCTGTACAGAACGGGATCCGGACAGACCGAGCGCAGCCTTGTCTCGCTCAGCTCGCACCAGCCCAGGCCCGTACACGAGCTGCTGCCCCCACCGCTGCTGGCCGCCGGCGCAGCGTCGCGCGTGGCCGCATCGCCCGGTGAGAGCCCGGTGTCGGGAGCGCGGGGCGCGAGGCTGGCGTCGTTCTGTGTGGCTGCGTCGTTCTGCGTGGCTGCATCGTGCTTGTCGGCGTCGGGCGTGTTCGCGTCTGCGCTATCGCGAACATCATCGTGATCGGTCACGCGCTGCTGCGCGCTGCTGCATCCCAGTGCACTGCACACGACGCACGCGAGCAGTGCCTGTCGCCGCCGCGTGCGCCATGTCAGTGCGATGCAGATCAGCCAGAGCAACCCGAACACGCCCCCGGGTCTGTCGTGATCGGGCCCGACGGAGCAGCCGGAAGATGCTTTGGGGTCGTCGTTCGCGTCGGCGACGGCCGCGTCGGCGACGGCGACGGCTGCGTCGGGCCCTCTTTGCGCGGGCGCGCCCGCCTCACCGCTCGGGGCCGCGGCGTCATCACGGGTGCTCGGGCCAGCGTCGCGGGCACTGCTGCTCCCTGCATCGGCGACGGGCTGGACTCCAGTGACGAGCTCGTAAGCACCCACGTCGTTGACGCTGCCGCGAACGGCTTCTCCCAGCGGATGCGCGTACTGCGACACCGCGCTGAGCGAGAACTGATCGGCGATGCCGGCGGCCACGGCTTTGCCCAGCGCCGGAGAGCCAGGCGTGAGGTGATAGTCGAAGTTGTCGCGATCGACGAAGCCGGGTTCGTTGACACTCAGGTTGTCCGCGGACAGTGCGCCCATGCTGGCGGGCGTGCCCGCGCCCACGAACAGGTTGTTCTTCGCCGTGAGCGTGGCGCCTGGGGCCTGAATGAAGGTGCCTTTGCCCAGATCGTTGACGAACGTGTTGTTGACCACGAACAGACGCTTGTCTGGGTTCTGTGCGCCCTCGGCGCCCCAGCTCAGCAACGTCGAGTTGCCAGCGGAGCGACCCTTTTGCACCAGGTTTCCCAGCACCACAGCCAGGCCGCCGTTGGGCAACTCGATCTCGTAGCTGTCCTTGCCGTCTTCGCCCGTGATGCGGTTGTAGAGGATGTAATTGGCCTTGGCGCGCGACTTGAGCAGATGGCCCTTGTCTGGAGTGTCGCTGGCGATGGCGTGCGACCAGTTGTAGCGAAAGTAGAGCGTGTCGATGTTCGCCACGTAGACGTTGTGTGTGCAGCCGCTGTCGTTGCATCCGTCGCCCATGCCGTTGCCCGCGAACTCGGTGTGCTCGATGGTCAGGACACCCGAGGTGCCGCCCAGGATGCCGTTCTGGTTGTCGCGGATCTTGCAGCCGCGTACCGTCAGCCCCTTGGCCTCCACGCGGATGCCGGCGGCGTTCTGGCCATTGTCGGCCGAGATGTGCGCGCCCGTGAGCTCGAGGTTTTCCAGGGTCACATCGTCTGCGGTGACTACGTAGATGCCCTTGTATTGGGCTGGGTGGTCAGTCGCCGACAGATCGATTACCGGCAGCTTGCCGGCGCTGCTGCGTTCGCCGCGCAGCGATAGGCGGGGCACCGCAATGGCGCAGCTATCGGTGTAGGTGCCCGCGGCGATTTCGATTAGATCGCCGGGCGCCGCGCTGCCGATCGCCGCACATGGCGTTGTGTACTCCTCGCCGGGACCCACACGCAGCGGCGCGGCCGCGGCGCGGGGCGTAACGAGTGAGACTGCGAGGGCGAGCGCTGTCCCCAGGCTTTTGTGCCGCATTGGCTTCAGGCGCGCAGCTGGGCAGGGCGCTCTGGAGCTTTGCTCTGTTGTGGTGGGATCAGACGCCATCGCCATATCCAACACCAACTCGCTCCGTCGCGACAACGTACACCTATGCGCTCATCGGCCGACACGGGGCTTGGTTCGCACATTGCCAAGCAGTTCAACCACAAGCGCAAGCACGACTGCTCGAACGTGATCACAGGAAGTCGATGTCGTCGGGATAGCTGCGTAACGCTCCCTGCGGACAACGCGCAATGCCATGGGCGGTCATCGTCAGCATCAGGGTCTGCAGGTAGATGCCCACGTCGATAGCGCCCGTGGCGCCGAAGCTCTGGAGCGGCGGCTGTGGAGCTGCTCGGGCTGCTCGTAGGGGCGGCCGATGACGGCCAAGCGGTTGAGGAGAGCGTCTCGTGAGACTTCCGCGTGCGAGGTACCTGCAACCGTCGGCGCCGGCACAGGATGGTCTCGCCGCCGACACCCCGGCGAGAACATACTGGCATTTACCCCTAACAGGGGTATAGTGCACTGTGATACGCGACGTTCGCTTGAGCCCATCGGTCGTGCGGGACATCGACCGCGGAAGAGTACCGGTTCAAGTCGCGACCAAGCTGCAGATCTGGGTCGATGACGTGAAAGATCGAGGGCTGGAAGAGGTGCGCAAGACTCCGGGCTACCATGATGAGCCCTTGAAGGGATCGCGGGCAGGGCAACGGTCGATCCGGTTGAACAAGACCTGGCGCGCGATCTACGACGCGCACGGCGGTGTCGCGAAGTTTGTGCAGGTCGAGGAAGTCACTCCCCACAAGTACTGAGGTAGCGGGATGGAAGCGACGAAGAAGGCGGGCCCGAGGAAACCGCCGGGGATGAAGAGGGCAGCAAGTGCCGTAGCTCGCACAGCGAAGACGCTCCCTCGAGCGGCGAAGGGCCGTAAAGCAGGGGTGGCGCAGGCCAGCGAAGGGAGCCTCGCTCGAGTGTCGTCTGCTCGTAGCGTCGACGCGGCAGCGTTTCTTGAGCGCAAGCTCGGTCGGCTGACCCTTGGTAAGACCGTTGCCTCGATTCGTGAGGGCGAAGAGATGTCACTGGCTGCCTTCGCGGTGAAGCTGGGCACGACCGCGGCGAAGGTGAGCGACATCGAGCATGGGCGGCGCCATCTTGGGCCACGAAGGGCGGCGGAGTGGGC
>JBEGTL010000264.1:0-10747 GCA_041179425.1 Pseudomonadota bacterium | reverse complement strand
CCTGCTCGCGCAACAGGTTGGCCAAGAGGAGCGCTATCGCAGTGTCGTCTTCGGCGAGCACCACGCGCCGGCCGTGCAGGCGTTGTTCTTCGTTGGCGAGCAGACTGAGCGAGCTCTGTCGAGGCGCGCCCTCGCCAACATGCGCGCGCTCGGTCGATGCGCTCGGTGCCTCCGCGCGCGAGCGAAAAGACGAAGGCACCGCCGTGACCAGCGCGGGCACTCCGTTGCGTCCGCGCGTCTCGTAGGCGATGCGCCCGTCGCTCTCGCGCACCACTGCGGCACGCAGCTCGGCGAGCGCACCGTACGTGGCCGCCAGCACCTCGGCACCGTCACCGAACGAGATGCGCCCACCGCGACCCTGGCTGACCGTGTCGACCAAGCCACGACGCAGCTCGCTCGCGACGCGATCGGCGAGCTGATCGAGGGTCAGCTCGCCCACGCTGCGCGGCTCGACCGGTTCGACCAGCGTGCCGGTGGCGCGACCGATCGTGCGCACGAGCTGATCGGCACGGAACGGTCGCAGCACCCGACCGTCGGCGAGCCCGTGCAGGCTGGCATCGACCACCTCGACCGAGCGCGCGGCGTGGGCCCCCTCGTAGACCACGACCGGCACAAAGTCGGTGCTGGCGTCTGCGCTGGCTTCGGTGCGCAGCGCAGCCAACAAGCCCCCGTCGAGAGCGAGCTGCTCGTTGGCGAGCACCAGGTCGGGCGCGTCGTCGTGGACGCTCGCGATGACGGCTTCGACACTGGCCACGGCGGTGACACGAAGGCTGTCGCAGCGCAGCAGCTCGACCAGCTCGGACTCCTCGCCCCGGTCTGGCAGGAGCAACACGTGGAGCACGCGCTGCAGGAGGGGACGACGCACCACCGACGGGTCGGGCGGCGCGAGCGTGGCAGGCGGACGGCTCAGCGCGCGCGTGGAAATCGGTGCCGGGGGCGGGATGGTGCGCGGCGAAAACGACAATTCGGGCGGCGGCACCGAGAACGGCTCGATGGGCCGCTCGGGCTCGGCAGCGGCCTCGCGGGCCGGCTCACCGCGCAGGTCGGGCAGGCGCTTGACCAGGGTGGTGAGCAGCTCGAGGTCGGGGCTCTCGAGGCTGCGACCGGCCTCGCGCACGGCGTCGAGGCGGTCGATTGCTTCGTGCACCGCGCGCGCCAAAGCATCGTTGCGAAACACCAAAGCGGAGGCGTACAGCGCGTGGAGCCGTCGCCGCATGTCGTCGCGCGGGCCCTCGGCGGCAGGGGTCTCGCTGAGCAGCGCGACCGCGCCCCGGAGCTCGATGGCCTTGCGCGGAAGACTCTCCAGGAAGCGGGTGCGCGAGACACCGAGAGCCGTGTCCTCCGTGTTCCCTGCCACCATGCGCGGAGTGTAAGGTAGCCGCTGGGTCGTGGCACGTCACAATAGCGGGCCATGCATTTCGTTGACGAGGTTCGAATCAAGGTTGTCGCCGGCAACGGTGGCGACGGCGCCACTGCTTGGCGACGTGAGAAGTTCGTGCCGCTGGGCGGCCCCGCCGGCGGCGACGGCGGTAAAGGCGGCGACATCGTGTTCGAAGCCCACGAGCGCTTCACGACGCTGCTCGACTTACGCTACCGGCGCGTGCTGCGCGCCGAGTCTGGCGAAAACGGACGGGGCAAAGACCAATACGGCAAGGGCGGCCTGGACCTGGTGATCCAGGTCCCGCCCGGCACGCAGGTGTACGACGAAGAGACCAACGAGCTGATCGCCGACCTGGACACGGCCGACGCGCGCGTGGTCATCGCGCGCGGTGGGCGCGGCGGGCGCGGCAACATTCACTTCTCCACGCCGGTCAACCAGGCGCCCGCCAACCACGAGAAGGGCGAGCCGGGCGTGCAGCGCAACTTGCGCCTCGAGCTCAAGCTGTTGGCCGACGTGGGCCTGCTCGGCTTCCCGAACGTGGGCAAGAGTACATTCATCTCGGTGGTGTCGCGGGCGCGGCCCAAGATCGCCGACTACCCGTTCACCACCCTGGTGCCCAACCTGGGAGTGGTGTCGCTGGGCGACGCGCGCAACTTCGTGATCGCGGACATCCCCGGCATCATCGAAGGCGCGGCCGAGGGCCAGGGCCTGGGTCTGACGTTCTTGCGGCACGTCGAGCGCACACGCGCGCTGCTCCACATCGTCACGCTCGACCCCACGCCCGAGCGCGAGCCCGTGCGCGACTTCGACGTGCTGATGAAAGAGCTCGAGACGTTCGACGCCGAGCTCGCCAAGCGTCCGATGATCGTCGGCATCAGTAAGATCGACCTGCCCGAGACGCGAGAGCAGATCGAACACATCACCGAAGAGCTGACGGCGCGCGGGCTCGAGGTGTTCCCGTTCTGTGCGGCGACCAATGAAGGCGTCGACAAGGTGCTCGAGCGGCTGGAGCAGCTGCTCATCGAGCACCCCGCGGGCGGCTATCAGCGCAAGAAGGAGTTCCTCGGCGAGCAAGACCGACCGGTGCTGCACGGCGATGGCAAAGTCGTCGACGAGTCGCCTTCGGCCGAGGAGACCTGAGGGTCTGCGCTGGCGCTCTGCAAAGGGCGCTGGGCGCGCGCGGTGTCTGTCGCGAGCAGGCGTCGAGCCCCGGGTGGGAACGCCAGATGAGCCATCGCTTGGCCGCGCATTGCGATTGCTCCGCGCGTCGGTCGACGATAGGCGTGTGCGATCCGCGCATGGGCAACCAAGTCGACCCCAAAACACCGACGCAATGGTCTCGACGCTCGTCCTCCGTACGCCGAAAGCGGCCGCCGTAGAGTCCGTTCTGGTGGTCCGCGCCGACGGGAAGAATCGTGAAGTCGTAGTCGCCGGTAAATGCGTCCGAGTCGTCGCTCAGCTCGCAGATGCACTCCGAGAGCCGCAGGAGGAGGTCGTGATCGTAGTGGAGGTACGCGCCAAAGGCGCGGGCGTTCGGATGATCGGCATCGTGCCGGGGTCGGACAGTAAGATCCGTGATGACGCCGAAGTTTCCCGGACTTCCGCCGATGACGGCCCAGAACAGCAATCGCGACCCGAACGAACCGCCGGCGAGTGAGCACGCTTCAGACTCGAAGCGCGATCACCTCAAGAAGTTGCCGCGCCCGAGGGCCACGGGCTCACTCGCGCGCGAGGTCTGGTAGGCACGCATGCGTACGTTGGCGATTCGCCGGCCGAGGCGCTGCAGCTCGGCCACCGCGTACAGATCCTCGGCACTTCCTTCGATCTCTTCGTCGGCGAACGATGTCGCAATGCTTTCTTCCATGCTCGACGCCCAAACTTGGTCGCGCGTCTTTTGCGCTCTCAGCGCGTCCAGCTCCGCGATGCGCGCAAAATGCAAAGACGTCTCGGGCGGGCACGATGACAAACTTTTCGGGAGTTCGAGAAGGAGCTTCACGCACGAGTGATGCCGAGCGCGAGCAGTTCGGAGAGTGGGTCGCCTGCGGCGCGCCCGACTGAGCTCGGCATCTTGCGAGCCCGAGATGGGATGCCTGCGCCCCCTCAGTACGCCGGCAGGCTCGCGCGAAACACTGCGAGCGCGTTGGCACCCAAGATCTTGGAGACCTCGTCGACCGCGAACGGCCGCTCGAGGCAATCGGGCGTGAGGATCGACTTCGTACACATCAGTGCGCGCGTGTACTGGTTGAGGTTAGCGACGTCCGTATGGGCCTTGATGCCGCCATCGTAGTCGGAGCCGAGTGCGACGTGCTCCACGCCGCGCACGAGCGGTCCGCTCGCCAAGCCGTAGAGGCGTAGCGGCGTGGCGTCGATGACGTCGACCGCGTGCCGCACGGCGCGCGCCCACGCGCTCGGGTCGGTGTCGCAGACGAACTCCTTGGCGAAACCTATGCCGATGACGCCGCCCGTGGAGGCGATGTCGCGGACCACTGCCGCGTCGATGTTTCGCTCGGTGTTGCAGTCGCCACCCTTGGTGCCCGGGATATCGGACAGACCGCCGTGGGAGAACACGACCGGCTTGTGCTGCGTGCGCGCCAGCTGCGCGAGGCTGGCCACGGTAGCGCGTGAAGCGTGGGCCACATCGAGCACGCCGCCCCGTTGCAGGACCAGCTCCGCCACCTGCATGCCTGCAGGCGACAGGTCACGCCCCTGCGCTACCGACGCGTTGCCCATCCCGGTCGCGGAGCCGCCGTGATCGTTGTCCATGAAGTGCGTGAGCGAGAACATACGGAAGCCCGCCAGGAACAGCTCGTCGAACACGGAACGAAGCTTGGCCTGTCCCGCCGCTGTCGACACGTCACTGCGAAAGTAGAGACCTTCGGTCGAGAGCAGCGCGCCCACGAGGTTCTTGTTGCCGCGTCGGGCCAAAAGCAGGGCCTCGAGCTCCGTTCGCGACTTGACGAGCGTGAGGCGCCCATCGGCGGCGTCTGCGCCTCGCAGCCTGGCTGCAAGCGTCAGGTAGCGCTCCAGGTACATGCGCGCCGGGTCGAAGCCGGGGCAAGGCTTGGTCTCGCCCCAGACGGTGCGATCCCACGCCCCGTCTTCGTACCAGGTCTTGCAGTCGCGACCCGACATCCGGAACAGGTACGTGGCCACGTCGCGAGGCATCCAGGTCGGCGCGTTTGCGTAGTCGTGCGCGTACGTATCGCGCGGGTCGTCGTAGGCGGCGACGTTGGGGTCGCGCTCGAAGCCGTAGCGCGAGCGCTCGACGCCGTTGCTATCCACATACTTGCCCGTGATCGCCGGCAGCGAGTTGCCCAGCGTATCGAGCGACCCCTTGGCGCCAGCCGCGAACACTTGCAGGGTCACGTTGCCCTGGATTAGTCGGGGCACGTCGACGTGCCCATCCTTGTCGGGATTGGTCAGCAAACGTTCGAACGGCTGGTCTTCGTCTGGCGCCAGCAGCGTGTCGGCGTGCAGGTCGATGATCACCGGCACTGCGTCGTGCGCATCGCGGTAGACCTTCGCGGGCTGCCAGGGAGACTTGGTGACTGTCTGCCCACTCATCACGGACAATACAGCATTGTACGTCCCGCTCGGATCACCGCACGCGACTGTCAATAGAGTCAAAGCAAGGAGCGGCGTCTTGAGCCAAGTGTCGTTCATAAGCACCTTTCGCAGGACGAAGCTCGAGCTCCGACCGAGACGGTGGTGTACTGCACGTCTCGCTGCTCTGACTTGATGCGAGCCGCTGCATCGCGATGTCAAAAGTCGTCCGCGCCGCGATGGCGTCTGCAGTCAATGGTCGCGGCGCTAAGACGCGCTTTCTCGTGCGGCCCGTCGAAACGCGCTTGGTGTGCGGCCCCACGCCTTGCGATAGCTGCGCGCGAACGCCGGCTGATCCGGAAAACCCGTTGCGTGCGCCAGCGTACCGAGCTGTTGGCCCGAGCCGAGTGACTCGAGCACCGCGACCAGGCGCAGCCACACCAGGTACTGTTTGATGGGCAACCCGACCTCGCGCGTGAACAGGTGGGTCAACCGGCTCGGGGACAGGTGCGCAACATCGGCGAGCTGCTCGAGAGGCGTCCGGAGATCAAGCTGACTCCGTAAGGTCGCAATCACCGCGTCGATTCGGGTGTCCACCGGCACGACGTCCAGCGAGCCGTGGACCTTGCCGATCGCCGCGAGCAACGCGCGAAGTCGCGCTTCCGTATCGTCGAAGCGTGGCGCGAGCAGCCACTCTAGGCATGGTGTGTCGCCCAGAAATTCGCGAGTGATGTTGGCGTCGAGGGCCAGATAAGGGCGGCCCGCCAAGAGACCCCGCAGCTGCCGGCCAAGCGGTCCCAGCGGCTCGGCGAAGATGTGCACGACGTCACCGTGGAGCGTGTGCGAGACATTCGGCGCGATCAAGATGCCTGCCATCGGCGGCAAGACGTCGCCGTCGTCGAAGCGCACGGGTCCTCCGCGTGCAAGCGAAACCACAGCATGGACGACCTGACTCAGGCCGATGGTCAGCTGCACCACATGGTGGTCGTGCAGCTGAGATGGGCGCGCCAGGGACTCGACCACGAGCGAGCACGACGAACTTCGGTACAGCCACATGGAGATGCGCAGTCTGTCAGCCGCGGTGGTCGAGCTCAAGCACGAGGCGGACCGTCTGGGCGTGGCGGTCCAAAGATTGGTCACGCGGTCGACTGGTCAGCCGCTCGCATCAAGCCAAGAGGTGAGCGCGTAGAGAGAATGCCTCGACCCCCGCGTCTGTGCGCGCCGCCAGGGTGCTCGCGTGGCGTCGCCGGGAACGGCGCGGCCCGGCACGCGCACACAGCCACGCAAAATCAACACTGAGAACATCGATGAAGCGAACACCCAAAGAGAACTACGCAATTTTGTCTCGCCTGTGCGTCACCACGACTCTCTTGCTGGCAGGTCTCGTCGGCACCACGGCGGCCGGGCAAGACTCGAAGGTGTCGGGCGACACCGAGAACGCGACATGCCCGCTCGTCCCGTCCACCACCAAGCCAGCCGGTCTGGCCGTCATCCCCAGATCTCAGGAGTTCATTCCCCAAAGCCAGCGCGCGGGGCTCAGCCAGAAGCGCATCGCGCTCTTTGGAGACCTGTTTGCGATGAACAAAGACACACCGCCCAAGGTGTCCGACGAGCTGCGTACGATCTTGGCCCGGGCAGACTTGGTGCTCGGCAACATCGAGGCACCGATCACCTACAACAACGGCGCACTCGAGCTCGGCGGCAATCAATTCTTCAACTTTCACGCGAACGTCGCCTACCTCAAATCGGCCATGGCGCAGTACTGCATCGACCCGGCCAAGGCTGTGTTCACGGTCGCCAACAACCACGCAGGGGACAACGGCTCCAGCTCGATGAGTCGTTGGGAGGACACGCTCACGTACGCCTCACACCTCGGTGCGACCATCGTAGGCATCGATAGCTCGAACGTCCCGGCTCCCGCTATCGCAGTCAAAGAGTCAGGCGACCTCCGCGTGGGTGTCGTGGGCTGGACACACGTGCAGAACAACGCGCCCGCCAAGGAGGCGAACAGTCAGATCCACTACCCGACCTGGGAGGCGTCGCTGCGCGTCACCAGCCGCAGCGACTGGGCGCAGCGCAAGCGCGACCTGGGCCTCGACATGCTGATCGGACTGCCGCACTGGGACTGTCAGCTCAACCGCTACCCGCAGCCCTACACCGTCCGCACGACCGACACACTGCACGACAACGGCTTCGACCTGATCGCCGGCGCGCATCAAGACTCCATCCAGCCCGCCAAGCGCTTCGTTGGCGAAGACAACGACATGGCGTTCTACGGCCTGGGCAACCTCACCAACGCGATCAACCTGGGCAACAACATCCTTCTGAACGTGGTGGAACTGGTCGTGGACGGCACTGGGCGCGTCCTCGAGTACACGGTCCATCCGTTCGTCATGCACTGGGTTGCACTATCTGGTCGTCCAAACCTTCCCAGCTTCAACCTGTGCGCCGGGCGCGCAGTCTACGACTTTGGCCGGCGGACAGATTGGGAGGTGGTCACGCTCGACTGGCTGGCCACTAGCACGGCCAGCGATCGCAAGGACTTCGCGACCTTCGGTGCGCATCTCGACGCGGTCTTTCCGAGGTAGCGGAGCTGGTCACCGACGTCGCTCTCCAGAGGCGAACGAGCGCAGCCCCAGCTCCGCGAGAGACCGCGCCCCGGCCAAAGAGCTGAGCGCGCTGTTGTCACGGATTCCCAGCCTGACGATTCAGCTCAGTGATGCGCCGCCGGACGCGGTCACCGCCAACATCGATGGCGTCGTCGTACGTACAAGTCGAAATCGATGAGCAGACCGTTGAGTCGAGACGCGCCACTTTTCAGGCGTCGGCGACGGCGGATGTCTGAGGTCGGCTGGGTGTTCGGTCTGTCTCACTACAGACGCGACGACTCTTAGCCATTGCGCAACGTACGCGCGGCCCACGCCGCCGCGTCTCGCACCATCTCGCTGTCGTGGTTACGGCCAGCCTCGTCGAGCAGCGGGAGATGGCGCTTGTCTCTCGAGTTGCCGAGCACGATGGCCGCATTGCGCGCCATGCCGAGGCGGCCGGGCCTGCGTAGCGGACTGCCGTCTGCATAAGCCGCAAACGTGGGTTCGTCCATCGCGAGCAAGTCAGCGGCGGAGTGTGTCCGCCAGCGCGGGTCTGCCTGAAACGGTAAGGTCTGTTCGGCCGGCACGGGCGCCGTCTTGTTGAACGGGCAGACATCCTGGCAGGCATCGCAGCCGAAGATCCAGTCGCCGAGCGCAGGGCGCAACGCTTCGGAGCCGGGCATCACGCCCGCGCCGGACCGGCGTCGAGATACGTCGTGGAAGACTTTCCTGCGCACCCATTGGGAAGCAATCTCCGCCGCGGACTTCTTCGCGGTGGAGGTGCTCACACTCCACGGCCTGACACGCTACCCGGTGTTCTTCGTGATCGAGCTGAAGACGCGTCGGGTCGAGATCGCACGCATCGTCCATCAGCCGCAAGGCCAGTGGAAGATGCACGTCGGGCGCAGTTTGCTCGATGCGGTCGACGCCTTTCTGCTGCACAAGCGGTACTTGATCCTCGACCGCGACCCGCTCTACACAGCAGCGTTCCGTGGGCTGCTCCGCGATGCCAACGTGGAACCGCTGCGGCTGCCCGCGAGAAGTCCGAACCTGAACGCCTACCGTCGTCGCCGACAGCAGAGTGCAGCGACGAGCGCGTCTCGGCGGACTACTCAGCTACTATCATCGTGAGGCCGCTTGACCGGCAGAGTTTCGGCACACTACGGGCACGGGCACGCGTACGATCTGAGCCGCTTCTGGCTGCCAACTAACTTGATCGGCGCTCTAGCTGCGCCCGCTGTGGATCGCACCGCTCGAGCCGCAGGCGATCACCGAGCCCCCTTCTCGCACTGCGCGAGCCGATTGCGCGCGTCAGCGGCGAAGGGACCGTTGCCGTAGCGGGCCACGTACTCCTCGAGTGCAGCGCGCGCCGCGCAGCCCTGTCGTTGATGCTGCAGCGCAGCGAGCCACGCCAGCGCCTCGGCGTCGTGGATCGAGTCGTGGAAGAGCGCACGCAATCGTCGATAGCAGTCCATGGCGCCAACGGTAGAGCCGACTCCCTGCAGGCTGCGGCACTGCAAAAACAGACTCGGCTCCGCGAGCAGCGGGCGTGCCGCAAGCGCGGACAGCCGCTTCAGAAAACTGAGCGCGGAACCGAAGTCTCCCCGCTGGAACGCGATCGTCGCGCGATCGTAAAGCGCGAGATCCAGGTTGGGAGCCGGAGGCGTGCGCGCCAGGAGCTGATCGAGCAAGATCGTCGCGCGCGCCGACCGTCCCGCCGCCATGTTGCGTTCGGCCTCTGCATACAGGTCGTCGGTGTCTGACTCGAGAGGTGGCGTGGCTACGTCGGTAGCGCCCGCAGCCGACGTCACGCTTCTCTGCGCGCGCAGAGGCACCCCGGGAAACGAGGAGCTCGCGTGCGCGCGCGTTGACGGAACCTTTGGGCGATGCGGCGCGCGGCCAGCGAGTCCGTCGCTCGCGTGAGCCTTCTCGATTGTCGTGCCGCCGACGACATCGGACAACGTGATCTGGTTGGGCTCGGCGCGTAGCTGTGTCTGCACGCTCCCTCTGGGCCCGCGTTCGTCTCTGAGTTCAATTGCCTGCGCCCCGAGCGGCAGCGCCACCCAGAGCGGCGTACGACCGAGCAGCGACCCTCCAACCGAGGCCGACAGCTGACTCCCCGTCAACGCCAGCACGCCATGCTCACGACCAGGCGGTCCCGCGCTGTGTGTGTGTTCATCGAGCTCCCGTCGCTCTGCGCTCGAGATGGCGTGAAGGTGGTGGGCTTGCGTGTCGAACGACTGGTCTGCCGAAATTTGTGCCAGTGACGTACCGTCCGCCGAGCGCACTTGCACGCGCCCTTCCATGACCGCGATCTGACTACGCGCCTGGTTGGCTTCGATTCGGAACACCGTGCCGACGATCTCGCTGACAGCCTTCGGGGAACGAATCAGCAAGCGGCCGCCGCTCTCGTGGTCGTACGAGCCGCACAGCACGCCACGGACTAGCTCGAGCTCCACCGATGAACTGGTGGTGCCGAGGACGCGCAGCTCCGCAGGTCCGGTGAGCGTGATGCGGGCTCGCGTGCCCAGCGCGGCACGCACGGTTTGGCTTGCGTCAATGGAGATGAGGGAGGTCGCGTGGTCCATCAGTGCCTCCGCCCTCTGCTTCTCGGTCCCGGCGACCAAGTAAGGCACGAGCTCGAGCGGAGGGCGCGCTGACGGGGAGTCCACGGCGTCTCGCCTCGCTTCGACCTGCTCCTTGACCGATTGCTTCGGGCCACCACGAACTGCGAGCTCGGGCGCTTTCGCCGAACGCAGCCACAGCAGAGCGAACACCGCGACCGCGCACGCTGTGGCCAAGACGGCCGTGCGCCACTGCAGGAAGCGCGTCTTTTCGTCGAGCTCCTGGTGGACGCGCGTGAGGATCCGGCGCCGGCGCAGCTCGTCGAGCTCGGGCGCGACTTTGCCCACGCGCGTGCGCAGCTCGTCGATTGCGTCTTCGGGCGAACGCTCGTTCAACGAGCACCTCCTCTGGCGGAGCAGCGGCTCTCTTCTCGCAGAACCATCTCCAACAGCTCGCGACGCGCGTAGGCGACACGCTGGCCGAGCGTGCGCGCATCCACCGACAACATGCGTGACATCTCTTCCAGCGGGATGCCTTCGATGACGTGCAGCACGAACGCGACGCGCTTCTTGGGCTTGAGCCTGTCCAGCCGACCGAACGCGAGCTTCAGCTCTTGCCTCTCGTGCGCCGCGGCCTCGGGCGAGCTGCCGGGCGCGACCAGGTCGAGCAC
>JBEGTL010000263.1:0-10750 GCA_041179425.1 Pseudomonadota bacterium | reverse complement strand
CGACAGAGCACACGCGACCGACCGTGAGTCGTGTCGCGCGCGGACTCTTGTTTTGTTTGCTCATCGCCTGCTCGGACGAGCCGCGACCCTCGACTCCCGTCGAAGAGAGCGAGCCATCGATCGATCCGGTCGCCGAAGGTGAGCTCGACGCGGGAGCACCGCCCGTGCGCGACACCACCACGAGCGCCGGTGCCAAGGACAGCAGCGTCCGGCAGCCGACCGCGATCGACGCCTCGCCTGCCAAACCTCGCGATGCGCAAGCCGGCGATGGCAGACAGACAGTCGTCGGCGATACCGGCACACAAGCCAGCGATGCCGGTGTATCCACTGGCGGCGCGCTCGCGTGCACGGGCAAGCCCGGCAAGCTGCGCGGCAAGACCAACCAGACCGTGATGGCCGGCGACATGAAGCGCACGTTCATCTTGCACGTGCCCAAGTCCCTCGACCCCAATAAGCCGGTGCCGATGGTGATCGTTCCCCACGGCTACACGCAGGCGGCAAGCAACATGTACGACTTCACCAACTACCCGGCGCTCGCGGACAAAGAGGGCTTTGTCGTCGCCTTCCCCGATGGTCAGCCGGGACAGGCTGGGCCCTGGAACGTGGGGCAGGGCGCGTGCAACAGCGTGTACGGTCTGTTGCCGCTGGGGCCCGGCGACGATCAGGCGTTCATCGACAAGATGATCGAGACCGCACAGAGCGATCAGTGCATCGACCGCGATCACGTGTTCGTGAGCGGCTGGTCGATGGGAGGTTTTTTGTCGCACGAGACCGGTTGTCTGCGCACCGACATCCGCGCCATCGGTCCGCACTCGGGCGGCACGCACGACCTCGCCAAGTGCAAGTCGGTGAAGAAGCCCGTGATCATGTTCCACGGTACGGGCGACAAGCTGATCCCAGTCGAGTGCGGCAAAGAAGCGCGCAAACGCTGGGCCGCGCACAACGGCTGCAGCGACGAAGTAGAGATGCGGCTGGTCAAACGAGGGCACTGCGAGTACTCCAAGGATTGTCCCGCCGACGGGCAGGTGGCCTTGTGTCTGTTCGACGACATGAACCACGGCTGGGCGGGCGGCCCGAACGCCCAAGTCGCCATCTACCCGAGTGCGTTCTCGGAGTACGAGAACGCGGCCGAGCTGGGCTGGACCTTCTTCAAGACGCACGCATGGTGAACGACTGCGGGCGTGCTGCCGGCGCTGATCCCCCCTGTCGATCTCGCCAAGGTCGCGTTGCTCGACGGCTTGGTCAACCCCACGGCCATGGGCTACACGGCCGACACCATCGCCACGGCCCTCGTGCTGATGGCTTGGATCGCGTACGAGCGCGTCGCGCGCGGGGTACGTCGCGGCTGGATTGCGGCCGTGTTGTGCGTCGTGCCCGGCGTCGCAGTGGGACTCACCGCGTACTTACTGATCCGACGCTTCGATCGCGACCCACTGAGCCCGACGGCCTCGTCACCTCAGGTTCGCGTCAGCACGAACCAGTTGTCCTGAACCTTGCCGTTCTTGATGGCGCGCCCGATCGACACGTGCGTTGAGACCGCGCGCAGCGCGTCGATCATCCCGGCGTACACGAACCGACTGAGCCGCTCGTGGTTGGGGATGATCTCGGGCCAGCCGACGACCTTGCTCTTGGGCAGGCGGGTGTAGTCGATGAGGAGCTCGTCGCCCGGCCCCTCGTAGGCGACGAAGTAGCCGGGGCCCACGGCACGCTCGACCAGCGGCCCGCTGCGGTTGTAGCCCCAGACCTCCTGTGCCTCACCCTTGGGCCGGCAGAACACCTTGGCGAAGGTAGTGAAGGCCGGCAGCGAGTTCTTGCCCTCGTGCACCACCTCACGCAACGGCTCCACGTTGGGTGGGACCAGGTCTTCGAGCCTCAGCTTGCGGTGCCCCTTGGCCGCTTCGTAGAGGCGCGCCTGCGCCATCGCCCCCAACGAGCGCACCGCGCTGAGCCGCGCCGACGGTGTAAGACCGTCCAGCCACTGGCTGAGCGCGGGCAGGTCGATGTGCCCTCCGCGTAGCTGTGCGTCGAGATCCTGATCGAGCTCCGTCGCCGCTACCGCTTGTCGCGCCATGCACGCCTCCCCTGACCGGTGCGCACGCAGCGAACGCACCTGGCCCACCGATTTACACGCCGCGCGCGGACCGACAAGGATCGGCGCGCAGGGAACTCGGCGGGGTGCGCAGAAAGCGCCCCGCCGGGTCCTCTGATTCGTACCCGGTCTCGCTGCGGAACATCCGAGGATTCTTGACGAATCGGGGCAGTGCCCAGGCGCGCTACGGGGACTCAGCGAAGTTGCGCGGAGGTCAGGTTCAAGAGCCGACGCGCGATGATCAGCAGCTGAATCTGCTGGGTGCCTTCGAAGATGTCCAAGATCTTGGAGTCGCGCGCCCACTTCTCGAGCAGCTCGTGCTCCCCGTAGCCGAGGGCCCCGCACAGCTCCACGCAGCGCAGCGTCACGTGGTTGCCCACGCGTCCGGCCTTGGCCTTGGCCATCGATGCTTCGACCGAGTTGGGTTGCCGGTTGTCGGCCATCCACGCCGCGCGGATGGTCAGCAGGCGAGCGGCTTCGAGCTCGGCCTCCAGCTTGATGAGCTCGGCCTCGACGGCGCTCTTGGTGAACAAGGGACCGCCGTAGTCGACACGCACGCCCTCCTTCTCGAGGATCTCACGCGTGCGCTCGAGGGCCGCACGCGCCACGCCGAGGCTCATGCCGGCCACGATGGGGCGCGTGTTGTCGAACGTCTGCATCGCGCCGGCGAAGCTCTTCTTGGGGTCGATCTCCGGCGTGCCGAGCAGGTTCTCTTTGGGGATGCGGCACTCGTCGAACACGATGGTCGCCGTGTCCGACGCGCGGATGCCCATCTTTTTTTCGAGTCGCGGCACGTCCATGCCGGGCGTGCCCTTCTCCACCACGAACGACTTGATGGCGGCGCGACCGAGGCGCGGGTCGAGCGTCGCCCACACCACCACGACCTCACAGCGCGCGCCCGCGGTGACGTAGATCTTCTCGCCGTTGAGCACGTAGTGATCGCCATCGAGGCGCGCCGTGGTGCGGATGGCCGCCGAGTCGCTGCCCGCGTTGGGCTCCGTGATCGCCATCGACGCCCACTTGCCCCCGAAGCGCTCTTTCTGCTCGGGCGTGGCGACCGCGGTGATGGCCGCGTTGCCGAGGCCTTGACCGGGGATACTGAGCGCTAGTCCGACGTCGCCCCAGCACAGCTCGATCATGCCCAGCAGCGTGGCCATGTTGCTGCCGTTCCTCACGCTGCTCGTGCGTGAGGCGCCGTTGCTCGCACCGTTGCCGTCGTCAGACTTCTCTGCCTTGGCGTTGAGACCAGCGGACGAGCCGCCGTCACTCATGCCGCGCATGATGGCGCCGAACATGCGGAGCTCTTTGGGCTCGTCGTGCTCGAGCGTGTCGTACTTGCGCGAGATGGGGCGGAAGATGTTCAGGCCGACCTGGTGGGCCTGCATGATGAGGGGCTTGAGCTTCTTGGGAACTTCGAGATTGATCATGGTCTTCCCCTCAAACCAGCAAGGCGCCTTCGATGATCGCGATCGCGCGCAGCTGGCGATACCAGAGCTCGACCGGGTGTTCTTTGGTGAAGCCGTGGCCGCCGAGCAGCTGCACGCCGTTGGTGGCAATCTCCATGGCCTTGTCCGCGGCCTGCACACGCGCCAGCGCCGCCTCGCGACGGAAGCTCTTGCCCTGCTCGGCGCGACTCGCAGCGCGGTAGACCAACAGCCTCAGGCCGTCGAGCTCGATCGCGATGTTGGCGATCATGAAGGCCACCGACTGACGATACGTGATGGGCTCGCCAAACGCGCTGCGCTCGTTGCAGTAGGTCTTGACGTAGTCGAGGATGGCGTCGCACGTACCGACGGCCAGCGCGCTCGCACCGATGCGGGCGAGATCGATCAGACGCTCGGCGTCGATGCCCGCGTCGCCACCCAGCTTGGCCTTGAGCGGCACGCGCACCTGCTCGAGCTTGAGTCGACCCAGCTTGGCGCCGCGTAGGCTCATCGTCGGCTCGGGCTCGACACGCAGACCCAAGGTGCCCTTCTCTATCAAGAACGCCTGCGGTTTGCCGGCGAGGTCGGCCAACACCAAAAATAGCTCGGCATCGGCGGCGAGCGGCACCATCGACTTGGCACCACTCAGCACGTATTCGCCACCCTGCAGCGTGGCGCGCGTCGAGAGCCGGTGCGGATCGAACAGTGGTCGCGACTCGAGCAGCGCGATGGCAGCCGGGTAAAACTGCTCTCCCGCGAACACGGGCAAGTACTCGCCCTGCTGCTCGGCAGTGCCGAAGTCGACCAGGGCGTGCACCACACTGACGGGCGACAGCGCAGCGAGCGCGAGGGAGAGATCTCCGCGCGCGAGGTCCTCGGCCACCAGCACGTTGGTGATCGGCGAGCGCGACTCGCCCGCGCCGCCTAGCTCCTCAGGCACCGCAAGCATACTCAGGCCGAGTGCGTGCGCTTCGTCGAGCAAGCCTACCGGGGGCTCGGACGCCTCGTCAGCCTCGAGCGCGCTGGGCCGCAGCCGCGAGCGCGCGAACTTCTGCATGCTGTCGCGCACCAGCTCTTGCGAGTCGGTCAGCGTCAGGTCGAACAGGTCGTTCTTGGGCGCTCTGGCGTCGGCCGTCTTCATGCGCGTGGGCGTGAGCAGCTTGAGCACCGGCCGCGCGCGCTTGAGCGCATCGGCCGCGGTGCTGACGCTCGCCTTGGTCCCTTGGTAGAGCAGCTTCTCGATCTTCTCGGAGACGCCCATGCGCTCCAGAGTCTTGGACCCCGCTAGCTGATGCAGCAGCTTGAGGGATTGGCCAATCGCTCGCTCCATGTGCCGGTCCTTTCTCGAGTCTCGGGGTGGCCGAGGCGAGCGGTCTTTCCGCGTCGCCATCGAGCCGAACCTCCGTGCTCGGGATCAGGGTCGTAACCTGGTGCCGGTTGACTAACCAATCCTCAAAAGTTGCCCCGCCGTCCGCGCGTCGAAGCGCTCCCGTACGCGGTGCGAGCTAATAATATTAGTCGCGCGCACGTGTGTCGGAGCGCCACCTCGGGCGTGCGAGCCAAGAACAGCCGGCGCACAGCTCACACCGCGCGTCGGCCACTCATCTGAATTCGCTCGCCAATGAAGGCACCGAAGAGCGAGATCATGATGCCCAACAGGCCGGCCACGATGTACGCCAGCATGGAGGGCTCGAAACCCTCCGGTGTGATGGCGCGCTGATAGGCAATCGTGGGCAGCGACGCCAACGCGGCGCCTACGGCAGGCTCGAGGAACGTCTTGCCGGGCGAGACGAAGCCGATGACCATGCCGCCCAAGAACCAGATCCCCACGCTGATGCCGAGACCGCCGAGCCCCTGCGGGTCGAACGAGCTGATGATCAGCGGCAAGATGACCAGCGCCACGATCTGAAAGCCGAGGTAGATCGCGCACGCGATCCCCGCCCACTTCCACTCGAAGTCTTCCTGCTCGAAGCGACGCGCGAGCGCCTCTTCTTCCGTGTACTCACCAGCGCCGAATGCCTCGATCTTGGCGCCGCACGAGACGCAACGCTTGGCCGCGGCCTGGTTTTCGAAGCCGCACATCGGGCACGTCACGGTATCCGCCATCGCCCTTTCCTCTCCATCGGCCGCGCCCCAAAACAGCGCGCGAGCCCCCCGCCCGCCCCCGGTCGGGAGGACGAAGCAGTCGATTGTGACGTCAGCAGGAGCCGAAAGGCAACTCAGCGCACGGATTTTCCGGGAGGTCTCGCTCGGGGCGGGTCCCGATTGGGTCACCCGCCGGAAACGCTAGCCCCGATCCGGCCGACCCACCTCGGAGAATGAGGCCAGCAGCGGGGCGCCGAGCCAGCCCCCCAAAGTCCGTGCTACCCGGCTTGCGTACAATCGTGTATTCCGCTCGCGCAGCCGACCGTGCGCTGCAAGATGGGGCCGGCGTCGAGCGCGCGCGGGCCCAGGTTTACGTACCTCTCGCGCGTCTCTTCCAGGACACCCCGCAGCACCTTCATAGCCTTCCCATTTGGTGTCGGGTTCCTGCCACACGGGCTAACGAGATCGTGTATCGTTGACCCGTTGGCGGCAGCTCGCTCGCGCACGCGACAGACTTTTCTTCTCTTCTCCGTTCGCGCGCCCAAGGGCGCCAACCGTTCGCGCGCCCGAGGGCGCCTGATTGGTTCGCGCGCCCGAGGGCGCCTGACTCGACACCGCAAACTCTTGCGCTAGGAATTCCCGCCTTGGTGCCCCAAGACACCCCGCCCAGCCTGCGTATTGCGAACCAGGCAAGCGCGACTCCGGCCAGCGCGACACCCGCACGCGCGGGCAGCGAGCAGCGCATCTCCAACACTGGCGATGCGCCCAGTGTGCAGGTGCTGCTGCGGCAGTGGCGAGCGCGCATCCTGCGCCCCCTGCTCCTGGCCGGCACGCTCCTGGGCACAGGGACCGCCATCATCTTTGGTCTGCAGCAGGCCGTTCGCGAGTCGTGGGTCGCGGTCGCCGTCGACGTGCTGATCACGATCGCCCTGTGGACCGCGGCGATGTCCCGGCGCATCGCCGACGACACGCGCATCACGATCACGCTGAGCGTCCTGTACTGCGCCGGAGCGGTCTCGCTGTTCACCATGGGCCTGTGCTCGGAGAGCATGCTTGGTTTGCTCAGCTTCGTGTCCATGTCGGCGCTGCTGGTGGGCTACCGCCGCGCTCGCTGGGCCTACGCCATGGTGCTGGCGAGTATCGGTATCGCCGCCGTCGCCTTCGTCTCGGGGGCCGTCGTCATTCACGAGCCCAGCCCGATCGACCCGGCCAACCCGTGGAACTGGGCGCGCAGCGCGCTGTTTGCCTCCGCGGTGATCGCCGCCGTCGCGGGCGGCACCAGCTTCCTGCTGCGCGAGCTCGTCAAGACGCTCAAAGAGCGCACCGACCTCATCCAAAAGCTGCGCGACGAGGCGCTCGAGCGCGAAAAGACCCACGCGCAGCTGGTCGAGACGCAGGAACGTCTGCTGCACGCGCACAAGCTCGAGGTGGTGGGTCGCTTGGCCGGCGGCATCGCCCACGACTTCAACAACACGCTCACCGTCATCCTCAGCTACAGCGAGCTCATCAAGTCCCGGCTCGGGCGCGACAACCCCATCACCGAGCTGGCCGATCAGGTGATCCAGGCCGCCGAGCAGGGGGGCGACCTCACCAAGCAGCTGCTCACGTTCACGCGCCGTCAGATCGTCAAGCCGCGCACCGTCGACGTGCAGCAGATCTTGCGCAACACCGAGCGCGCGCTCACCCGGCTGGTGCCGCGCTCCATCAATATTCGGCGCGTCGAGAGCCCGGATGAGCTGTACGTCACCGTCGACCCGACGCAGCTGCAGCAAGCCATCCTCAACCTGGCGCTCAACGCGCGCGACGCCATGACCGAGGTCGGCGGCGACCTGGTCCTCGAGGCGACCAGCTACAACCTGCGCGAACCTGGCGAGCTTCCTCTCCTTCGGGGCCAGTACGTGCTGGTACGCGTCCGCGACTCTGGCACCGGGATGCCGCCCGAGACGCTGTCCCGGCTGTTCGAGCCGTTCTTCACCACCAAAGAACCAGGCCTGGGCACCGGCCTCGGCCTCGCCAACGTACGTGAGACGACCGACGCCGCAGGCGGCTACGTGGGCGTCAAGAGCGAGCTTGGCAAGGGCAGCGAGCTCACCCTCTACCTGCCGCGCGCCGACGCACGCATCAGCGGCATCGAGGCCACGCAGCCGGCCAGCCCCACCCGCCAGCACACGCTCTTGGTGGTCGACGACGAGCCGCAGATCCGCGAGGTCATCCGCACCATGCTCGTCGACAACGAGTACGTGGTGCGCACGGCCGACAGCGCGCGGCTGGCGCTAGAGATCTTGCGCACCGAGCAAATCGACCTGGTGTGCACCGACCTGGTGATGCCCGAGATGTCCGGCTCCAAGCTGATCGACGAGCTCAAGCGCACCCGGCCGCAGCTGCCCATCGTGGTCTGTTCGGCCTACGGCACCGACGACGACGTGAGCCGACGCGTGTCCCGCGGTGAGGTCTTGTTCTTGTCCAAGCCGTTCACACGCAAAGAGCTGCTCGACGTGGTGGGCCGTGCCCTCTCGGCGCAGTCCAATGGCCGCCCCTTAGCCGCTGGGTGAGCTGCATCGGGTTGCCCTGGTGTGTTTGCGACGGTACATCCGGCGCCCGGCACGTGCGAGAATCGCGCGCGTCGTACTAGACGCACGCCCTGCTAACGAGGTGACTCCGTGGCTCGCTTCATCGACGAACTCAAACGAACCCACTCGTGCGGAGCGCTCCGCGGGAGCGACCTCGACAAGGAGGTCGTGCTGTTCGGATGGGTGCAAAATCGGCGCGACCACGGCGGCTGCATCTTCATCGACCTGCGCGACCGCGAGGGCATCACCCAGCTGGTGTTCGACCCCAACGTCGACGCGGCCTCGTTTGCGGTCGCCGACCAGGCGCGACCCGAGTGGGTGCTCGGCGTGCGCGGCCACGTGCGCTCGCGCGGCAGCAACGCCAACGCCAACATCGCGACCGGTGAGATCGAGGTCGTGGGCGACGAGGCCACGGTGTTCAACCGTTCGCTGACGCCGCCCTTCGAGATCGCCGACAACATCACCACCAACGAGGAAAAGCGGCTCGAGTACCGCTACCTCGATCTGCGCCGCCCCAAGCTGCAGAAAAACATCCTGATCCGCAGCAAGCTCAACCAGATCACGCGCGGCTACTTCAGCGGCAAGTCGTTCGTCGAGGTCGAGACGCCGTTCATGGTCAAGTACACGCCCGGCGGCGCGCGTAACTTCCTGGTGCCTTCGCGTCTGCATCACGGCAGCTTCTACGCGCTGGCCGAGAGCCCGCAGCTGTTCAAGCAGCTGTTGATGGTGGCCGGCTACGATCGTTACTTCCAGATCGTGCGCTGCTTTCGCGACGAAGACCTGCGCCTCGACCGTCAGCCCGAGTTCACACAGCTCGACGTGGAGATGAGCTTCATCAACCAGGACGACCTGTTCGCGGTGATGGAGGGTTTCATCTTCTTGGCGTGGAAAGAGATCCTCGGCGTCGACCTCCAAGAGCGCTACCCGAGCGGCGCCTTCCCGCGCATGAAGTTCGACGAGAGCATGCGGCGCTTTGGCAACGACAAGCCAGACATGCGCTTCGCCATCGAGCACACCGAGCTCACCGAGCTCACCGTCGAGCACGACGGCGGCGGCATCCCCATGCTCGAGCCGCTGACCAAAAAGTTCAAAACGGGCGAGTACCGCAAAGACCTGCCCGACGAGATCGTCAAGGCGCTGGTCGTGCCGGCGACCGCCAACTTCTCGCGCAAAGACCTCGACGAGCTCGAGAAGTTCGTCAAATCGATGGGTGCCGGCGGCCTCGCGCGCGCCAAGGTCGCCGAGGGCGGCGCCTGGACCCAGAGCCCGTTTGGCAAGACCGTCACCGACGCCTATCGCAATGCGGTCAACGCCGCGACGGGAGCCAAAGAAGGCGAGCTCATCCTGTTCCAGTTCGGCAAGACCGAGCTGGTGCACACCGTGATGGCCAACCTGCGCGTGCACATCGCCAAAAAGCTCGGCCTCATCCCCGAGAGCGGCACCAAAGACGACTACAACTTCCTCTGGATCATCGACCCGCCGCTGTTCGAGTACGACGACAACGCCAAGCGTTGGGCGGCCGCGCACCATCCCTTCACGCGTCCGCTCGATGAGTACGTCGACCTGATCGAGAAGGACCCGGGCAAGGTGCTCTGCTACCGCTACGACATCGTGCTCAACGGCTTCGAGATCGGCGGCGGCTCGATCCGTCTGCACGACCCCGAGGTGCAGGCGCGCGTGTTCAAGGCGCTCGGCATTGGCGACGAGCAGGCGCGCGAGAAGTTTGGCTTCTTGCTCGATGCGCTCAAGCTCGGTGCCCCGCCGCACGGCGGCATCGCGCTCGGCATGGACCGCCTGACCATGCTGCTCACCAACGCCGAGAGTCTGCGCGACGTGGTCGCCTTCCCCAAGACGCAGCGCGCCAACGATGCGATGACGGGCGCTCCGACCCCGGTCAACGTCGAGCAGCTGCTCGAGCTCAAGCTGCGCGTCCTGACTGACGAAAAGCCGCAGTAAGGTCGCCAGCGCGGCGAAGACCCTTGCGGTCGCAGCGCTGAGCGCCTTCCGCCGATCCGTCCACGCTGTGCTTGTCTCGCTAGCCTCCCCCAGCCGACGCGCTGTGCGGAGACACGCGCAGCAAAAAGTGCGGCGTGTTGGACACCTACGCTCGAAAGGATGGAGATCTGCGGCGGGCCATGGTTTGTTGCCGCCATGCCGCGAGCCCCCCTTCGCAGCGTGTTCGGGCTGGTCGTTTGCGCCCTCTTCGGCTGTAGCGAAGACACCACGCTAGAACTGCACGATTCTGCCATCGACGCCGGAACCAATTTCCTGATCGACGCGAGCCTCGGAGCTCGTTTTTCAGAGATTGGGGCCGCCACCAAGATCAGCGACAAGTTCTGGTTCACCGAGGGCCCGGTCTGGGATCCGGTCCAGTCGGTCCTGTACTTCACTGACGTCAACGTGCGGCATCCTGACGGAGGCGTCGGGGCCATCTACAGGCTCACGCTCCCTGACAAGATCGACCTGTACTACCAGCCGACCGGAGCCGCCGACGGGCTGGCGCTCGACAGCGCTCACAACCTCGTCGTCGCTGGCTACGGCTCCCGCGCCGTGTGGCAGCTGGACGAGCAACTTACACGCAG
>JBEGTL010000262.1:0-10771 GCA_041179425.1 Pseudomonadota bacterium | reverse complement strand
CGCAGGTCGTGTTCAAAGGTCAAGTCAGCTACGGCAACTCGCCCCGCGTGTCTTCGTCGATCATGGCCGTCCAGTTCCAAGCCGCGTGGGCATTCTGATGCGGCGGCACGTGAAGCTCGCGCTCGCGACGATCTTGCTGGTGATGTTTTGCCAGCGCCTGCTCGGCTTCGCAGGGGCGACCGCGCAGAGTAAGAGCGAGAAGAAGCCAATCGTCGTGATCGTGGCGGCAGACTCCAAGCTGCGCGACATCTCCCACGCGCTCTTGCGGCGCATTTTTTTGGGCGAGCCCACCGAGTATCAGGGCGTGCGCTGGGTCCCGTTCAACTACGGACCCGACGAAGCACTCCGCGTCAGCTTCGATGAGCTCGCACTGCGCTTCTCCAAAGAAGCGTCAGGACGCTACTGGGTAGACCGGCGCATCCGAGGCGAAGGCCTGCCTCCGCGCGCCATCGCCAACCAGAACCTGCTGCGCGCCGTGGTCGCGCGCTTGCCTGGCGCGATCGGGTACGTCACGTCCGACCAACTCAACGCGACCGTGCGCGCGCTGACCGTCGATGGCGTCGCCTACGACCGCGCCAACTACCAGCTGCGCTGAGGTGCGCTCTCACCAGTTTTTGCGCTTGGGCGCGAGCCATGGCTTTTGGCACAACACGCAGTCATCGCCCTCGAAGAACCGCTTGGCGTTCTGGTCGCCGCACTGCCACATGCGTAGCCAGGCGACCGTGGGAGCACGCTCCGCGATCGCCCCCTCGCACGAGCCCAGCGCGCCGGACACGGCGCATGCCGTGGCGCCCTTGTCGACCACGTACAAGTGCCCTGCCTTGTCGTCCGAGAGCGTGGCGTAGAAGGTCTTCACCTTCGACTTATCGTAGTTGGGCGTGACGTACCCTTCGGCAGTGACGAAGCTGTCGCCGGTCGACGTGTAGAGCAGCAGCGGCGCGTGCATGTCTGCAAACGCCGTGGTCACGCGCGGCGGCATGCCGTGCAGTGACACCGTGGTCTTGACGTTGGGTCGGTTGGCCGTGTCGATGGCCGCACCGCCGCCCCACGAGTAGCCGATCGTCGCTTCGTTGGTGGTGTCGAGCTTGCCCTCGAGCGCGCCACTCACGGTGTCTTGCGCGATCAGCCACGCGATGCCGCTGTCGAGGCACGGTCGCTCGGCCATGGTGTCGTTGCACGCGATCACCACCCAGCCGTGGCTCGCGATCAGCGTCAGCGTCTGGGTGTAGTGGTCCGGCGTGGTGGCGATGCCGTTTCCCCAGACGGCGATCGGATGTTTGAAGCCATCTTTGCCGAGCGAGCCGTCGGGACGAAACAGCGTGTAGTTCTTGTTGGGCCCCACGCCCGTAAAAACCTTTGCATCCGCGAATGGACCCTTGGCGGCGTAGTCGTCGGTCGGGGGCAAGCTTGCGCAGCTCGCACCCAGCGAGGGTAGCTCGCCGGCATCGTCGCTCGCCGCGTCACTCGTTTCGGTCGGAGTCGTGCTGGGCGGCGCTGCATCGCCCGCGCGCGGCACGACGGCGCTGTCTTTGACGGTGCCGTTGCCGCTGTCTTTGACGGTCGTTCCGGCATCACGCGGCTTTGCAGTCGACGCATCGAGACCGCTCGGCTTCGTGTCGTCTGTCGTGTCGTCCTCGTCGCTGACGACGTCCGTGCCGTCTTCGTCACCGTCCCCGTGGTCGTCACCTTTTGTCGGCCGCTCGGAGGGTGCGCTGGGGGTGCTGCAGCCACTGGCGAACGCGCTTACACACAACAAAACGAAAAGCGAGCTGCCCGGGGCGCCGCGCGTACGTAAAAAAGGCATCGTGTACCTCTCACATTTTGGACAAAAGAGGGCCGCTCGCGCTCGACGCGAATTTTTTCGCGACGAAGAGCTACCAACGGCAGGCGTCGCAAACGCGCGAGCAACCCGTCAGCGGCTAGCTAACACTCAGTTCGAGAATGCAGCAACGAGTCCATTCGCGCTTGGCGACGCGAGCCACAACGTTGTCGCGAACAGAAAGACATCGCTCGCATACGACGCGATCTTTCGCGAATGAAAGGTGCGCGATACGATCGTAAGAAGAATCGGACAAGACACTCAGATCTGAAAACCTGACTGTTGTGAAAGCGCTTGAGCGAGCAGACTAAGCAGCGTGTCGATACGCGGTACAACCAGCGCACCGCACGGAGCTCTGGCCTCACACCTCGCGCTTGCTCGTCAGCGCCGGGTCGAGGCGAGCGCGCCTGCTCCGTGCATAGACCCCCACGCACCACGATCGTGCGATCAACAGCACCATCGGTCAGTGCTGGCCGCGCGCGTCAGGCGGCTAGCTTGCGACGACATGGCGCCGGGATCGCGTAAGCTTCTCGTAGGAAGCGTGCGTTCATCTTGCACGTGCCCACGAGCTACAAGGGCGACCAGCCCGTGCCGCTGTTGCTCGACTTTCACCCGATGATCTTCGGCACTGCAGCAAGCCAACGGCGCAGCTCTGGCTACGCCGAGATCGCGGACAAAGAAGGCTTCATCGTGGCGTACGCCGACGGCATCGACAACGCCTGGAACCTGGGCCCGTGCTGCACCAAGTCTCGCGACGTGGACGACTTCGGGCTGGCGCTCGCGCTGGTGGAGCGGTTCAAGAGCGAGGGGTGCATCGACAAAAAGCGTGTGTACGCGGCGGGCTACTCCAATGGTGGAGGTCTGTCGCACTATCTGGCGTGCAAGAGCGCGGACGTGTTCGCGGCGACGTCTCCTGCGGCGTTCGACTTGATCGAAGAGGTCAAGTGCGAGCCATCGCGTCCGATCAGCGTGGTGGTGTTCCGCGGTACTGCAGACAACATCGTTCCGTACGCTGGGGGCGAGTCCACACCGCCTACGTCTTACCCACTGGACCCGATTCACTTCCTGGGCGCGGTGGGGACGTTCAAGAAGTGGGCGGAGGTCGACGGGTGCACCGGCGAGCCGACCACCGGCACGGGCGGGTGCAAGACGTACACGCAATGCAAAGGCGGCGTCGAGGTCACGCTGTGCACGGCGCAAGGCGGAGGACACGTCACCGGCGACGCGAAGGTCGCTTGGCCCATGCTCAAGAAGTTCACGCTGCCATGAGTACGCTCTTCTCTCTCCGGCGCGCGGACACCTTGCTTCCACTCGTCTTCCTGTGCGCGCTCGCGTGCAACAGCGACGAGCCCACGACGAAGACGCGTAGTCCGTCCAACGACGACGACGGCAGAGACGACGCAGACGGCGATGGCGAGACGTCGCAAGACGACGTCACCAGCGACGACGCGAGAGCCTCGCCGAGGCGCCCCGACGCCGGCACCCCCAAGCTCGACGCTGCGGTAGAGCCCGTCGACGGTGGCAAGCCGCTCGACGCCGGGACCAAGCCATCGCAGGTCGACGCGCAGCCCCCCTCCACCACGGTCGACAGCGGTGCGGGAACCAAGGGCGACACGGATAGTGCGGTGCCCACCACCCCTTCGTCCTCGTTCGCCAACAGCACGCTCATCCCGCACGCATCGTGGACGTGCGGGATGCCCGAGGGCATTCCCTCCCCCGTCGGGGCACCGGTCGTGTTCACGGCCAGCCTCGACATCGCAAACATCCGCGAGGTCGGCGACACGCGGTTTGGCAAGCGCCAGCTGATCGAGGTCAACACCGGCACCTTCAAGGGTCCCAAGCTCGATGCGACCGTGATGGCGGGCGGGCTCGACCAGCCGCTCTTGCTCTCCAACGGCGCCGTCGAGCTCGAACAGATCCTGACACTCAAGACCAAAGACGGAAAGTACATCTACCTCCGCGTGTGCGGCACCGCGCCCCATGCAGACGAGCCGATGCGCGTGGTGATGGACTTCGAGGCGCCAAACGGCAGCTCGGTCGCGTTCCTCAACACCACCAAGCTCGTGGGCACGCGCGAGCTAGACGCAGCAGGCAAGAAGCTCACGCTCACAGTCTCCGACGTCAGCCAGGTCGCACCTTCCGCCAGCTCCGTCAAGGTTGACAACCCGGCAGGGGTCGTCGATCAGACCTGGGACTGCAAGGTCGACAAGGGCACGGCCGGCACACAGATCTACAAAGAGGTCGTCAACATCGGAGGGTCGTTGTCGGTGGGCGCCAGCAAGCGCGGCAATCGCAACATCATCCCCATCACCGGTGGCACCACCACCGGTCGCATCAAAGGGTCGGTGCTCCCCGGCGGCGGCGACTTTCAGATCCTCGACGGCGGCTTCTTGCTCGATGCCCGCTACACGGTCAAGAGCGACGAAGGCGAGCTGATCCTGGTGCGCAACTGCGGCCCAGCGGCCGCGCTCGTTCCCGTCTTCGAAGCGCGCGCCGCAGGCTGCTACGCGTTCCTCAACGCCAACGACTGGCTCAGCAGCAGTCCGAGCGTGGGCCTCGGCACCGTGACCCTGACCACTACCGAGAAGCGCTGAGCTACCTGCTGCGGGTCACGGCGTGCGTCGTGATGCGTCCGCAAGACAGCCGACGACAGCGCACTCACTCGTAGGGGTTGGAGGGCAGACGCGGCGAGAGCGACCGCAGCCCATCTTCGTAGAGGTCGAGCACGGGCAGCTCTCGCGCCACGTCGTCGCTCGCTGGGAGACGTGGGCGCGGCGAGACCGGTGCCTCGACGCGCACCGGCGGCTTGGCAAGACGTGGCTGCGCGGGCACGCTGATCACGACCCGCGCCAGCGCCGAACGTGGCGGGAGTGCAGACGGCACCGCGACGATCGACGTGACGACCGGATTCAGCGGCGGTTCAGGAGGGGGCAACGGAGCAGCAGGCGCGGCGGGTGCCGCCGCTGGTGGCGCACTGGACACGGCCGGAGCGGGCGCTGCCTGCGGTGCGCGCAGCGCGGCGATCAACAACACGAAGATCACGGCGCCCGACGCGAGAACGACGCCGACGTTCGTGCGCGTGGTGGTGGGCAGCCCGGGGTTCGTCACGTTCAAGTCGCTGCCGCGCAGCCCAGTGGGCGTCGGGTGCGAGGGGCGAAGCGCGCCCTCCGGCACGTGAGCGGACGGGCGAAGTGCGCCCTCGGGTGCGTGAGCGGACGGTCGAGGCGCGCCCTCGACCGCGGGCGTGAAACGTCGAGGCGCGCCCTCGGCCACGTGAGCGGACGGAGAGCGCTCGCGCTGCGCATCGTGCGGCTGTCTTGCCGGGACGTGGCCGTACAGCGGCTCGACGTGCCCGTACAGCGGCGCGGCCGCAACCGACTGCACGCTCGGCGGCGCTGCGTGCGCACTGGCGGAGGTGGTGCGCGTGCCGGGCGCTGGCGGTGGGACGCACGACCTCGGCTCGGGGGCGGCGATGAAGGACGGCAGGGGCGGCGGTGCCGAGGGTTGGCGCGACACCCGACGTACCGGCTCGGGCTCGGGCTCGGGCTCGGGCTCGGGGTCTGGCTCTGCGTATGGCGACGAGGATGACGATGAGAATGGCGACGAGTATCGCGATGACGATGTCGATGACGATCGCGAGGGCGCCGAGGTGGGCGCCGGAAGCGCCAGCACTCTTCGCACGTACGAGCCAACGGCGGCGCGGTCTGCGTACAGGTCCGCTTCGTCGGCCGCTTTTTGGAGCGCGTAGGCCATCTCGTCAGCCGACCAGAAACGATCGCTCCTCGCGCTCGAGCGCGCGCGCTGGCCTATCGCCTGCAGACTTCCGAGTCGGGCGCGCACGTGCGACTCGCCCAGCATGGCCGCACGCGCATCGCGCGCACATGCGATGGCCTCGAGTAGGGCGGTGCCCACGATAAAGATGTCGCAGCGTGGATCCAGCGCTGCACGGGCTCCGAGCTGCTCGGGCGCGGCCCGATCGCGCTCTCCGCGGAACGCGCGTTCACCCGTGCCGAGCTGACGACCGTGCACGTGCGAGAGATCGATGAGACGCGTCACCCCGTCCATGCCCACCAACATGTGCCGAGCCGTTGGCGCTTGGTGCACCAGGAAGCCGGGCGCGCCTTCTTCGTCCTTCCAGTTGTGCAGCACCGAGAGCCCACGCAGCGCATCGACGAAGATGGGCACGATGTAGCGCAGCGCATCGACCTCGCGAGCGCGGAGCAAGAGCGAGCGCAGCGACGCCCCCGGCACGTGCTCCATCACCACGAACAGCTCGGGCTGCGTGTGGATCTCGAGCACGCGCACCAAGTTGGGCGCGCGCAGCGACAGCAACACGCGCGCTTCGCGCAGCAGGCGCGAGCGCCCGGCGCTATTTTGATGGGGCGTGCGCAGGCGCTTCACCGCGACGACGCGCGCGTCGTGCGATCCCTGAAGCGAGCGCGCGAGCGAGATCGAGCAGAGCTCGCCCACCGCAAGCTCCGTCAGCACGCGATAGCCGCCCAGGACCGCGTTGGCGGCGCCTTCGGGATGATCCCAAGTGCGCTCGAACGACCTTGCATGCTGCACAACCGTCACGCGAATGCTCCGAAGCGAGAGTTCTGGCGGCGCCACGAAGTGCCGCGGCTCGCCAGCTCCACTCTTAGCACTGCGCTCGATCCATTTTAGTTACGGTTGCGGGACAAACAGCGCCGCGCCTCACGTCGGGCACGCGGCGATGCAGGATTCCGTTCGCTGCGCACGCGCCCCCTTGCTCAGCGCGTCGGTGACGTGCGCTTGGCCGTGTTAGCGGCGGCCGCGGCCCGCGTCGACGCCGGCCGTCGTTGTGCCCCCGCTCGAGGCAGACGCGGTGTCGGCCCGGGTGTCATCGGTCGGACACGTGGGGAGCTGGCAAAACTTCTCGCCCTTGCCCTGGGCGAGCGCCGTGTCGCACACCCACCCCGGCGGACACTCCGGGTTGGCTTTGCAGGTGATCTGGCAGGTCCCGTCGACGCAGATCAGCTTGTCGTCGTCATCACTGCGATCTCTGCACGTGTTGCCGCCCGCCTGACACGCCGTGTTCACGGCTTCGACGCCGCGGCCATTGGGATCGATGCTGCTGATCGGCTGCAGACACTCGAAGGTGGCGCTCGCCCCCTCGGGCAGCTCGCCAAAGCTGAACAGGATGCGTTGCTGGTCGCCCGCGGGGCACACGCTCTTTACCTGATCGGTGAAGTCGTCGTAGTACCAGCCCGTGCCGTCGGTCTGGCGCTGATTGCTGACCGCGACTTGTTGCATTTTGCAGGCGAGCCGACTCTCGCGGACGCCGTCTGAGGCCTCGCTCGCGCGCTTGAGCGGCCGGCCCACGTGACCGCGCTTGGCATCGCACTTGGTCTCGCCTTCGGCCAGTAGCTCGTAGACGTCGCACTGCACCTTGCCGGAGGCGTCGCGCTTGAGCCTACGCGGTAGACAGTTGCCAGACAGCTTGGTGGCGATGCGATCGATCAGCTTGTCGAGCGCGGGCGCAAAGTCGTCCGAGCAGATGGAGGACACCACCGCATCGTTGCCAAAGCCCTGTGCAACCTGCAAAAAGCGGCGCGGCGGGTAGGCCTCCTCGGCCCGTCCACCCGTGTTGCCACGACAGCTCGGGGTGGGTTGGCCCAGGGCACCCGCACGAAACTGCATCTCCGGGAGCGCGAGCACCTGGTCGAACGGCATCCCGACCGCGCGCGGAGGGATGCCGACGATGGCCGCGAAGATGATGCGATCGGCGTTGTCGGGCTTCAGCGCGCGCAGGCCGTTGATGTAGCGCGACACCGGCCAGACCAGGGCCATCGACTCGCCGTGCCGGCCGCAGCGCAGGTTGACCTCTGCGCCAAACTTCTGTGTGGCCGCCGCCGTGTCCGTGAACAGCTCCTTGCCTTCGGGCTTGATCGAGCAGTCTTCTTCGTCGCTCACCTGAATGACGGCGAGGATGGCGTCGTCGCGCACGAAGCCCGCGTTGAAGCCCTTGGGATTGCCGTGCCCTTTGGTGTCGTCGAAGAACGCGTCGGCGCCGTCGCTGGGCGCCACGGCCTTCCACATCGCATCGAGCTGCTGCTCGTAGGAGCAGCCGCGCACCCCCAGCTTGGACACGCAGCGGAACGAGGCGGCGATCTCTTCGGCCGAGGGGTCTTGGCCGGCCGCAAACTCTTGGTACTTGGGCGGGGCAGCGACGTTGGCGCAGGCGGGATCGGGAGCGAGCACCACGTCGCCCGGGTTGTAGCCGGGGAACTCGAACGGCGCGTTGGCCGTCACACCCGTGACCGCGACTTCGGTGCTGCGCTGCAGCTTGCCATCGTCGCCGAGTCCACGACACGCCATGATGCCGGCGTTCGCGCCGGAGGGGTCGTCTACTCCGCCCATGTTGGACGAGACGACCCCCAAGTGCAGACTGGAGACGGGGGTGAACATGTCCTGTCCAGTCGCCGCCCCGCCGGCGCGGCCCGCATTACGATTGCCCGTCGTCAGCACCTGCACGAGGCGCGGCAGCTCGTTGGCGAGCTTCACTTGTTTGGTGGCCATGGAGCCCGAGTTGTCGATCACGAACAACAGATCGACCTTGGAGAGCCCGCTCTGGTCGACCCGCCGACTCGCCGCCGAGATCGTGCACGGGCCCAGCGGCGCGAGCTCTTGGCCCGGACAGCCGACACACAGACTGGACAGGCCACAGAGCGCGATCACGCCTGCCACGCACCACACCCAGCGCGCGACCATCTCGTGCAAAACGACTCGCTGCATCATGCCAACCCCTCACTTACCAACCTGCAGGCCCCGGCTCTTCGACTGTAGACACCTAATGGCCATCCCAACCCACACTTACCAACCTGCAGGTCCACGATCTTCGCAAACTAACGAAGCGGACCGGCCTGCCCATTTCAGACGGGCTCAGATTCATCCGCAGATCGCAGTAAGACTGCAACATGCGGACGAGCATGGAACTTCGCGCATCCCCTCAGAACAGTCAGGTGCCATCATTCCGACCTTACGGTGTCCGCTCGTGCCGGCATCGGATCCACGACGAACGAGCGCTCCGATTCAGGCAAAAATCACGCAGTGACTTTCAGGTTGGGCAAGCGTGGCGAGCTCCGGCATGGTCACGCTCCGATGAAAGTTTCAGCCACACTCGCCCGTCGTCGCGAACTCCGTCCCCTCTTCGCTCGCGCGTCCGAGGGCGCGCTTCGACGCTCTCGCTGGTACACGTTGTGCGCAGCGGTCCTCCTCGCTGCCTGCAGCCGCAACGACGATCGTCCGCCCACACGCGGGCAAGCCCCGGACGACACACAGACCCCAGACGGTTCGGACGGGCCTCGCGAAGGTGTCAGCACAGCGCACGACGCAGCCGCGCGCGACGCACGCGTGAGCAGCACCGACGCCCGCACACCGCGTACAGACGGCGATGCCGCACGTGCTGATGTTGGACCAGTGAACGAGCTGACGCCCAAAGCGGACGCAGGCTCAGAGGATGGCGGCACTGGCGTCACCGGTGTCACGGAAACCACGTTGAGCGCGCTCGGCACGGGTGTTGTGGAGGCGTTCGTCAACGGCGTGTCGGTAGGGCAGAGCAGCGTCGGCGGTGCCCTGCTCACGGCCTCCCCCAAGCTGGCCGAGGGCACCAACGTGATCGCGCTCCGCGCACGAGGTGGCGCCGCCACGGCGTACGCGATCGCGCAGGTTCGTGGTCCGTTTGGCAGACTCGTCAGCAACGATGCGTGGCGCGTCAAGGCCGCAGCCGGCGCCGAGGCCACCAGCGCGTCCCCGGCGTTTGCGACGCTCGACTTCGACGACAGCAGCTGGGCGACGGCCACGGTTGTCTCCACCAAGGTGGGCTCGCCCTTCCCTGCGGACAGCGCCGCGGTCCCCGTGTGGAGCGAGCAGAGCGCAGACGCGGTGCTGTTGCGCCTGCGCGTGTACGTGCCCGCCGGCCTCGACGCCGAGCGTCCGGTCGGCTTTGGGCGCAGCGCGACGGGGGGCAAGGGCGGCGCCGTGGTGCGCGTCAGCAACGTCAGCGAGCTCGCACGCGAGCTGTGTCGGACCAAGAGCGGTAACAACTGCAGCGACGACGCGCCTCGTATCATCGAGCTCGCCTCCCAAGTCTACGACTTCACGGGCAGCGAGGGCACGGCTCGCGAGTCTGGCTGCAACGTCAAAGAGTGCACCGGCGGCACGGCGAGCGAGCAGATCCTCAACCGCCAAAACTGGTGCGGAACCAATCCTCAGTTCAGCGTCGAGTACGACACGGCGGGCATTTGGCCGACGCGCTCGACCTGCGTGCACAAGGTTATTGGGGCTATGCGCTCCTATCCAGCATGACGCTGCGTGAGCGCCTCGGCATCCACGCCCGCTACAGCAAGAGTCGCAGCTCCATACCCTTCGACATGCGCATCGAGGGTGAGCTCGCGATCATCGACTTCGACGTGAGCCACCTGGACAAAGATCTCATCCCCTTGGTCTGCGACTGGGGCGCCAGCACCGCGTGTCTGCAGCACCAGCGGCACATGGCTCCCGAGCCGTGCGACATCACGCTGTGGCTCGCGTATCCCGAACAACCTCACCATCGTGAGCTGCGAGAGCGGCTGTCTGGCGTCATCGTGTTCGACGCGCCCTGTAGCCGGTTCAGCTTCCCCGCGCGCGATCTCGATCGCCAGCTCCCTGGAGACCCTCACCTCGGCAAGCTCGCGGTGAAACAGCTCGAGACTCGGCTCGCCAGCCAGCGCACCGAGCTCACGGAAGGCACGGGGCCGGCACTGGTCCAGCTCGTGCGCGCACGTCTCAGTGCACGCCTGGCCCACGACGCCTCCCTCGAACGAATGGGCGCAGCTCTCACACTGACGGGAAATTCCCGATCTTTTCGTAGCGGTCGTGCAGCTCGATGACGGGCGCGATGACACGGACGTCGGTTTTGTACGTGACGGCGAGTATTGCCCATGCGCGGTC
>JBEGTL010000261.1:0-10816 GCA_041179425.1 Pseudomonadota bacterium | reverse complement strand
AAAAGCTCAAGCTCGCGCTCGACGAAGTGATGAAGGGCCGCACGACGTTCGTGATCGCGCACCGTCTGGCCACGATCCGCAATGCGACTCGTATCGTCGTGTTCGAGCGGGGCAAGATCGTGGAGACCGGGAGCTTCGAGGAGCTCGTCGCGCACGGCGGCAAATTCAGCGAGCTTGCGCGGGCGCAGTTCATGGCGGGGGCAAAACCAAGCGAGGTCTCGCCGTGAACGCCGGTGCAAGGTAGGTTAAAGCGATGATCGTCGTCACCAACCGCATCCCCGTCGCAGAGGGCTACCAGATCGACTTCGAGGACCGCTTCAAGAAGCGTGTTCACCTGGTCGATAAGGCGCCCGGCTTCGTCCGCAACGAGGTGCATCGTCCTCGTCCCATGAAGTTCGACCACGGCACGGGCGGCTTCGTCGCCGACGCCGACAAGCAGGGCTACTACGAGGTCAAGACTTGGTGGCGCAGCGTCGCTGACTTCGAGGCGTGGACCAAGAGCCCCGCGTTCGCGGAGGCACACAACAGCCGTCCGCCCAAAGAGATGTTCGCGGGCCCGAGCGTGCTCGAGATCCACGAGATCCTCACCAGCACCGACCTCGCGCTCTGAGCGTGACGTGACAGCCGGTGCGCAGCGTGTGACGCACGCGCAGCGTGCGGGCTGCGGCTCAGCCTGCGCGCAGTGCGTCGTGCAGCGCCCGCGCGGCGGAGTGCGGATTAAAAGCGCGGCAGATGGCGCCGATGGCAGCGGCGTAGCTGGCGCCCGTGCGCGCGATTGCGGGTGCGTGCTCGAGCGTGATGCCGCCGATCGCGATGACCGGCACAGGCACGGCCGCGCACACGTCGCGCAGCGCGTCGAGGCCCACGCTGGGGTCCGCGTTGGCCTTGGAGCTGGTGTCGAAGATGGGGCCAAAACCAATCGCATCGACACCCAGGCTCGCCGCATCGCGCGCCAGCGAGAAGGAGTGCGTCGACAGCGCGAGCTGTCCCGGAAACAGCGTGCGCGCGTCGTCGATGGCCAGGTCGCCCTGGCCCAGATGCAGACCGGACGCACCCGACAGCAGCGCGAGGTCGGCGCGGTCGTTCATCCAAAAAGGCACGCCGCGGTCGGCGCACCTCTCGGCCATACCGCGCGCCAGGCGCAGACACTGGCGGTCGCTCAGGGCCTTGGCGCGCAGCTGCAGCGCCGCGCAGCCGCCGTGCAGCACCTCGTCGGCGACCCACAGCGGGTCGCGTCCGTCGCAGTGCTCGGGATCGATGATGGCGTACAGACCTTTCACGCTTCCTCCGGCTGCTCTCGAGTCACATGCCACTCGGTTGTAGAAACACCGGGATGGCGTCTGGGTCTCCCGGCTCTGCAGGTGCTCCGCTCGCGCGCAGCGCACCGATGTACAAGCCACGCTGGCGCAGCGCTCGTGCCTCGCGAGCCGTGACACGATACTCCGACATAATCACGTTGCCCGCGCGCAGGCGGGCCGGGGAGAGCGCGCCGTCGCACAGCAGCTCGACGCGGGCGGGCATGGCGTCCGGCCCGAAGCGCAGCGCGAGGTCGGCGGGGCACGGAGCAAACACGCGCAGCCGAATGCGCAGCTGGTCGCCGTGCAGCGCTGCACCCTCACTCGCGAGGCAGCTGGTGAGCGGACGTGTCGGGTTGGTCTCGGGTGCCGCAGGCACGGGCGCACTCGGCGTGGCGACGAGACATGGCAGCGGCGTCTCGTTCCCGCCGTGTCCGCCGCTCGTCACGCCCGCGCTGCCCGCCGCGTCGTCGATCCGCGCGAACAGCGCGTAGGGGGGCGCGTAGACCAACAACGTTTGATCTGCTCGTGCGAGCCAGCCACGGATGAGGGGCTCTTCACTCGTACGCAAAAGAGTCTCTTGGCGCGCGTACTTCTGACGGTGCGACACGTCGAGCACGGTGAACGCGCTGCCGCTCTCCGGCGGTGGTGCGCGTCGCACATCGTGACGCTCGGCGAGGTGCGGGAGAAGTGCATCGGGCGCTTGTACGCTCGCGCCACGAGGGACCTGCGCGAGCACCTTGTGCGCTGCGGCGGTGCGCGCATCGGCCACGAAGGCAGCGCGCTCGAAGTCTCGCGACAGCGGCGAGCCGCCCAACGCATGGTGTGCGATGCCCAGCGTCGCAAACCACAGGTTGCGCAAGAAGGCTTTGTTGACGGCGGTCACGCCCACCACGCCCGACACGATCAGCGCGGGCACGGCCGGCGTCAGGTAGTGAGAGTACTGCTCGTCGGCGGTCGGAAAGCCGCTCAGCAAGTTGAGGGCGAGGTAGGGCAGCGCCGGCAACAACAGGCGCGGCGCGCGCAGCGAAAAGAACGAGAGGGGCGCGAGCACGCGCGGCAAGTAGGTGAGCCGATCACGAAAGTGCGCGACGACCCGATCGGGATCGCGGAACAAGGTCGCGAACACGCCGAGCGGCGAGCCGCCCCACTGCGCAAAGTGTGCGTCGAGCGAGCCGTTCTTGGGGGCGTACACCGTGATGATGGCGAGCGCGCCCACGGTGTACACGAAGCAGCCGAGGCAAACGTAGAGCGCGCGTCGATCGCGCTGCTGAAAGAAGTAGACCAGCAAGATCAGCACACAGAAGGCGCCCAGGTCTTCGCGACACGCGAGCACGCCGACACAGCTCAGGGCCAGCTGCTTGAAGTGGTTTCTGTCGAGCGCATCGAAGGCCCAGCTCATCGGCAGCACGGCCAGCGTGCCCGGATGAAACTCGTAGGTCCCGACGTGAAACAGGTTGGGGTAGAGGACGAACGCTGCGCCTGCGAGCCAGATGCCGCGCGTCCCGAGGCGCCGTGCGCCGATGCGCGCGATGGGAAACAGGCAAAGCGCGATGGCGGCGGCCTGGACGCTGAGCAGCACCGGCACCGTCCCCAGCACGGCGCCGACCAGACCGAGCGGGAGCAACACGGGGGCCAGGTGCGTGCCGAGTGCGGGCGCGTTGATCACGGAGGCCCACAGATCGCCGTGTGCGAGGCCCCAGGCGACGCGGGCGTACAGCGCGAGGTCGAAGGTGTGCTGGTGCACGTTGCTGTAGCGGGCCCACGAGCAGCCCAAGAGCAGCGCGAACTGAGTGAGCGCCACCAGCCTGACCACGAGCCGTGTGCGCGGGGAAAACACCGGGCCGAGTGTAGCGGGCAGCCGTAGCGGCGCTTGACGATCTGGCGCCGGACCCGCAGCATCGCGGCGATGAGCTCTTCGTTCGCTAAGGTCGAGCTGTGTGGCATGCCGCTGGCCAGCATCGACACTCGCCAGCTGCTCGACCACCTCTTCGAGAGCCTCGCCAAGGGGCAGGGGGGCTGGGTGATCACCGCCAACCTCGACTTCTTGCGCCGCCACGTCAAAGACCCGGTCGCGCGCAGCATCTACGCCGACGCCGACCTGCGCGTGGCCGACGGCATGCCGTTGGTGTGGGCCGCCAAGCTGCGTGGCACGCCGCTGCCCGAGCGCGTGGCGGGCTCTTCGCTGGTGTTGCCGCTGTGCAAGCGCGCTGCGGCCGAGGGGCGTCGTGTGTACCTGCTCGGCGGCGATCCCACCGCCAGCAAGGTCGCCTCTGCGAAGTTGCTCGCCGATCATCCGGGCCTCGTGCTCGCGGGTGTGAGCTCGCCTTGGGTCAGCCCCGAGCCCACCGACCAAGAGCTCGCAGAGATTGCCGACGCCCTGACGGCAGCGCGGCCCGACGTCGTGTTGGTGGCGTTTGGCTCGCCCAAACAAGAGCGCGTCATCCACAAGCTGCGCGGCCGCTTGCCACAAGCGTGGTGGATCGGCGTGGGCATCAGCCTCAGCTTCATCGCCGGTCACGTGCGTCGTGCGCCTCCGCTGGTGCAGGCGCTGGGGCTCGAGTGGGTGCACCGGCTCGTCCAAGAGCCGCGTCGTCTGTTTCGACGCTACGTGGTCGAGGACCTGCCCTTTGCCGTCGAGCTGTTCGGGCGCGCCGCGCTCGATCGTGTGAATGGTTCGGCCTCGCGCTCGGCCTCACGCCCGCCCCGCTAGCGACGCCCATGGACAAGCTCGACTACATCACGGACGAGGGATACCGGCGGCTCAGCGAAGAGCTCGACCGCCTGCTGCGCGTCGAGCGCCCCAAGATCGTCAAGGGCGTGGCAGACGCGGCGGCCGAAGGCGATCGCTCCGAGAACGCCGAGTACATCTACGGCAAAAAGAAGCTGCGCGAGATCGACAAGCGCATCGAGTTCATCACCAAACGTGTCGACAAGCTGCACGTCGTCACCGACGTCCCGCCCGACGGCACCAAGAAGGTCTTTTTTGGTGCTTGGGTCGAGCTCGAAGACAGCGACGGCAAGCGCATCACCTACCGCATCGTGGGGGCCGACGAGACCGACTCCGAGCGCGGCTTCATCAGCATCGACTCGCCCGTCGCGCGCGCGCTGATGGGCAAGAGCGTGCGCGACGAGGTCACCGTGCGTAGGCCCAAGGGCGAGGTCACCTTCGAGGTGTTGTCGGTGCGCTACCGCTGAGGCGGCGCAACGTTGCGTCGCCCGCCCGCGGAGCGCTACGGCCCGGCGTCGAGTGCCACCACACGTATCGCGCCCGTCGACGCGTCGGCGGCGGTGCTCGGGCTCTGGTCGATGCGCACGCCGCCGTCGAGGCTGCTCACTACCTCGCCTTCGCCGATGGACTGCGGCAGCAGCAGCTCGAACGAGCCCGTTGCCGAGCTGACCGCGGTGGCGATGCGCACAGCGCGCTGGCCCGGTCGATTGGGGTCGAGGTTGTCGACGATGGCAAACGCCTCGACGCGCGCGCCCACCACCGGCTTGTTGTCGGTGGTCTGCAGAAAGCCGGTGGTGACGACGGGGACCTGTGGAGCGATGGCGCTCAGCGAGTTGACGGTGGTGTCCCTCTCACCGCTGATGCGTCGGTTATCCTTCAGCACCCAGGCAAAGCCGCTGCCTTCGGGGGGCACGGCGAGCAGGTCGTAGTAGCCCCGGTCGACCGCCAGCTCGAAGGCGCCGCGCTTGTCGCTCGTCTGTGCGGCAGTGCGATTGTACAGAGCGACCGCGTCGAGGTCGCGCTGCAGGCCGAGCGCGTTGGCGGTGACGGTGACCGCGGGCATGGGCCGGGCTTCTGGAGTCAGCACCAAGCCCTTGAACTGCGTAGCGCGCGAGACGCGGAAGGCCGTACCTTCTTGATTGTCGCCGTTGGGCTGCGTACGAACCTGCGCTTGCAGTTGGCTGGTGGCGACCCGCAGCTTGTCCGTGGCGTCGCCGGTGGGAGCGACGAAGAGCTGATAGTCGCCGGGCAGCAGACGCGTGTTGACAGTGCGGTCCGCACCCACCGAAGCAGTGAGCATGGCGCTGCAGGTGAAGGTGCCCTGAGGACTGCCGGGAAGGCGCAAGCGGCACCAATCGCGATCACGCAGGTCGCCCGACTCGTTGGGGATCGCGAAGTTCGACACGAACGTAAGGTCCGCGTGGATGGTGTTTTGGTCACGCGGCGCGTTGGGCAGCTCGGCGATCTCGACGGCGCCGGAGTACGAGACTGGCGAGGGGATGGTCGGCATGACGAGCGTGCCGCCGTCGCGGAGCCGCTCGCCGGCAAAAGCGATGGCGACCAACTGCGGGTCGCCTCGATTGCCGACCTCGAGGACCAGCTCTTGCTCGGCCAGCGCTTCGGGCGTGAGCGCCGCCTTCGGAGCTCGGATCTGAAACATGCCGCCGCCTTGCACCTTGCCGACCGAAGAGGTGATCTCGCCGGTGCTCTTTCGGCGCAGGCGCACCTTCCAGTCTGTGTTGGCGGGCTTCTGGTTCTCGTCGACCAGCTTGGCGCGGAGCAGGTCTTGGGGCGGATAGTCGAAGTTCACGTGCAGGTCGACGCCGGTCGCGGGGAGCGCGAAGTTGGCGGGGGGAAACTGCTCGCTGTCCCTGCCCAGCGGAAACACGGTCACGTCGTAGGCGGTGGCTGGGTCGAGCGAGGCCGCGAAGTCTTGCGGTCCCGGAGCGCCCTGCCCCAACCCGGCGGACTGCGTAAACGCGCTGACGCCGCCGACGAGGTAGCTGCGGGTGCTTGGCACGAACGCGACCTCGGCTTCCATGGTGCGGCCCACGTCGTCCCGGACGCTACCGCTCACTCTCACCACGCGCTGCACGCGGATGACGCCGAGGTTGTAATTAAAGGTCTGCGTGAGCAGATCGGGTGCCCGCGTGACGCGACGCAGAGTCGGACTACCCGGCACGTTGCTGGGGGTGACCTGAATCGCGGCCAGGTAGGGGCGCTCGACGTTCGCGTGCACGCACATGCCGAGCTCGCTGCTGCAGGCGTCGAGCTTGTCGCACTCGAAGTCTTGTGCGCAGCGATTGAGCACGGGCCGGCCCGAGGGCCCGTCGGATCCACACGCGAGCGTGGCGGCCAGGACCAGCAGGCACGCGGTCACCCGTGCCCAGCGCATCAGGTGCCCCCGTCGCTCGGCTGCGCGGATGTGCCGATGGGAAGGAGACTTCCTCCGTCGGCCGGGGATGGGCTCACCGCCCCGTCGGCGAGTGGAAGCGTGATGCCCGCGTCGCCCTGTACGAGGCGCGCGCAATCCGATGGGTTGGCGCTGGGATCGTTCAAGGCCTTGCCGACCAAGAACCACTCGGCGACGTTGTATCGGCCGCTGCTATCGCCATCGACGGGTGGATCTTTCACGGCATGGTAGTCGTGCGCGACGACGAGCTGGACGCGGTTGCAGAGTCTGTCGAACTCGCTGTGAAGGACGCAGAGCCCATCCAGCGTGCGTAGCTGCGAGTCCAGCTGCGCAGGGAGTTCGTCGGCGTTGAACCCGCTTACGTCTGTGCCGTTGATGAAGAGGTGATACCAGACGCCCCGCGCGGGATCGGGCTCGCGAACGACGACTTTGAAGAGGACCGCGTCCCCTCGAGTGCTCCCGCACTCGGTATCTCCGAAGCGTGGCAGCTGCGCGAATGGCCTCGGGTTAAGGATCGTCACGGTGGGCGGAATATCTGGTGTCGCGAACTCGAACTGATTGGTCACCAGGCAACTGCCATTCAGCGAACCGCCCACGAGAACCCCGAGCGCACAGAGCCCTCGCCTGAGACGCCCCACAGCGCTCGGCTTGCCCTCAGTCTCTCGGAGCTCTCGCAAGAAACGCGACATTCAAACGGCCATCTACCCCAGAACTCAACCGCTCAATCGATGCCGCCAGGCTCGGGCGCATCGGGCTCTCGTTCCAAGTAGCGGAAGATGGTCCGCGGGTCGACCCCGAGATCACGTGCAGTCTTGGTTCGGTTGCCGTTGTTGCGCTCGAGTACCTCGAGGATGTACCGACGCTGAAAGTCCTCGCGCGCCTGCGCCAGCGACATGATGGGCTCGAGTGCCTCCGGGAACAGATCGAGATCTTCGGGCCCGATCAGCGTGCGGTCGCACAGCACCAGCGCCTTTTTGATGCGATTCTCAAGCTGCCGCACATTGCCGGGCCAGCTGTATTTGCGCATCGCGATCAAGGCGTTGGGGGTGAAGCCCTTGACCTTGGCGCCGTACTCCTCGGAGTACTTGGCGAGCAGGAACTTGGCGATGACGATGACGTCGTCGCCGCGCTCACGCAGCGGCGGCAGGTGCAGGTTGACCACGTTGAGGCGGTAGTACAGGTCTTCGCGAAACTCGCCGGTACGAATGCGCTCTTCGAGGTTCCTGTGGGTGGCCGCGACCACCCGGATGTCGCAGCGCTCGGGCTTGCTGTCGCCCACCTTGACCACGATGCGCTCTTGCAGCGCGCGCAGCAGCTTGACCTGCAGCGACACCGGCATCTCGCCGATCTCGTCGAGGAACAACGTGCCGCCGTCGGCCTGCTGGAACTTGCCGAGCCGCGTGGCCACCGCACCGGTGAAGGCGCCGCGCACGTGCCCAAACAGCTCCGACTCCATCAGGTTTTCGGGGATGGCGCCGCAGTTGACCACCACGAAGGGCCCGTTTTTGCGCGGGCTGCGCGTGTGGATCTCGCGCGCGATGAGCTCTTTGCCGGTGCCGGTCTCGCCCGTGATCATCACGCTGATGTCGGTGGTGGCGACCTTCTCGACCTTCTTGAACACCTCGACCAGGCCGGGGCAGCTGCCGATGATGTCGCCGAAGCGCTTGTGATCGAGCTTTTCTTGCAGGCGGTCGCGGTCGACCTTGAGTTGGTCGAGCAAGAGTGCGCTCTGCAAGATCATGCTGGCCTGGCCGGCGAAGATGGTGAGCACGTCGAGGCTGTGCTCCTCGAACAGGTTGACCACGTTGTCGTTGCCCACGTAGAGCAGGCCCAGGAGCTCGCCCTGCGCGATCAGCGGGGCACACATCACCGAGCACAGCTTGAGGTTCATGACGCTCTCGCTGCTGGAGAACTCGGCGTCGTGCAGCGCGTCGCTCACGATGAGCGGCCGGCGCTGCTGCAACACCTTGGAGACGATGCTGTCGGACAGGTGGCGCACACCGTTGGCGATGTCTTCTTGGCGCAGGTTGCGTGCGACCGCGATCTCGGGCCCGGTGTCGCGCACCAGCAACAAAAAACCCTTGTCGGCGTGGGTGACGTCGACCACCGCGTCCATCAGCGCGCGCAAGAGCTCCGAGAAGTCGCGGATGTGCATCAGCCCCTGGCTGAACTCGTAGAGCTTGCGTAGACCCGCGATCTCGCCCTGGTCGGTGTGCTCGGCATCGGGCGCCGTGGACACCGTCTCGTCGTACACCGAGAACACCAGCTGCACCTCGCCGAGCTGCAGGCGGTCGTTGTGCAGCAGCTTGGTGCGACGCTTCTTTTTGCCGTTGATGGCGATGTCGCCGTCGCGGTCGACCTCGGACATGTTGAAGTCGCGGCCGTCGAACACGATCTGGGCGTGGAAGTCGCTGACGCCTGCGCCCTCGACACAGACGTCGTTGCCCCCCGCGCTGCCGATGGTCGTGATCTTTTTGTAGATCGCGAAGATGCGCGGCTTACCGATGTGCGGGACGAGCTTCAAGCTAGGCATGGCGGCGCAGCATACCACCACCCCAGGGCAGCTCCTAAGCCGAGTGTGCCAAGCGCGGTCGCGTAAGGGGTGGGTCCCGGCGCGGCTTAGCCGCGCGGGGCGGGGAGGTCGCGTGACCTCCCCGTTGTTAACTGGGCACCCAGGTCACCCACTTGGCGTGGACCTCGCGTAGGCCGAGGCGATGCCCGATGGACGGCAGCGAGCGCGGCTCGTGGGGGCTGCGCAGCAACAGCATGCGTGCCTCGGCCGGCGTGCGGCTGCCCTTTTGGTGGTTACACGACCTGCACGCGGCCACGACGTTGATCCAACGTGTGAGCCCGCCCTGCGCGCGCGGGATGACGTGATCCATCGTGAGCTCGCGCGCGTGCGGCCGCTGCCCGCAGTACTGGCAGGTGAAGGCGTCGCGCAGCAACACGTTGAAGCGCGAGAAGCGCACCACACGCGGCCTGCGACGGGCCGCGTTGAGCAGCCGCACCACCGCAGGCACGTGCATGGCCACGCTCGGCGAGCGCACGATCTCGTCGTACTCTTCGAGCACTTCGACTTTGCCGCCGAACAACATGCAGATGGCGCGCTGCCAGTGCACCACCCGGTGCGGTGCGTAGCCCTGGTCGAGGACGAGCACTTGCATTGGTTAATTAGACGATAACGCAGCTCTGCACGTAGAGAAAGTGTTGTTGCACACCGAGCCGGCTATACCCCGTCATGGAGTCGACCACGGGACAGCTCAAAAAGACGCTCGGACCCCTCTCTCTATGGGGGCTCGGCGTGGGCTACGTCATCAGTGGCGAGTACTTCGGCTGGAACCTGGGTCTGCCCATGGGCGGCACGCTGGGCATGCTCATCGCCACGCTGGTGGTCACCGCGATGTACGCTTGTTTCGCGCTTTCTTACGCCGAGCTGGCCTGTGCGATACCGCGCGCTGGCGGCGCATTCGTCTACGCCACGCGCGCGTATGGCCCGCGCGTGGGCGCGCTGGCCGGCATCGCCCAGCTCATCGAGTTCGTGCTCGCACCGCCTGCCATCGCGATGGCCATCGCCGCCTACGTGACGCAGCGATTTCCGGCGCTCGACGTCCGCTCGGTGGCCTTGCTGACGTACGCCCTGTTCACCGCGCTCAACGCGTGGGGCGTGCGCCAGGCCGCGGCCTTCGAGCTGTTCGTCACCGTGCTCGCCGTGGTGGAGCTGTTCATCTTTGCCGCCGTCGCGCTGCCACACTTCGACTACGCGGCCTTCTCGCGCGAGCCGCTACCGCACGGCTTCGGTGGTGCGTTTGCCGCGCTGCCGTTCGCCATCTGGTTTTACCTGGGCATCGAAGGGGTCGCCAACGCAGCGGAGGAAGCCGCCAATCCGCAGCGCGATGTCGCGTTCGGCTTCACGGCTGCGCTACTCACCCTGATCGGCCTCGCCCTGTTGGTCTTTTTTGCGGCCACCGGCGTGGCAGGCTGGCGCGCGGTGGTGTTCGCGCCAGGGAGCAGTGAGCCCAGCGACGCCCCGCTGCCGCTGGCTCTCGCCTTGATCGTCAGTCGCGACTCGCCGCTCTACACGCTCTTGTTGGGCATCGGCATGCTGGGGCTGATCGCCTCGTTTCACGGCATTTTGCTGGCCTCTGCGCGCGCCACGATGGAGCTGGGTCGCGCCGGCTACGCGCCGCGCTGGCTGGGCCGTGTGCACGCTGGCTCGGGGACGCCGCGTGTCGCGCTGGTGGCAAACATGGCGCTCGGTGGGCTGGCCATCCTGTCGGGTCGCACCGCAGACATCATCACGCTCTCCGTGCTCGGGGCGCTGCTCATGTATGTGCTTGCGATGGCGTCGCTGTTTCGCCTTCGCAGGCGCGAGCCCAA
>JBEGTL010000260.1:0-10835 GCA_041179425.1 Pseudomonadota bacterium | reverse complement strand
GATTAGCTTGCGGCGATCGACCGAGTCGGCGAGCGCACCACCGACCAGGCCCCCGACCACCGACGGGCCGAGCTGCACCGCGCCCAGCACCCCCGTCCAGATGGTGGACTTGGTGGCCGTGTAGAGCGCGAAGGGCAGCGCGACGTAGCTCATCATCGAGCCGAAGAAGCTGACGAACTGACCGAGGTAGAGCAGGCGAAAGTCGCGTCGTCGCAGCGGGGACAGATCCACGGCGGGACGGTAGTCGGCCCAAGCGGCAACGCAACCGCTCGGCATTATAAGAGACGTCGTGGTTGCTATGAGAGACGCGTGCCAGACGGCCTGGGTTCGCGTGCCAGGCAGCGCGCGGCCCGGACTCGACTCCATCACCGAGCAGGCCATCCAAGATGCACTCGACACGGTGATGCGCGGCAAGACCGTGCTCGTGGTCGCCCACCGCTTGTCCACCATCGCCAACCTCGACCGCATCCTGGTGTTCGAGGGCGGGCACATCGTCGAAGACGGCACGCACAGCGAGCTCCTCCAAAAGCGTGGGGCGTACCACGCGCTGTGGAGTCGTCAGTCGCACGGCTTTTTGACCGAGGCCGAGGACGTCCCGGGCGATGACACGCAAAAGCTTTCCCGCCCGAGCGTGGTGCCGCCTCCCGAGGTGCCCCACGTCGAAGTGGTAGAGCGAGACGACGAGGGCTTGCTACCCTCGTTTCCTAAGCTGCTCGGCGAGCGCTGAACAGCGGTTTTGGTACAGTCGGCGACGACGCGCACCCACGCTGCGCACAGTGCGGAGAGGACCATGTCACCTAGAGTCTGTATCCTTGGCGCAACCGGCCTGGTCGGACGCGAGACCATCGACCTGGTCGCACGCGCCTGGCCGGGCGCCACGCTCAACTTGTACGCAAGTCGTGACCAAGAGCTGCTCCACGACGATAAACGCTACGCGGTGCGCGCTGCGAGCTCGCTCGAACAAGCAGGGGCCACCCGAGGCGACGTGGCGTTCGTCGCGCTCGACGACGACTTCAGCAAACGGTACGTGCCGCGTCTGCTCGAGCTCGGCTACCGGGTCATCGACAAGAGCAACACCTACCGCACCGACCCGGCGGTCGTGCTCGGTGTGGCGGGCGTCAACCACGACCTCGTCACCGCCGACGTGCGTCTGGTCGCCAACCCCAACTGCACCACCATCCCGTTCACGCTCGCCGCGGCGCCCATTCAAAAACGTTTCGGCATCACGGGGGCCGCGGTCAGCACCTATCAAGCGATCAGCGGCGCCGGCATCGTCGCGCTCGATGAGTTCGTCGCCGAGTCGCGCGCCAAGTACGGCGATACCGATCGCCTCGGCAGCGGCTTCGATGCTTCGCGCTACGCCGCCAACACGGTGCCGCACAACGGTGGCACCGATGCCTCGGGCTTCTCGTCCGAAGAGCGCAAGCTGGTGTTCGAGAGCCGCAAGATCTTGCGCCAGCAAGAGTTCGCGATCTCGGCGCAGTGCTGCCGAGTGCCGGTCGCGGTGGGACACTACGAGAACGCGTGGCTGCGGCTCGCGCGACCGGCCACGGTCGAAGAGCTCGAAGACACGCTGCGCGATGTGCCCTTTGTCCGCTTTTACCCCGGCAACACGGGCGCCGGGCTCAGTGCACTCGCCGCGGTCGCCGACCGCGATCGTGCGTTGATCGGGCGCGTGCGTCTCGACGCGAGCGACCCGACCGGCAAGACCGTGTGCCTCACCGTCATCGGCGACAACCTGCGCCTCGGCGCAGCCACCAATGCCGTTCGGCTCGCGACCAACTGGTTTGCGAGCGAGGATCGTGAGCTCGCCTGCTGAACCGCACGGCCCTCACGGCGAGCGCTTGCTCGACCTGTCTTGCATGAAGTCCGTTGCGCGCGACAAAGGGGGTGCTGGCGCTGGGCTTGCCGCCTAGTCTTGGTTCGGAGCGCCGCAGTGCACGTTCTGCGGGTGCCCGAACTTTTGGGAGGAAGCGCATGGAACTAGGCTTAAAAGGGAAGGTTGCCATCGTCACCGGGGGCAGCGAAGGCATCGGCAAGGCCACTGCGCTCAAGCTCGCCGAAGAAGGTGCGCACGTGGTGATCGCGGCACGGCGCGAAGAGGTGCTCGAGCGAGCAGCCAAGGAGATCGCGAGCGCGAGCAAGGGACAGGTGTTGGCGGTCATCACAGACGTTACCAAGACCGACGAGGTCAACCGTCTGATCGCACGCGCGGTGGGCAAGTTCGGACGACTCGACATCCTCGTCAACAACGCTGGTACCGCCAACGCAAAGAGCTTCGAAGCTGCCAGCGACGAGCTCTGGCACGAAGACCTCGATCTCAAGCTCCACGCCGCCATCCGCACCATTCGCGCGGCGCTGCCGCACCTCAAGCGCGAAGGCGGGCGCATCATCAACATCACCACGCCTCTGGGCAAGCAGCCTGGCGCGCGTTCGTTGCCCACCTCGGTGAGTCGCGCCGCAGGCATCGCGCTCACCAAAGCACTCTCCAAGGAGTTCGCCGAGCACAAGATCCTCGTCAACACGGTGTGCGTGGGCTTGATCAAGAGCGCGCAGCAAGAGCGACACGGACAGGCCAAAGGTCTGAGTGTCGAGCAGCACTACCAGGAGAGCGGGAAGAGCGTCCCGCTAGGTCGCGTGGGGGAGGCGGTCGAGGTGGCCAACGTGATCGCATTTCTCGCGTCGGAGGCAGCGAGCTACGTGACGGGCACGAGCATCAACGTCGACGGAGGCAGCTCAGGAGTCGTTTGAGCTGGAGAACGGAGCTACACGCCTGCGGCGATGACGTTCAAAGTTCCGGTCACCAGGCCTGGCACGTGCGTCATGGTCGGCATGGCGGGTTTGCCACTGGGTGGGTTGAGGCTTGCTGCAGGGATGTTGGCCGCTCGAGCCTTGTAGGCTGGTTCGGCCTGGTGGACTTGTTTGCTGAACGCCGCGGGGAAGTAGAGCTGCGTGGTGATCAGCTTGCGGGTGGTGCCGTTGATGTACGCCAGGAGGTGGATGTGCAGCGGTCGGCCCGCGTACCAGCCTGGGTAAATGGTGGTGAACGTGACGACGCCGGTCTGGTCTGAGACTTGGATGCCTCTGCAGAAACGTTCGTTGTTCGACGGAGCAGGGTTGGCCGAGCCGGCGTACGGCTTTTCCGGGTCTTGGCCGCTAAAGCCGCTGTAGTAGCCGTCTGCATCGCAGTGCCAGATGTACGCCTGTACATTGGCGAGCGGGGCGCACTTGGCCTTGGCGTCGAGGAAGCGGAACGAGAGCGTGAACTCGACGCCCGGGTGGCCGTCGCGGATGTCGCTACGAATCATGCTGGCGTCGGTGCTGACCTCGCCCTCGTCGACGTAGAACGGGCCTTCGATGTCCGTCGTGGTGAGCGTGCAGCTCGCTGCGTCGTCGAACATGGGGGCGGTCGCGATCGGATCGGACGGTTTGCCACTGTCCGTGGCCCCCGCGTCCGGGCTGCTGGCGCTGGCGTCGGGGACGGCGCTTGCGTCGGTGCTGTCGGTCCTGGCGGCAGTGCCTGCGTTGGCTGCGCTGGGACGCGGCGACTGACTACCGGCGTCGGCTCGCGCTGCGCCGCTGTGGCCCGCATCAGATGCCGTATGGGCGCCGCCGCCTGCGTCGGGCTTGTTGGCGGGCTCGGCACCGGCATTGCCGGGCGTGGTGTCGGTCTCGTCGGAGTCGGCTGAACAGGCGAGGGTGGTGAGCGTGGGCAGTGCGATGGCGAGTGCACCGAGGCGCTTGAGTGCTTCGCGACGGGCGAGGTCGCGCTCACCGGCAGTGTGTTTTGTGTTCATGAGAGTCTCCTTGGAGTCGGTGCAAGCGCGCGTCGTCGTCGCGAGGGAGTGGAGCTTGGGTTGACGCAGACCACGTGATCACTTGGTGGGGGCGGGTGCGCCATCCGCGATCCATTGGCGAATCGTCGCCAGCTCGGCCTTGGTGAGCGAGACCTGCCCCGCGGGCGGCATCACCTGCGTGTTGCAGCCTGCACCCTGACATCCTGCCGCCATCGCGGTGCCGCTGACCTTGAGGTAGAGCCAGCTGCGATCGGGGTCGCCGGGCAGCACACGCTTGAGCTGGCCGCCGTGCATCGCGCCGACGTTGACGAGCTGTTTGACGATGTCCGCGGAGCTGACGTGGCCGCCGAGAGGCAGGCCCGCTTCGGGGCTCGATTCGCTGTGACAGCCGCTGCAGACCTTCTCGAGGATCGGCCGTACCGACTCGTGGAACACGCCGTGTTCGACGGGGAGCGGGTCGTCGTTGGGGGTGCTCGAGGTGGGCGCCACGACCTGTCCGAGCGTGTGCATCTCGCGGCACTGCGAGGTCAGCGCCTCGCGCAGCTTGGGCTCGTCAGCGGACAGGCCTTTGGCGGTGCGGTAGCGCTCCCAGATCGTGTCGATCCAGCCGTGCAGCTTCCAGAACATGTAGTTCTCGATGTTGACGGTCTGCTTGCCGAGCGAGTGCGGCGAAGAATTGACGACCCACTTGAAGTGCAACGCTCCGTGGATGCTGCTCGCGCCGTTGCTCATGGCGCCGCACTGGATGAACTTGCCGAGATCACCTTCGGTAGGAAACTGAGTCAGCTTGCTCTCGATGGCCTCGAGCGTCTTGGCGGTGTCTTTTACCGACTGCGCCCAGCCCGTGCCCCATCGGCTTTGCCACTCGCTGGGCACATCTTTGGCTTCGAGGGGGAAGCTGGCAAAACCCGCGAACAGCTCGGTGTGCTGCGGAAACGCCTGACGCAGCGCGCGCATCATGTGCCGGTGCATGACCAGGAACTGGTAGCCGTCCTCGGCGTCGGCACACTCTTGGTGCGCGGGAATCAGCTCCTTGTGCGAACAGACAGCGCTGGACCCGCCGAAGCCGCCAAAGCCGCCGCCGCTACAACGCCGGACGTTGTGCCAGGCGTCGTGGCTCTGTGTCCACACGCGCTCGCTCATCCACGCGAGCACGGACTTGGGCAGCACGAGATCGATCGCACCGTCGCTGGCCTTCCACTGGTCGGGTGTGCCGTCGAGCTGCGCGTCGCCCGCCGCGGCGAGCTCGCCGTCGACGCAGTGATCGTGCGGACTTTCGTTGCCGGCGTGCGCGCCACCATCAGACGAGTCGGGCAGGTCGTCTCCTACGTGCGCGTCGACCGCGTCGTGTTCGCTGTCGTTCGCGTGATGCGCGACCCCGCTGGCGTCTGTCTTTTTCGCGCCTCCATCGTTGCGTCCGGCATCCCGTTTGGGAGTGTCGTGCGGCTCGTCGCCGTCGGCACCTGCTCGGTCGACAGCGGTCGCACTCGGCGCGCTAGGTGTGTCGCTTTCACATCCACTGAGGCTCAGAGTCGTGACGCATGCGAGGAAAGCGACGACGTACGAACACGTGTGGGTCGACCGCGGGTGAGAGACAGCGAGCCCAGGAGACGCGCAGTTGATTTGTACCGGCATTGGCGAACCTCGAACGACGCGACAGCAACGCGCGTGCCAGAAGGGCACGCCACAGAGCGGCCTTCTCTCGCGGAAAACAACGCTGCTACATGGGAAAAGCAGGCAGCAATCGTGGGCTCTTCACGCTGTTCAGCGAAGAGGCGAAACGATTGGGACCCGAGGGTAAGGCTCGGGCAGCGACTTGGTCCAACCATCTAGTGCTTGCATGGGACACCACGGGTAGACAGTAAGATCGGGAAGACGCCTACGATCCAGAGGACGAGATGGGGATCCCCAACGCCAAAAACCTGGGCGCAAACTCCTGCTCGAACGCCTCTTCCACGATCGCGATGCGGCGGAGAGTCGAGAGGATTCCCCATCCTCTCGTGCTCTCCGAGAGCTCTCGGTCGCTGGTCTCGAGGGTCTTTTCTCCATGGTGCTCGAGTAAGAGTCCTCCGTGCTGCTCTTTCACCTTCATCAGCATCGCGGGGAGCTCAGCTTGGAGCTGCGTACGGTAGGTGGGCGAGAGTGGGGAGGCGAGCAGCCAGTCCAGTAAGGTCCACCCGAAGTCGCGGTGCACTCGCTCGTCGCGCAGCATCCGCTCGAGGGTCTGGCGCACGGAGGGCACGTTCTGTTGTGCTTGCATGCTGCCGAGGATGCGTACTGCCACCGTCTTGGCGAGACAGGTCTGCTCGACCACGACGCGCAGCAGGTCGCGCTCGAGAGGCTCGTCGGCGGTGCGCGGCAGACGCAGCGTATCGCGCTCTAGCGGTGGCAGAGCGAGGCCGCCCGCGGCGCGGTAGACGTCTGCACTCAGCTCTGCATGCGTCAGCCCGTCTTCGACGAGCCGCAGCCCCGTGCGCACCAGGTCGTGCGGGGCGCCGAGCTGAAGGAGCCAGAGCGTCAGGTGATGCGTGAACGTGGCCGAGCGATACGCGGCCTCGACGCGGCCCGCCCACTCTGCGCGCACGTGGTCGTCTGGGGGGGAGGGTGAGCCCGGTATCGCGATGGGAGGGGCGGCGGTCACTCCCTTACTCTATCCCCGGCCGGCCGCTGCACCGCTTCGTTCGAAGCGAGCAGGCTCTGCGACCACGCCTTACACCGCGCGCCCCATGGCCCGGGTGGTGGGCACCTCCGCTCGTGGCGGACGATCGTTGACTAACGCACTGCGCTAGTCCCTGGAGCCCGCTGTTGGTGTGACGTAGCTCGCATCAGATTCACAACGATCACAAAAGTCCAAGCTGCTTGCGCACACTGCAGTCCCCCCTGCACCAACTCGGGTGCTTCCCAAAGGTTCGGTAGATGAACACACGCTTGTTCCCCGGCGCGCTGATCTGCCTGCTCATCCCCGTCGCGGGATGTGCCTTGAGCCCGGTGCTCGACGACGAGAACTGGGCCATCGAGGCCGACGACGACGACACGAGCTCCGACTCGAGTGACGATCCGGTCGATGGCATCGGCCCCGACGACTCCCTGTCCGTCGAGCGCGATGCGGGCAAAAAGTCGGTCGATGCGGGACGTACGACGACGGCCGATGCGGGCAAAGACGCTGGCGCGTCTGCCCTAGTGGACGCGGGCAAGGCAGCGGTCGTGGATGCTGCAAAGCCCGCCGTCGTCGACGCTGGCGCGCCCGTGATCGTCGACGCTGGCAAGCCAGCCGTGGTCGATGCGGGCAAGCCTGCGGTCGTCGATGCCGGCACCACGCCGGTGACCATTCCCATCCCGACAGGCTGCACGGAAAAGACGCTGAGTGGCCACCGCTACGCGTTCTGCACCGCGGCCCTCGGCTTCAATGACGCGCGCAGTGCCTGCATCAAGGCGGGCATGGACCTGACCATCGTCGGCGACCGGGCCGAGAACGACTTCGTCGCGGGCAACGGCGAGTCGTGGATCGGCGAGACCTACGTCAGCTCGAAGAGCGCTTATTTGGCGGTGGTCCAGGGCAACCCGCAGCGGCTCGATGGAGCTGCCATCAGCTACGCAAACTGGGCGCAAGGGGATGCCAGCGCGACAAAACGTTGCGGCCTCATCCCGCTCCTCATCGGCTGTCACCTCGCGCTCAGCTCCGAGACGTGTATTCGTGTTGCCAGCAATGGAGGCTGGGACGACGCGGCGTGCTCGAGCAGTAAGGGCTACGTCTGCGAGAGCTACTGAGCGGCGGCGCGCGAACGTGTGCTGAGGCGCGCTTCCAAAAAGCGTAAGATCTTCTGCGCACGCGCGTCCCAAGTAAGGTTGTGAGAGGTCGCGCGCGCACCGGCGGCGAGGCGCGCCGACAGCGCCGCATCGTCGAGCAGCAGATGCAAGGCGCGCGAGGCGCCCTCGACGTCGCCCGGCGCGACCAAGCGCGCGTTGCGTCCATCTTCGAGCAGCTCGACCAGGTCGGGCGTGCGCGGTGCCAGGATGGGCTTCTCGGCCGCCAAGTACTGAAACAGCTTCATCGGCAGCACGGTGTTGCCGATCAGGGCGAGCCCACGATCGCTCGGCGGCAGCAGCAACACGTCGGCGGCCTTGAGGTAGTACGCGACGCGCGCAAAAGGTTGCCAAGCGACCAGCAACACGTTGGGCACGCGGCGCGCGAGGCGTTCGATCAGGCCGCCCTTACCATCGTGGCCGACGAGCAAAAATAGAGCGCGCGGGGTGCGCTCGGCCATGCTGACGATGGTCTCGATGCCCTTGGTCGCGTTGACGTGACCGGTGTACGCGACGATGGGGCGGTCGCTCGGGAGGCCGAGCTCGCGCCGTGCCTCGTCGCGCTCTGGCGCGCGACGCAAGAGCTCTGGATCGTAGCCGTTGTGCACCACCGCGAGCCGCTCGGGGTCGATGCCGATCGACGCGTAGCGACCTGCGGCGTAGGCCGAGTGCAGCACGGCACCGAGTGCGAGCGGGGCCGAGAGCGCGGCGCGAAACGCGGGCGCAAGCGGACGAAATTGATCGAACCAGGGCCGATAGGTCTCGTACGCGTACGGACGATCGGACAGCGCGGCTGCGAACAGGGTGGGGAAGTTGCGCGTGTACAGCACGTCGGCGCCCGTTGCCCGCGCGCGCGCAAACGCCGCGTGCCACAGCTTGCGCGCGTCGCTCTGCCACAGCACGGGCTGCGTCACGCCCTCGATGCGGAACGCACCGCGCACGCAGTAGTGCGCACGGATGGCGTCGACGTCGGGGGGCGCCCCCTTGCGTGCGGGCAGCACCAGCGTGACGTCGGCCCCGGCGCGCGCGAGGGCGGCGATGGTGTGGATGGCTTGTTCGGAGTCGGTCTCGTTCGCGGGCAGCGGACGATCGAACAGATAGGTGATGCGCATCAGGAGACGATGGGAAGGTGCCTGTTCGAGTCGCCTGCCAGCGTGACCGCACGAGGAGGCGGCACCGGGGCACCGCTCTGCGAACGCCAGCCGTCGTACACGCTGGCGCGCCGCACGCACGCGATGGTGCACTTGTCTTCGCAGCCCTTGGGCGCGTCGAAGGCGACCCGCATGTCTTTGCGGCTGTACTCGAGCAGTGGCGTGCCGGGCTCACCGCGGCGCTGACTACAGTAGGAGACCTTGCCAAACTCGTCGACGTACAGATAGCGGCTGCCGGCGCGACACTTGAAGGGGGAGGTGCCGCCCTCGATCATGACGTCTTCCCAGCCCTCGCCACCTTTGTGGAAGATGGTCTTTTTGCTGCGGTCGCGGAGCTCGCGGTAGAGCGCAGCCAGCTCGTGTCCGGCCAGGCCGGCGTCGAGCGCACCGTCGGGACCGTGCATGAGACCCACCGTCATGTAGAAGCCGTGCTTCTCGATAGTGTTGACGAGCTCGCGCGTGGCCTCGGGCGGGGAAGAGCCGAGCACTGCGTTGACGTTGACGCCGAACTTGGCGTACTCCTTGAGCAGCTCCAGCTTTTTGCTGATCTTGGAGAGCGACTTTTGCGAGACGTCGTTGGGCTCGAGGTTGTCGATGGAGATCTGCAAGAAGGAGAGCTGCGCCGCGTTGAGGCGCTCGATCCACTTGCGGGTCACGGGGTAGCCGTTAGTAATACTGGTCACCACGAGGCCCTTGCTCACGCCGTAGGCGACGAGCTCGTCGAGCTGGGGGTGGAGCAGGGGCTCGCCGCCGGTAAACGTGAGCACGATGGTGCCGAGCGCCGCGACGTGGTCGATCTGTTTCTGGAGCCGCTCGAAGGGGATGGGGTCGGAGACGTCGTCGTACTCGTTGCAATAGCCGCAGGAGAGGTTGCAACGGCGGGTGACGACCATCTGGACCAGAACCGGCGCCGTGGGCTCGAAGAGCATACGAGCACCACGGGCTAGCGCAGTTGGGAAGCGGGGCGGGAGAAACACGAGGACCTCTTGTGACTGCACTCTTCGCTCTTCACTGTGGCGGCCTCTGGCGGCCTCTGGCGGCCTCGGGCTGACTCGAGCGAAGATGGATGGCGGGCGGGCGGGGCTGACCATAGCCCCTTGGGGTATTACGTCGCAACCCGTAGGGCTTTCCGTTACGTATGTGGGCTGATTCTGCGCTGGCTGGGTCGCTGGGTCGCGCGATCGCTCGCTCGGTTGCGCGGGCGCTCGTGGCGACTCGCGGGGCTTACTTTGACTTGCCTCGGCGGCCGAAGACCTTTGTGTAGAGCTGGGCGACTGCTTGCCGGATCACTTCGGCGGCCGTTGATTCGAGCTCGGCTTCCAACTCGTCGAGTTGCTGCTTTTCGTCGCTCGTGAGACGCACTGACGTTTGCGCAACCGTGCGTTCTTCGGGCGGTTTCGGTGGTCTTCCTGCTTTTGGCATGTCGACACTCTACCGCGGCGCATAATAATCGCACACCAAAAAATCAGCATTGCACACCCATAATCAGGCCTGCCGCCCCTGTTTCGTGAAGCAGGCAACGCGCCTGGGACTCGCCGCTCCGGTATGGGAGTAAGCTGTTTGCCCGCGACGAGTCGAATCACCCAAACGACTACGAGCACTCAGAGCGCACTGGGGGCGAGCGGCGGCAGAGATGGCTTCAGTCTCGAGGCCGATCGGGCCGAACACTCTCCACGATCTGCGCCCAGTCTTTCCCTGCGCGACCTTCATTGGCGTTCCGAAGGGTGAGCTCCGGGACCTGCGTGGGAGCGATGTCGACTTCGAAGCGGCGAGAAGGCGGTCGTCAGGTCGTCTGAGGGGGCAACGAATCTGCGCGCTTGACTAGGTTGAACGAGTGGCACCGCGCGTTCGGGTGGCTCACGCGTGGTCAACCGGGTGGAGCGCCGAAGGACGCGCGCCCATCCTTGAACTCAACTTGCCGGCTGATCTAATGCGCAGTACTGTCCTCGTTCACCGGTGTGCTTTCGGCACGCGTGCGTGACGAGGAGCATTGCAGGAGGCAGGCTCTGGGCGCGGCCCAGCGCTCCAGGGTCCTGGCAGCTGCCTGACGAGCGCGCGAGCCCGGCGTGCGCCCGTGCGCCGG
>JBEGTL010000259.1:0-10839 GCA_041179425.1 Pseudomonadota bacterium | reverse complement strand
CGAAGCGGCACCGGCCATCCAAACCGAGCGCAATCCCTATCGCCGCTGAGCCTGAGCGCAGCCGACGAGCGCTGCGCTCTCAGAAGCTCCCGCGCAGCGTGAATCGAGCGCCGTGCTGGTCCAGGTCAAGCGACGCAGACCGCCGTGTGTCGCTTCCGTAGTGGAAGTCGGTGAACACGCCCAAGGTCGCGGCGGTAAGCAACAACGCGCCGGTCGCACCGAGCAAGACGGTGGTACGCAGATCTTTGTCTTCGCCGTCGGTGAACTGAGCGCGCGTGGGCGACGCACTGGACTTGAACTCGTCGCGCGCCTTGAGCAGGTCGAGGCCTGACCACAACGCCACCGCACCCGTGGCGACGGTGAGAGACGCGGCCACCCAAAAGTAAGCCGGGCGCAGCCGGCGTGCGGAGAGGCCGGAGTGGTTTGCGCTACCGGCGGCTGCCTGGTTGCTTGCGCCCGCGGCAACTGCGGGCGCGGGCGGCGGACGGGCGACCTTGAGCGTGCGCGCCTCCCCGGCGGCACCCGACAAACGCAGACCTCGTGTGAGGTCACCTTCGAAGCCGAGCACGACGTTGTGCTGGCCCGGCGTGACGTAGACGACCTGCGTACGCAGCGCCAAGACGGCGGTGGCCAGCCCGTCGACCACGACCGTGCACGGATCGCTGCACTGAAACGTGAAGCGCGTGAGCTCGGGCTTGGCGCGTGTGAGCACCTGCACTGCGAGGTCACGCGAGGCGGCGTCGCGCTCGTAGCGGCGCAGCAACTCGTCGGCGTTGCCAGCGGCAGCAGCAAGCTGGTTGGCGGCGAGCCGCGCGCGCGTCGCGCTGCGCAGTGCCTCGGGCGTGGGCGCGATGCGATCGGCCAGCTCGAACAGCTCGGCTGCGCGCTCGTGGTTGCCGCTCAGCTCTGCCTGCTGTCCTTGTTCGAACGCACCGGCCGCTGCCACCACACTCTTGTCGTCGGCGCGTGTCGTGGTCACAGTGACGGCGACCAAGACCAACGCCAGCACGAGACGCGCGATCTGCGAGGCGGAGCGCCATTTTCCGCGCTGTGTGTAGGGCAAAACGAGCATGAGGTGCTGTAGTGGAGAGTGTCTCGTGCTGCAAACTGCAGATGTTTTTTTCGGCGGGCGGACTTACCAACCGTGGATCTGTCACTGACTCATTGCAGCTGAAACGGCATCAAACAGGGCGTTTTTGTGGGTCGAGACGGTTTTGCTTGCTGGTTTGACCGAGTCAGCAAGCCGTCTGGCTGACGGTCCTGTCGCAGAGCCGGGCGCATTTCTTACGTCGTTCGCGCATCCTCACGCGTGTTCTGCTCTCTTCGAGGGGGCCTGAGGAATGTCGATGTTTTCGCGGCAAAGTGCCGTTTCGTTGGTGCTCGTGTTGGCAGCTACTGCGTGCGAGGAGCTGCCAAGCGACCTTGGTCCGGTCGAGCAACCGAACGGTGGCGAGAACGTGGAGGCAACACCGATCGTGCACGGCCCCACCAGGATCGATGCAAGTGCACCGAATCCCGGCGCCATCGACGCTGGCCAGAGCAGCCTGCTCGATGCTGGCATCGTCGAGACGTCCGACGCGGGTCCAGTCATCAGCCAAGGTTTTGCTGCTGCATATGCAGTGCTCAGTACCAATTGCGTGAGCTGCCACAGCGCTGGCAAGGCGCTCGACATGTCGACGCCGCAGCTTGCACACGCACAGCTGGTGGGCGTCGAAGCCAAATACAAGGCCTGTGCGGCCGACGGCGGCCTCCCCAAGGTGCGCGTGGTGCCCGGCGCTCCGGAGTCGAGCCTCATGATCGAGAAAATCGAGGGTCACCCAAGCTGCGGCAAACAGATGCCCACCGCAATGCTGATGAACGCCGAGGACATCGCCACGCTGCGCGCGTGGGTCACGGCGGGCGCACCCTCACCCTGAGGCCAAAAAAGCAGGCATGATACGCAGCTCGAGCCATGCACGAGCTGAGTCTGCTCCACGACCTCGTCGTCATCTTCATGGCCGCCATCGCGGTCTCGCTGCTCGGCGCGCGCATCGGTCTACCCTCCCTCGCGGGCATGATCGTGGCTGGTGCGTTGATCGGACCGCACGCTCTGGGCCTGATTGGCGACCCTACCCGCGTGTCGGCGCTGGCCGAGATCGGCGTGGTGTTGCTGCTCTTCGGGGTCGGCATCGAGCTGCCCTTTGGGCGCCTGCGCGAGCTGTTTCGGCCGATGGTCGTGGGCGGCTCGCTACAAGTACTGTGCACGGGTGCAATCGCGTTTGCGCTCTGCCGGGCGTTTGGGTTCGGCATGCCGAGCTCGCTATTGGTGAGCTTCTGCGCCATTCCGTCGAGTACCGCCATCGTGCTGCGGCGCCTGCACGGCGAAGGTGCTCTCGAGGCACCGCACGGTCGGCAGATGCTCGGCATCCTGCTGTTTCAAGACGTGTGTGTGGTGCCGATGATGTTGTTGCTGCCGGCGCTGGGCGAAGCGGGACAGAGCGACCCGCGCGCCATCCTGCTCAGCCTGAGCCGCTCGCTCGTCGTGCTCGCGCTGGTGGTGTTGATCGCGCGCTTTCTCGCTCCCAAGCTGCTGCACGCGGTCGCGCGCACGCGGCAGCGCGACGTGTTCGTCTTGTCGGTGTTCGTGGTGGTGATCGGCACGGCGTGGGCCGCTTCGCTCGCCGACGTGTCGCTCGCACTGGGCGCATTCATGGCCGGCGTCGTCATCTCGGGCAGCGCCTACCGCCACCAGGCGCTGGGGGAGCTGACGCCGTTTCGCGAGGTGTTTGCTAGCTTGTTTTTCGTCACCGCGGGCATGTTGCTCGACGGCGCGCTGTTGGTCGCCCATCCGCTCGCGGTGCTCGGCCTGTTTTGTGCGCTCGTGCTGGGCAAAGCGCTGGTGGTGATGCTTGCGTGCGCGTGGATGCGCCTGTCGCTGCGCGCGTCGGTGCTGACGGCACTCGGTCTTGCCCAGGTCGGTGAGTTTGCGTTGGTCTTGCTCGAGACGGCGCACGGCTCAGGGGCGCTGGCTGGGGCGCTGGGCGCGTTCGAGGGAGAGCTGCTCACCGTGTCCATCTTGTCGATGATCGCGACGCCGCTGCTGGCCGCGCTCGCACCCCAAGTGGCCGACCTGCTCGAGCGTATGCCGCGGCTGCGGCGCCTGTGGGGTGCACGCGACAGCGATCCCGCGCTGCCGCACGGTCGCTCCGGCCACGTGATCATCGCCGGCTACGGAGTCGCTGGCCGGGCACTGGCGCTGTGCCTTGCGGGCGAAGGGGTGGCGCCGGTGATCGTCGACCTGAACCAGAAGCTGATTGGCGCGGCCATCGAGGACGGCTTCTCCGCCTGTTTTGGCGACGTGACGACGCCCGAGATCTTGGAACAACTCGAGGTCGAGCGCGCCCGCGAGCTGGTGCTCTTGATCAGCGACCCCACCGCGCTGGAGCGAGCCGTCACCCTGGTGAGGCGGGTCGCGCCCAAGGTGATCGTCACCGTGCGCGCACGCTACGAAGGCGAGCTCCCCGGGCTGCGCGCGGCCGGTGCCGACCACGTGGTGGCAGCGGAGATCGAGGCGGGACAGGCGATCACAGCGCAGGTGATGGAGCGCCACACGCGAAGGCCGCCCGCGGCTTGATCGCTCTGGGTCGTACGCGTGCCCCTACCCCTGCCCCTACGCGCGGCTCGGGTCGCGCGCGGCGACGACAGCACAAAAAAGATCGGGAGATCGTGTACGGGCACGGGCACGCGTACGTGGACGTTTTGCAGCCCCGCTAGTGCACCGTTGGCGGCTCGACCTTGCGGGCTTCGCAAGTGAGCAGAGCCGAGTCGAGCCTGGCGGCAAAGCGCTCGACCAGACGCTCGGACGGCCCTTCGTCGAGCACGTCGAGCAGCTCGGCGAGCTCTCGCTCTGCGAACGAAACAATCACGTAATCAGCGTGCGCAGCGGCGAGGGCGAGGGTGAGGCGAAGCTCGCGAGGCAGCGAGCGTTGACGGGTCGCCGCGAGCTCCTCGAGCCGCGCGAAGACCATGGCGTCGCTGCGATCGACCTCGTCTTCGCGCTCGAGCTCGGTCAGATCCCAGCGTGTGCCGCGCCAGCCGAGGATGGCGCCGCTGCCGGCGCACGCCGCACAGAACCACTCGCAGGCATCGCCGATGCGACGCGCACCCATGCGACCCGGACACTTGGGGTCGTCACACGGTGCAGCAGCACGCTCCCAGCGCGCGCCCGCACGACATGCAGTGATGACCTCGACGATACTGCCGAGCCACTGCACCTCGCGAACGTGCTCGGCACGCGCGTTGCCGCTTCGGTCGAGGTAAGGACGGAGGTCGATGACACGGTGGCGACCCACGCGTGAAGGGTACACGGCTTCGCGTGATCGCGCTCGCATGCGCTACAGTCATCGTGCGCGAAGGGGCGTTTGGAGGTGACGTCGTGACACACGACACGATCCCGCTGCGGTTGATCGAGCGCGCTCTCGCGCAGGGCGACGACCCGGCCTATTTCGTCAAGGAGCACGGCGCGTGGCAAGCCACCAGCTGGGCCAGCTACGCGGCCGAGGTCCAGCGGGTGGCCAAGGCGCTGATCGCGCTGGGGGTCGGCCCGGGCGACACGGTTGCGCTGCTCGGCGGCAATCGTCCCGAGTGGTCGGTGTTCATGCTGGCCGCGATGACCGTGGGGGCCCACGGCGCGGGCATCTACACCACCAGCTCGCCGAGTGAGACACGACACGTGCTCGCACACGCCGAGGCTCGCCTCGTGTTGGTCGAGAGCGCAGCGCAATTCGAGCGCTTTCGCGAGGCTCTCGACGCTGGGCCCGCGCGTGCCGGGGCACTACACAGCGACGCCCTACCCCGGCTCGAGCGCGTGATCACCATGCGCCACACGCCGGCCATCGCGCACCCCAAGGTGCTCAGCCACCGCGCGTTCCGCGAGCTCGGCAAGAGCGTGCCAGACGCCGAAGTCAGGGCGCGCGTCGACGCACTGTCGCCCGACGACGTGGCGACGCTGGTCTACACCTCGGGCGTCGAGGGGCCGGCCCAAGGCGTGATGTTGTCGCACCGCAATCTTACCTGGACCTCAGACGTGGTGCGCGACGTGCTTCGTATCGGGCCTGGCGACTCCAGTCTGTCTTACTTGCCGCTGTCGCACGTGTCCGAGCAGATGTTCACGGTGCACGGCCCCACGGCGACCGGCAGCTCGGTGTACTACGCCGAGTCGGTGCGCGCGGCGCCCGGCAACCTGCGCGAGGTACAGCCCACCGTCATCTTTGGCGTGCCACGCATCTGGGACAAGCTGCGCGACGGCATGACGGCAAAGCTGTCTCGCGTGCAGGGCCCTCGCTCGCAGGTGCTGGCCTGGGCTCGTCAGGTCGGCGCACGTGTGGTGCAGGCCAGGAGCGAAGGCCGCGAGCCGGCGCTCGAGCTCGGCCTGCAGTTCGAGCTCGCGCACAAGCTGGCCCTGGCCAAGATCAAGCGTGCCCTCGGGCTCGCCAACGCGCGTGTGTGTCTGAGCGGTGCCGCGCCCATCGACGAGGACACGCTCTCGTTTTTTGCCTCGCTCGGGGTGCAGCTGCTCGAGGTGTACGGACAGTCCGAGAGCGCCGGCCCCATCACCATCAACCAGCCCCATCGCACTCGCATCGGCAGCGTGGGTCCCAAGCTGCCAGGCTCGACGATCGAGATCGCCGAAGACGGGGAGGTGTTGGTGATCGGTCCGCACGTGTTCCTCGGCTACCTCCACGATGCGGAAGCCACCACGCGCGTTCTGCGCGACGGCAAGCTGCACACGGGCGACCTCGGTGCGCTCGACCGCGACGGTTTCCTGCGCATCACCGGTCGCAAGCGCGAGATCTTGATCACTGCGGGCGGGAAAAACATTGCGCCGCGCGCGCTGGAGACGGCCATCCGCAAAGAGGAGCTGGTGCGCGATGCCATGGTGGTCGGCGATCGAAGGCGCTTTTTGACCGCCCTGGTCACCGTCGACCCAGACGTTGCCGCAACGCTCGGTCTCTCGGGCGAGCTGCACGAAAACGAGATCGTGCGTCAGCGACTCGCCGATCGCATCGAGGCTCTCAATCTAGAGCTCTCCAGCGTGGAACAGATCAAGCGCTGGGTCATCTTGCCGCGCGTGTTCGGCATCAAGACCGGCGAGCTCACGCCGACCATGAAGGTGCGTCGACGGCGGGTCGAAGAAGTGTGGGCAGACGAGATCGAAAAGCTGTACGCCGAGCCGCTCGTCGCGTCTGTGCAAAGCGTCATACGCCCTGGGTGAGGGGACTCCACACATACTTGTGTAGCTGCAGGTTGACGCGCACGGGCAGAGCGTCCTCGAGAGTCCAAGCCACCAGCTGCTGCGGGTCGAGCACGCCGTGCACGGGCGACAAGAGGACGTGGCGCACCCGCTCGTGAAGAGCTTCGCGCTGGATCAGAGCGCGCGCCCACTCGTAGTCGGCCCGATCGAGCAAGACGAACTTGAGCTCGTCGCGCGTCGTGAGCACGGTCAGGTTCTCCGCGCGGTTCTTTGCGCTCTCGCCGCTGCCCGGCGCCTTGATGTCGACGATGCGGTGCACCCGCGGATCGATCAGCGAGATGTCGCGCTCACCGCTGGTCTCGATCAGCACGGTCTTGCCTGCATCGCACAGCTCGCGCATCAGCGGGAGCACCCCGGCCTGAAGCAGGGGCTCGCCCCCCGTGAGCTCGACCAGGGGAGTGTTGTGGGCGAGCGCCCGGCGCAGCACCTCGGCGCGTGCGAGCTTCTCGCCGCCGTGAAAGGCCTGCGTGGTATCGCACCAAGTGCAACGAAGGTTACAGCCGGTCGTGCGGACGAAGGTACACGGCAGGCCCGCGAACGACGACTCGCCCTGAATGGAGGCGTAAATCTCGTGGATCACCAGCACGTCGTCACGCATGGCGGCGAGCGTAGCAGCCGGGTCGACAGAGGCGACCTAGCTCGACGGCGAGCTCGCATTCATCGGCGGCTTGCACGAGAGGGCCCAAGCATTCAGTTCTGGCGCGTGGCGACCGTAGAACCGAAAGACGACCAGCAAGTCCGAGCCAAGCTGCGCAGCGAGGTGTTGCCTGCGAGCTGGCCTGAGCTTTTGTACCAGTTCGCGAGAGGGGGGCTCTTCGTGGTCAGCCCGGACTCCGATCTGCTCGATGTGGCGTGCGCGCTGGCTCGCGATGAGCGCTCGCTCGTAGAGTCGATGATCGCGAGCGGCGCTTTGCGAAGAGCGACCGACGATGATGCTCGTGCGTTTCAAGGGACGCCGGGAATTCGGTTTCAGTTCGTGATTGTGCAGCCGTGGGTGCTCGCGCAGGTGGTCGGCTGACTGCAGCACGTCTCACTCACTGAGAGCTCACGAAAACGAGCACGTCAACGTGCACGAGCACGTCAACGAGCACGTCAACGAGCACGAGAGACAACGAGCACGAGCACGTCAACGAACACGTCCGCTCGGCAGCCTCGCGGAGAGCGAAGCCGCGTGCGCGCCCCCCCCCGCTCTGACAGCCGGGGCTAGTCGCGGGACACGTGTTCGTACTCGGGCACGTGCTCGTTGTCTCTCGTGCTCGTGCTCGTGCTCGTGCTCGTCATCGTGCTCGATCTCAACCACGGCGAGGGGGCCGAGGAGGAGGAGGCACTGCAGTCGTAGGATCTTCGGGCCAGCTGTGGCGAGGGTATCTCCTCATCAACTCCTTCCGGATCCCTTGGTAGTGCCTGTCCCAAAATCCCTTCAGATCGGTGGTGACCTGCACCGGCCTCTGGTTGGGGGCGAGTAGCTGGAGCACGAGCGGGACTCTGTTGGCCGCGACCCTCGGGCCGTCGAGGAGGCCGAAAAAGTCTTGCAGGCGCGACTCGACCCACGGCGGGCGGTCGAGCTCGTAGTGCACCTCTAGCTCTCTTCCGTGCGCGAGCTTGATGCGGGTGGGTGCGAGCTGATCGAGGCGGCCTCGCAGGTGCGGGTCGAGCTCCTGCAGGAGCGCGTGTTCGAAGGGGTCGGCTTTGAGCTCTGCAAAGCTGGTCTTGTCGGCGCAGTGCAGAACCAGCGTGTCGCGCAGGCGCGCGTCGTCGAGCGGAGGGACATCGGGCACGTGCTCGGCGAGAAAGTTGAGCCTTCTCCGTAGGTGCTCGACTGCGTCGACATTCCAGGGGGCGTTTGGACCGCGGGCGAGTGCTGCATCCGCGAGCGCGCGTGCGACGTCCTCGCCGGGCGCGGCGCTACGGCGGGACTCGTCGAGCACGAGCGCGTCGTACAGCACCACATCGCTGACCTCGACTCGCTCGGTGGGCGCGTGAAAGCTGACCGTGCGCTCGCTGCGCACGCGCTCGGCGAAGTACTCCAGCAGCCACTCGGGCTCGATGGCACTGGCGGTGTGCACGATGGTCCCGCCGCGGTTCTTTTCGTCGGCCTCGACTGCGACCAGCAGCTCCGCCTCTTTGACGACACTGCCCTCGGAGAGCGTGGCCGAGCCCCCTGCCGCAAACACGATCTCCGCAGCGTTCTTGCGCCGACGCTTGCCGACACGATCGGGGTACGCGAGCAGCGTGGCGATGCCCACCGCTTGCTCGAACGGCTCGGCATCGCGCTCGTGCGGGCGAGGCGTGCTGCGCAGCGTGCGTGCGAGCTGATCCCGCGTGCGCTGCACTGCGCGCACGGCATTGCCGTCGAGCTCGTAGCGGCGAAGCTTGTCGTTCGAAAAGTCGCCGCTCACGGCCTCGATGGCGTCGAGGCGCGCGAGCAAGTCGCTCTCCCCCACCTCGTCGCGGCTCGGCCCGCCGCGGCCCCTGCCTGCGCCAGCGCCGAGCTGAGACCGCTGAGAAAGCCGCACGTCGCGCTCGCTCAGCAATGCGGCGAGCATGGCGCCCTCGTCCACGTAGCCACGCTCGGCGACCGCGATGCCGAGCCGCGCGAGTCGAGGGTGCACCGGCAGCTTGAGCATCACACGACCGAGCGGGCTCAGTGTCCCGTCGGGCGAGATGGCACCGAGTCGTTGTAGTAACTCGATGGCATGTGTCCGCGACGCGACGGGCGGTGCTTCGAGCCAGCTCAGCCGCGGCTCGCCGTCGAACAGCGCGCGCAGCGTGAGCTCCACGCCGCACAGGTCGCTCTGCGCAAGCTCTGGTACGTCGAAGCGCGGTCGCATGTCGAAGTCGGTCTTGGTGTACAGGCGCAGGCACTCGCCCGCGCGCACACGCCCTGCTCGACCCGCGCGCTGGATGGCCGAGGCCTGACTGACCTTTTGTGTGGTCAGCGTAGAGAGACCCGACCAGGGCGAGTGTCCCGCCACGCGGGCGAGCCCACTGTCGATCACCGCCACCACCCCTTCGAGCGTCAGCGAGGTCTCGGCGATGTTGGTGGAGAGCACGAGCTTGGGCCGGGCGCCGCGCTGAACCGCGCGGTCTTGCTGCGCGGCGGGCAGGTCTCCGTGCAGAACTGCGATGTCGACCCCAAAGCTCGCGGCCAGCTCGCTGCAGCTCTGCTCGGCGCGTCTGATCTCGGCCGCACCGGGCAAAAAGATCAACACGTCACCTGTCAGCTTGCGCACGCACAGCTTGCGCGCGGCCGCTGCGATCTGATCTTCGAGCCGGCGATCGTCGGCGCGCTCCAGGTAGCTGACCTCGACCGGGTGCGTGCGACCCGGCACGTTGATCACGGGAGCCCCGAGAAATGCGGCCACTTTCTCCGCGTCGAGCGTGGCACTCATCACCACGATGCGCAGCTCGGGCCGTGTGCTGCGCTGCAGCTCCCGCAACAAGGCCAACCCGAGATCGGTGTGCAGCGAGCGCTCATGAAACTCGTCCAGCACCACACAGCTGACGCCCGACAGCGAGGGATCGTCGAGGAAGCGCCGCGTCAGCAGTGCCTCGGTGAGAAACACGACCTGGGTCCGCTCGCTCACCTCGCGCTCGAAGCGCACCACGTAGCCCACGCGCTCGCCCACCTGCTCTCCCAGCTCGCTTGCGATGCGCCGCGCGGCCATCCGCGTCGCCAGCCGCCGAGGCTCCAGCACCAGGATCTGACCCTTCTTGGCAAAGCTCGATGCGAGCAGAGCAGCGGGGAGGCGGGTGGTCTTGCCGGCGCCCGGCTCCGCGACCAGGACGAGATTGGGGTGGGTCTCGAGGGAGGCCAGGATCTCGGGGAGGTAGGAGTCGATCGGGAGAGTCAGCACCCATATCGCGTAGCACGGGGGCGTTCTCGAGGGCTCGCAGCTCACCGCACTCCCTCAAGTCGGTAGTTTCCGCTCGCCAACGGGCGGGGGTGATGTTGTTGGTGATGGCCGCTTCTGGGGCGCAGACCAGGCTTGCCAGTTGTCATACGGTGCGGCGTAGTCGCCCGCCTCCAAGGCTAGGCGTTCAGAACCTTGGCGCCCGGCCACAGGCTTCTCGCGACCGTCGCAGCGGTGCTACCCTTCGGCTGTGTCCATGCCTTCCATCTACGCGCTGAGCGAGAGCTTGCGCCACGCGCTCGAACCCTTCGACGCGGTGCGCGTGGCCTATCTGTTTGGCTCGAGAGCCATGGGTAAGGCGCGGGAAGACAGCGATCTAGACCTCGCGCTCAGCTTGGATCCGAGCGTAGCAAAACGCGCGAGCCTGCTCCTCGACCTGCTTGACGCGCTCGCACGAAAGCTCGGTCCGCTCGGTGAGCGAGCCGACCTGGTCGACCTCGGACGCTCGTCGAGCAGGGCCTATGCCCGATACCCTGGCGGTCGCCGCTTGTGTTCGATCGACAGCAAAGTCGCGCACCTGCTCGATATGGGATGCGCGTCGCCGTGAGTGCGTCACCACCGCACGATCCCGGCCGTCGCGCAAAGCAGCGTGCCGGGCGAGGTGGTCGTGGACCCCTGCATGGGGTCGGGCTC
>JBEGTL010000258.1:0-10908 GCA_041179425.1 Pseudomonadota bacterium | reverse complement strand
GCTGAGGAGATCGAGAAAGAGACCGGCGTCGCCGCCGACAAGCTCGAGAAGATCAAAGACTGCGGCGCGGCCACGCCCTTCTCGCTCGACCGCAACGTCAACGACGAGGACGGCCGTCGTTTCATCGACTTCCTCGAGGACGAGGACATCCCCACGCCGCACGAGCGGCTCGAGAGCAAGCGCTGGAACGGCGAGGTTCGCCGTCTGCTCGAGACCTTGACCCCCATGGAAGCGCGCATCTTGCGCTGGCGCTTCGGCCTCGACGACCAGGACGAGCTCACGCTCAAGCAGATCGGCGACAAGTACAACCTGTCGCGCGAGCGTATCCGCCAGCTGCAAGAGCAGGCACTCGGCAAGATCCGTCGCCAAGTTCAGATGTGATCTGACCGGCGGCTACTCCTGAAAGAACGAAGATGGGCGCGAGCAATCGCGCCCTTTTTTGCGTCCGCAGAATAGTGCGCGCGCGTCAGCGCGAGACCACCGGGCGCTCGACCTTACTGCGACCCGGGCCGCGCTCGGCCTTTACGTCTCGCACCTCGACGCGCTCGCCGCAGTGCTCACAGCACAGCACGAGGTTGGTGACCTTGCCGCAGCCCTTGTGCACGACCTGCACGGGCGGGCCGTGCGGCGCAGCGTGCTTGTCTCCCCACTGGCGCAGCGCCGTCAGCAGCGGCCACAGGTCGCGCCCCTTCTCGGTCAGCACGTAGTCGTAGCGGGGCGGGTTGTCTTGGTAAGCGCGCTTGTCGAAGATGCCTGCGGACACCAGCTTGTTGAGCCGCTGCGCCAGGATGTTGCGCGAGATACCCAGCCGCTCCTGAAACGCGTCGAAGCGGTGCACGCCCAAGAACGCGTCGCGCACGACGAGCATGGTCCACCACTCGCCCACCAGCTCGAGGCACTGGGCCACCGAGCACTCCATCTGTTCGAAGCTCTTGTGCTCCACGATCGCAGTCTAGTGGGTTGCATGATGAGACGCACCGGGGCAGAGTGAGTTTTATGAAAGAACTCAGTCCGCCAGTCGCGCGCGACACCTCGAGCGGGCCTCCCCTGTGGCAAGTCTTCTTGCTCACGTCGCTCGGGGCCTTCGTGGTGTCGCTCGACATGTCCATCGTCAACGTCGCGTTCCCGGCACTGGCGAAGACCTTTCCGCTCGCCACGCGCGCGGAGCTGGCGTGGGTCGTCACCGCCTACTCCATCGTGTTTGGCTCGCTGCTCGTAGTCGGCGGGCGCACCGCCGATCGCCAGGGCCTGCGCACGGTGTTCTTTGCGGGTATGGGCGTGTTCGTGCTGGGTTCGGCGCTGTGTGGTCTGGCCCCGAGCGTGTCGCTCCTGGTGGCCGGCCGCGTGCTGCAGGGAGCGGGCGCCGCCTTCACCATGCCCGCCTCGGTCGGACTGTTGCTCGCGGCCGTCCCGTCCGAGCGTCGTAGCCAGACCGTTGCGTTGTGGGGCGGCGTCGGCGCCCTCGCCGTGGCCACCGGTCCTTCACTCGGCGCACTCATCGTCTCGGGTCCCGGCTGGCGTTGGGCGTTCTATCTCAACCTGCCCATCGGAGCGGTCGCATGGCTGTGGGGCCGGCGCGTGCTGCCCAATCCGCCGCCCAGTGTCGACCGTGCCGTACGCCCCGACTACGCAGGCGCGCTGCTCCTCTCGTCGGCCGTTGCCGCCATCACTTACGCAATCTCCGAAGGTGGAGATGCTGGCTTCGGCAGCACGCGCGTGTTGGTCGCGGCGGGTGTGGCTCCGCTGCTGCTCGTCGCGTTCGTCGTACGCTCCGCACGACACGCCGCGCCCGTGCTCGATCTGACACTGTTTCGCGCGCGCGCGTTCACGGTCGCCAACCTCGCGACGCTGGTCTACGCGATGTGCTTTTTTGCCGTGCTCCTCGGCAACATCCTGTTCCTCACGGACGTCTGGCACTACTCCATCCAGCGCGCAGGGCTGGCGGTCACGCCGGGGCCGCTGGTCGTCGCCGTCGTGTCTGGTTTTGCGGGCCGAGCCGCGACGCGCTTTGGCTTTCGTGCGGTGCTTGTGCCTGGCTCCATCGTGTTCGCGGCCGGCCTCGTGTGGTTCGCCACGCAGGTCGGAGTCGAGCCTTCGTACCTGACGCAGTGGTTACCAGGCACGCTGCTCATGGGCCTCGGCATCGGCCTCAGCTTTCCCGTGCTGTCGGCTGCCTCGGTGTCGAGTCTGCCAGCCGAGCGCTTTGGTGTGGGGTCGGCCGTCAACCAGACCGCGCGTCAGGTCGGCGGCTCCATCGGCGTGGCCATCTTGGTGGTCATCCTGGGTTCTCGCGTGCCGGGCTCGCAGCTCGAAGCGCTCAGCAACTACCACACGCTCTGGTACTACGGCGCGCTGATGGCAGGCCTGTCTGGCGCGGTCGGCGTGTTCCTCGGCGCGCCGCGCAAGGTCGGAGCAACCAGCAGCCTGCAAACGGCCAAAGCCATCGCAGCGAGCGAGCTCGCGTAAAGGAGTGGCGTCAAAGGACCGCCGCGACAGTGGGCGCCACTGGCATTGGCGTAGGCGTTGACGTGAGCGTTGACGGCGACGGCGACGGCGACGGCGACGAGTTACGCCCGCTTTCTAGAATTCGTAGCTGACCGCGCGCGCCTTTTTGTTCGATGCGGGCAGGCGTCGGACGTGGACCTTCCCGTCGCGGTCGACCAGCTTGAGGTTGAGTGCACCGCGCGGGACGGCGACCTCCGCGAGCGGCGTGGTGCCCAGCAGGCGCTTGCCCAGGTACACCGTGGACCACGGGCGCGTGTTGATCGAGAGGCGACCTGCCTGCTGATCGACCGCCGGCGTGACGGTGTGCGTGACGGCTGCGCTACTCGGTGCCTCGGTCAGCGGCGCGCCTTTCGGCAGCAAGGTGAACGCAGGCGCGGGAAACGCGGCCGGGCGCACCGGTGCACTCTCGACCGACTGCGCGACGAGCGGCGTCGGGTCGCGCGCGAGCAGGCCGCGTGCGCCCATCACCAGCGGGACGGCGGCGGCGAGCGCGAGCGCACCGATGGCGAACGCGCGCCGCGCACGCTGCGTCACACGCATGGATAGCGTGCGCGCCAGGGGCCGCGCCAGGACGTCGGTGGTGACCGGCACCAGGTCGCGCAGGGTGGGAACCTTGGGGCTGGTGGGCGCCTGCGACGTCGTTGCGACCGTCTCGTCCATCGCGTGCACCACGGCCGTGCCCGTCGCGCCGATGCGCGCGCGCTCGGTGTGCTCGTCGCTGTCGAACGCACCCTCGGCCGGCCACGGTCGCTCGGCGCCGTGCGTCTCGAGCGAGCTGCGCAGCGTGACGGGAGGCGGGCTGAACGAGAACGGCAGCGGCGGCAGCGGGCGCAAGCTCGCGTCGCCCTTGACGATGCCCTGCAGGGAAGCAGGCAGCGGCGGCAAAAACATGCCTTCTGTCTGTGCGATCTGTGCACCGCGCAGCGAGCGCTCGAGCACGGGACCGAGCTGGACCTCGTGCGGGAACAAACGTCGTGTGTACTCGGCGAGGCGTGCCGCGCTGACCGGCTCGGGCAGCGTCGACAAAAAACGCTCGAGCGCGTCGCTCATCTCGCGCGCGGACTGAAACCGATGCTCAGGCTTGGCCTCGAGTGCGCGGTGCGCGATGTCGGCCAGCGCAGCGGGCACGTTGGGGGCGATGTCTCGAAGCGAGGGAACGTCCCCCGCGATCGCCGCCTTCATGACCTCGAGCTGGTTTTCGCGCTTGAACACGACCCGGCCCGAGAGCGCCTCGAACAGACACGCGCCGAGCGCGAACACGTCGGTGCGCCCGTCGATGGTCTGCGCCAGCCACTGCTCGGGCGCCATGTAGCAGATCTTGCCCTTCACCACGCCGGCCTCGGTGCGGTGCGTGGTGGCCGTGGACTTGGCGATGCCGAAGTCGAGCAGCTTCACGCGGCCGTCGTAGGCGATCATCAGGTTGTGCGGGCTGACGTCGCGGTGCACCAGGCTGATCAGCTGGCCCTCCGCGTCGCGCGCGGTGTGGGCGTACTGCAGCGCATCGGCGCACTGCGCGGTGATGCGCGCGATGGCGCCGTAGTCGATGTCTTGCGTCTCGATGGCGCGCCGCAGCAGCTGCCCGAGCGTGACGCCGTTGACCCACTCCATGGCGATGTACCAGGCGCCGTCTTGCTCGCCGACCTCGTAGATCTGACACAGGTTCGGGTGCGACAGGCCCATCACGACGCGGGTCTCGTCGAGGAACATGTGCAAGAGCTCGTCGAAGTCGCGCACCTCGGGCAGCACGCGCTTGATCACCAGGTGACGCGAGCCGCCGGTGAGCGAGCGCTCGCGGGCGAGCAGGATCTCGGCCATGCCACCGCGTCCGATGCGACCCAGGATCTCGAAACGGTCGTAGCGCTCCACGGGTGCGAGGCGCGCGCTCGGGCGCCAGCTCGCCAGTCCGCCTACCTGCGCGGGCGCACGCGATACAGTCCCACGTTCGGCATGCTCGAGCGCGCGCGGGGGGGCTCTGCGCTCGCCATCTTCCCTGGACACCTTACCCGGACCTTCCTTCGAACCACGCTCGAACGACTCCCTCGATCGTACGGACTCGGCGCTTTGCAAAGAAGCGCAGACTGTCTGCTTTGCGATGGGGCTTAATATTCGGAGGTGACGTTCGTCGTGCACAGCCACAGGTCGCGCTCGGCACAAAGGTGGGCAGTCGAGCTCTCGTGCGCGCTCTGCTGCGCGTTGTGCGCGTTGTGTACGCGTGCGCCGCGCGTGTGCGCACAAGCGTCGAGCGGGAACCCGGTGGGACAGGGCACGCACGCGGGCGACGTCGCGGCGCCCAGCGCGCGGCCCGCGGACGAGAGTGTAGGCCTCACGCTCGCGGCTCTGCGCGCCGAGCTCGATCAGGCGCGCTTCTCCAGCGTGGAGGCGCGTACCAAGACCCTGCTCGCCGAGCCGACCCTGCGCGCTCGCGAGCGCAACGACGCACTCGAGCTGCTGGCGATCGCACAGATCGCGGCGCGCGCAGACGCCGCAGCCGAGGGCACCCTACGTGAGCTGTTCGCGCGCGACCCCGAGCACGTCTCCCACGTGCGCGACCCAGGGCCCAACGTGGCTGCCATGTTCGAGCGCATCCGTGGCCAGCCGGCGAGCGCCCTCTCGGTGCCGCTCACCGTGTCCGCCGTACGCGATGCGCAGGGCCGTGTGATCGTCGAGCTGGCCCTCGGGGTCGGACACGACGCGGTCGACACCGTGCACGTGTTTGCACGCGCGGGCGGCGCAGCAAACGTCGCGGCGTCGAGCGCCGGCGACCAGGAACCCGACCAGACCAGCCACGTGGTGGCCGAGGTCGACGCGCGCACGCTGCTGGCCGTGGCGCTGCCGCAGGCCTCACGGACCCAGAGCACGATCGCGCTCTACGTCGAGGGGCGCGCACCGAGCGGGGCCGTGCTGGGTCGCGACGGCAGCGAGAGTGCGCCCCTCATCATCCATCTCGCACCTCCCAAGGCGTGTGCCGACGTGCCCCTGCGTCGTCGCTGGTGGGTATGGACCAGCGTGGCGCTAGCGGTCTCCGGCATGGCTATCGGGGGCGCGCTCGCCGCTCATTGAGTCTCTCGTCGCGGCAGGGCTTATCGCTGAGTACACTGGCCCCGTCACGCTCATGACCTCTCGCCGCACGCCCGACCCTCGCCTAGCTTCCCCCGCTCCGGCCGCTCACCGCCCGCGTGCCGAAGAACCACGCGTGGGCGCAGAACGCTCTTCGACGCCGCCGCCCCTCGTCTCGCGCTTGTTGGCGGGCAGGTTCGAGGTGCTGCGCTGGCTCGGCGAAGGTGGCATGGGCACCGTGTACCTGGCACGCGATCAAAAGCTCGACCGACGGGTTGCGCTCAAGGTCTTGCTCGCAGGGGAGCCCGACGCGCTCACGCGCTTCAAACAAGAGTTTCGCGCGCTGGCGGACATCAGCCATCCCAACCTGATCGTGCTGCACGAGCTGCTCTGCGACGACGGCGTGTGGCTGTTCACCATGGACTACGTCGAGGGGCGCGACTTCTTGTTGCACGTGAGCGCGCTCGAGGGACGCGACGCGCCTACACTGCTCGAGGTCGACGCCCACCGCATGCGCGAGATGGCCAAGAAGCCCGAGTACCTGCAGCCGCGCTGTCCGCTGCGCGACCCGGAGACGCTGCACCGCGTGCTGAGCCAGCTGATCGACGCGGTTGCATCGCTGCACGCCGCGGGCAAGCTGCACCTCGACCTCAAGCCCAGCAACGTCCTGGTCGCCGCCAACGACCACGTCACCGTGCTCGACTTCGGGCTGGCGAAGGACCTCAAGCAGGTGCCCGAGCTGTCGACGCAGCGTCTGCTGGGCACGCCCGCGTACATGGCCCCGGAGCACGCGCACACCGGTCGCTTCGAGCCGGCCAGCGACTGGTACGCCGTGGGCGTCATGCTGTACGAGGCGCTGACCGGGCGCCTCCCGTTCGAGGGCCCCCTCGCGCACATCCTGCTGAGCAAGACCTCGCGCGATCCAGAGCCCCCCAGCACGCTGTGCAGAGACGTGCCCGAAGATCTCGAGACGCTGTGTATGCAGCTGCTCGCGCGAGATCCCAGCCAGCGGCCCACGGGTCCTCAGCTCGTGCAGCGCTTCGCCCACAGAGCACTCTCGGCCCAGGGCGTGGTGCACGGCGCGCTGCCCTCGGCGCTGATCACACCCGAGCTGTTCGTCGGACGGGGACGCGTGCTGCAGCACCTGCACATGCACAGCACGCAGGGCGCCGAGCCGCGCATCCTGCTGCTGCACGGCAGCTCCGGCATGGGCAAGACCACGCTCGCGCGCCGCTTCGTCGACGAGCTGGCCCAGAGGCCCGGCACGCTGGTCTTCGCGGGCGCCTGCTACGAGCGAGAGGCGATGCCGTTCAAGGCGTTCGACGGCATCGTCGATGCGCTGATCGCCCACATGGCCAAGCTGCCCGCCATCGAGCTGGGCGCGCTGTTGCCGCGGCGTGCGCACACGCTCTCGCGGCTGTTCCCCGCCTTCGCGGCGCTCGCCACACCGCTGGGGCAGCGCGCGCGCAGCGACGACGACGACCCCGCGATGGGGCGTGCCCGCGCGTTTCGTGCTTTTTCCGAGCTGTTTGGCCGCTTGTCGGACCAAGGCGAGGTGGTGTTGTTCATCGACGACCTGCACTGGAGCGACCTCGACAGTGCGCTCTTGCTGCGCGCGTTGTTCGAGGGACCCGAGCCGGTGCCGCTGTTGCTGGTGGGGACGTACCGAGCCGACGATGCGGCGAACAGTCCACTGCTGGGCGAGCTGCTCGAGCTCACGCACGAAAACCCCAACATCGCGTTCGACGACGCCGAGGTGGGGGCGCTCGATCATGGCGAGGCGGTGGCGCTGGCGAGCGAGCTCTTGGCGTTCGCGAAAAACCACGACGTCGCAGTCGCCCACCGCATCGCCAACGAGTCGCAGGGCGTGCCGTTGTTCATTCACGAGCTGGTGCACCACGTGCTGCGCGAAGACGCGGCGCCTGGACACGAGGTCTCGCTGAGCGAGGTGCTCGGAGGGCGCATCGCCAACCTACCCCAAAACGCGGCAGCGCTGCTCGAGGTGCTGGCCGCCGCCGGAGGTCCCACGCCGCAGCGCGTGGCGTTTCGTGCGGCGGGCCTGGCTGCGGGTCAAGAAGCCGCGCTGCACACGCTTCGCGTCGCCGGCCTCGCGCGCAGTCGCGGCAGCAAGGGCGAGCACCTGGTCGAGACCAGTCACGACCGTATCCGCAGCGTGGTGCAACAACGCCTCGGCGCACAACCGCTGGCCGACACGCACGCGCGTCTGCTCGAGGCGTTCTCGCGCGAGACGGTGCAGGACGACGAGGTGTTGTACATGCACAGCCTCGGCGCCGGCCACAGCGAGCGCGCGCGCGGACATGCCGAGCGCGCCGCAGAGCGCGCACGCGAGGCGCTCGCTTTCCACCGCGCGGCGGAGCTTTACCGCGTCGCGCTCGACCTGCTCGACGGCGACTCTTCGCTCGAGCACGGCGACGGCTCGGCCTTCTCCCAGAACGAGCGGCGCGCGGCGCTCTTGCGCGGCCTGGCCGACTCGCTGGCGGCCACGGGCCACTGCCTCGACGCAGCACAGGCCTACCTCCAAGCGGCCGAGCTGACCCCGGCAGAAGCGCCGCTGCTCGAGCGCAACGCGGCCGATCAGCTGCTGCGAGGAGGCGACCTGCAGCGCGGCGCCGAGCTGCTCAAGCGCGTGCTCGAGCGTGTCGGCGTCAGCTACCCGCGGAGCCCACGCGCGAGTCTGGCCGCGCTGGCCTTCGAGCGGGCGCGGCTCTTTGCGCGTGGCCTCGCGTTCGAAGAGCGCGCGCTGTCCGACATCTCGGCGCGTGAGCTCGCACTACTCGACTCGCTGCGCGTCGCGCTCGGTGTGTACTGGTTGGTGGAGCCCGTGCGCGGTGGACTGTTCGCCACGCTGTACTTGCGGCACGCGCTCGATGCGGGGCACGCGCGCCACGTGCTGCGTGGGCTCGAGACCGAGGCCGCGTACGTCGCGCTCACCGGCGGGGCCAAGGGCGAGTCTCGCTCCGGCGAGCTGTACGGCATGGCGCGCGCACTCACGCAGCGCATCGGCAGCGCGTCTACCAGCAGCGGCTACAAGCTGGCGGAGGCCGGTTTTCACGCCATTTATGGGCGAAAACACAAGAGCACCGAGTGCGCGCTCGAGGCGCTGGCCGGGCCCAAACAGATGAGCTGGGAGCAGTCGTACGCGCGCTTCCACCTGTACCAGAACACGCTCTACATCGGCGGCCGCACCGGACTACCCGAAGAGATCGAGCTTGCGATCCACGATGCCGAGACGCGCCGCGACAGGTTCGGCACGGCGACCCTACTCCCCATGCTCGCGCTCTCGCGCCTGATGTCCGACGAGCCCGCGCTCGCCTCGCGCGCGCTCACGCGCATGCGTCCGCTGCTGAGCGACGAGGTGTTCAGCTTCCTCGACATGCAAGAGCTGATCTGGACCGCACTCAGCCATCAGTACGCGGGCGACCCGGCGGCGGCGCTCGCGCACTACGCCGATCGCGCCGAGCGCTACGAGCAGAGCGGCATGCCGCGACTCTCCACGTGGCGCCTCCTACACCAGTGGGGCTGCATGCTCGCGCACCTGAGCGCGGTCGAGCACGGCATCGAGCGCGACCGTCACGCGCGCGCCGCCGAGGAGCGCATCAAACAGATCGAGCGCGAGCGCATCGAGTGGCCGCTGTCGTTTGCGGCGATCGGTCGCGCCGCGCTGCACCACGTCGCGGGCGACCCCGTGCAGCGCGACCGGGCCATCGCCAAGGCCATCCATCAAGCGGAGGCGCTGGGCTACCGGCCGTTCGTGTTGCTCTACGCGCGCTCGGCGGCGCTGTTTGCGGGCGACCAGGAGGCCGTGTCGCGACACGAAGCGGGCCTTCGAGAGCTCGGCGTGGTGTCGGCCGTTGGTTGGCAACGCACCTGGGCTCCGTGCCTCAAGTGAGTACGCTTGGGGGCATGCCCATCGCCAAGCTCAATAACCATGAGATCGAGACCCGTCTGGCCGCGTTGCCCAAGTGGGCCGTGGTCGCCGGCAAGCTGCATCGCGAGCTCAAGTTTTTGGATTTCGTGCACGCGTTCGGCTTCATGACGCAGGTCGCCATCATCGCCGAACGTAGTGACCACCACCCAGAGTGGAGCAACGTCTACAACCGCGTGGTGATCGACCTTACGACGCACGACGCGGACGGCCTGTCGACGCGCGACTTCGAGCTCGCCGCCGCCATCGACGCGCTGCACCCGGGCTGAGTTTCGCTATCCTGCCGGTGCCGTGCGCTCGATCGACCACCGCTATCAAGACCCACTCGACCTGATCTGGCTCGCCTGCGCCCGCGAGCTCGACATCGAGGTGGTGCGCTCGAGCGAGGTCTACGCGTCGTTCGACGGTGCACGGGTCCTGACGCTTAGCAGTCACCAGCACTTCGACGCCGACGACAGCTTGGCCCAGCTGATCTTTCACGAGCTGTGTCACGGCTTGGTGGCCGGCGAGCGTGGTCAGCGCAAGGTCGACTGGGGCATGGAGAACATCGACCAGCGCGACCTGACCCAAGAGCACGCCTGTCATCGTGTGCAGGCGGCGCTGGCCGATCGTCACGGGCTGCGCGCGTTCTTTGCAGTCACCACCGACCATCGCGCGTACTGGGATGCGCTGCCCATCGATCCGCTCGGGCCGGGCGAAGACCTCGCCATCCCTTTCGCACGCGAGGCGTTCGAGCGCGCGGCAGAGGGGCGCTGGGCTGGTCCACTGCAGCGCGCGCTCGCGCGGACGGCGGCGCTGGCAGAGACCATGCGTTCCCTCGAGCTGCCGGCCGACAGCCTGTGGCGGCGTACGCGCAGCTTGCACGCCAGCGGCTTTCCGCTCGGCGACGACCAGCACGACACGTGTGGCGAGTGCGCCTGGGGGCACGGCCGCGTAGACGACCTGCGCTGCCGACAACTGACTTCCACACGCAACGATCGACGTCGTGGTCCACGGCGCGGCAAGCTCACCGCGAGCTTGCCCGGCTGCGTGCGCTTCGAGCCCAAGCTCGTGGCCGCGAGCTGTGCAAGTTGTGGAGCCTGTTGCCGCGAAGGCTTCGACCGCGTCGAGCTGACCCAACGCGAGCACACGCGGCGAGCTAGCGAAGGTCTGCTTCGCCTGGTGGTGGTCGACGGCTTTGGTCCGCACGTACCTCGCCCAGGGGGCCTGTGTGTGGCGCTCGACCGGCGCGCCGCGACCTTGCCTGCGCCCTCGTATACCTGCGCCATCTACCCTGAGCGGCCGCAAGCTTGTGCCGACTTTGCGGTCGGTGGCGACGCGTGTCTGACGGCAAGACGTCGCGTCGGTCTGAGTGTCTAGGCGGCGCTCTGCTGATACGACACGAGCGGCCACAAGGTGCT
>JBEGTL010000257.1:0-10936 GCA_041179425.1 Pseudomonadota bacterium | reverse complement strand
CTTCGAGACCACTGCTCGACAAGGCCCGACCACTCCGAAGACCGATACCGCTTTCGTTTGCTCATCCCGGCGGTCTACACGACAAGCCCGCTGCATTCACCGAGGCTCTCCGTAAGGGGTTTACCAACCAACGCGTGCTGCGGCTCTTGGAGTGCTGCGTCGGACAGGCGTGGTTTCGCGAGCCGCCAACCCATGGTGAGACGCTCGACCGCACCGAGCTCTTCGACATGTGTCTGCTGCTGGCCGACCGAGAGCAAGTCCGCCGCTGGATGGTCTCACGCGTCCGCCAGCTGACTGAACTGTACGGCGGCGAGCTGGCGGCCAAGGCGCTAGAGCGTGCGCTGGCTCCGAAGTTGACGCTTGCTGAAGAGGTCACGGTCGTTGAGTTCGTGGAGCTGGCGCTCGCTCAAGACTCCGAGAGCGACGAGCCGCTTTCGGAGTCGATCACGAGCAGGCTGTTCAAGTCGCTCGTGATCGGCGCAACAACTTCGGCCGACTATCAAGCTGAGCTCGATGACCTGATGAAGGGTCCCCTCGAGCGTCAAAGCCAACCCGGCAGACCCTCGCTCGCCGCCGAGTGAGGGCCGGCAAGGCGACCTGAGCGACTACGGCGTGGCCGGCCCCAGCTTCTCGCCGCTCGGCGTCTGCGCCGCGGCAGGCAACGTGTTGACGAGCTGCGGGTCGACCTCTGGGACCGTGCCCAGCGCAGGCTGAGGCCCTTCGGGCGGAGGCGGCGGCGGGACCGGCGGAAGGCCTGCGTCGCAGTCGGCCGGCGCCACGCTGGGCACGAGCTTGCCGTCGGGCTGCGGCACGACGGTGGTGCCGTCAGGCAGGTAGTACGCCTTGCAGTTGGTGTTGAACTTGGGGATGGCGGTGAGGATGGCTTCTTCGACCTTCCCTTTGATGCGTCCCTCTTCGACGGTGACGAAGATCGGCTTGTTGAGCCGGAACGTGTAGCCGCCCTCTTTGATGTCGATGCGGTACTGCTCTTCTTCGTACTCGAAGTCCATGATGAACGAGGTGGGCTGGTGACCCGTGCGGATGTGCGGACGATGCTCGAGCACGAACGAGAACAGGCGCACCGCGATGTGGTTGTGCAGGCGGTGACAGCCGTGCGAGTCGCGCCGCATGATGCTCATGTAGTCGACCGAGCCGTGCGAGCGGATGCCGTCGTCGCCCGTGATGCGGATGGTGCCCTCGGGCGTGGTCTCGTAGGGGCGGTGGTACGCTGCGACCAGGCCGTAGGCGGACGCGTAGCTGGGCCCCGTCTCGTGGTAGTTGGGCTCCCACTTGGTCTCGCCAGCCTTACGCTTTTTGCGCCGCTTGAGCAGGTCGCGCGGAGGCGTGGAGGTCGGCGGCAGCCACACGGGTGCCGACACGATGTCCTTCCAGACGACGGGGCCGGCCGGCGACTCTTTGTACTTCCACCAGACCGAGCCATCGATGAGCTCGCTCTTCCAGCCGCCGATGGTGGTGCCGTAGCTCGCGAGCGGGATCTGCTGGCCCATGTAGTTGACGAAGATGTTGTGGTGCGGCCGACGCGAGACCGACTGGGCTCGCTCCTTGCCCGCCTCGTCGAACGGGAAGTCGTACCAGACGTCGCCCCGATCGATGCTGACTGTCAGGTCCATCTCGCTCGAGTAGTACTCAGGTTTGGCCGGTCCGGGGATGGCGACGTATTTGTGGCCGTCGCGCTCGAGCTTGCCGAGCTGCTCGAGAAAGGCGTAGCTCGATGCGGCGTCGTGCAGACCGAACGCCGCGACGACAGCCGCGCGCAGCTCGCTCTCCAGGTTGGGCACCGGGTGCGTCAGGCCATCGGCGCCGATGAAGGTCGCGGGCGCGCCATCGGGCTTGGTTGCGCTGCCGTCTTCGATCGCGCCAAACGCGTGCATGGCGCGCTCGTCGAGCACGCGCAGCAAGGTCTCGCGCTCGGTCTCGGACGTTTCCATGCGCAGCGCGGCGACCGTGGCCGGCCCGAGGGCGCCCCAGCTGTACACACGGTGTCGCCGCTCGAACTCGGCGAGCGCCTCGTGCGTCGCCCAGTCGAACGCACCCTTGACCCACTTGCCTTTGTTCTTGAAGTAGCCCTCGCACAGGAGGCGCTCTTGCGCGGCCTTGATGGCGAGGTCGTCGTCGCGCTGATCGAGGTACAGCGCGAGCTGCGCTTTGTCTTTGTCGGAGAGCGTGTCCGCGACGACGAAGGTAGGGTCGTCGACCTTTTGGGCGCTCATGAAGCCGCGCACGGCTTGCTCGGCGGAGACGAACTTCTTCTGATTGCGCAGCGAGTCGTCCGGCCCCTGGTACGTGATGATGCCGGTAAAGTCCTCGAGCGCGCGCAGGTCGAGCGACTTGCTGCACTCGAGCTCACGCGCCCACTTCATACGCGCGCGCACCACCGCGAGCGTCGGCATGATGCCGTACAGCTCGAGGTACTTGTCCTCTTGTGCGCGCTCGCCGTACGCATCTTTGGGGAACTCGCCGCGTGCGAGTGCAAGGTAGGTCGCGCGAAACTTGTGCGGCGCGGGATGGCCTTTGTAGTCCTTGCCGTCGCTGAACAAGATCGGCGTGAAGCCCTCGCCGAGGTCGAGGAACACATACTTCGCTGCGTCGGGCCCCTGGGCATCGACCTGCCCTGCGGGCTTGCCGTCCTTCCACAGGTCCACCGGCTGCAGCAGCTCGGGCGGCGGTGGCTCGGTCGGCTTCTGCTCCACCGGCGGCGTGGTGCTCGGCACGGGCGCGGTGCTGACGACCTTCGCGTCGGGCACGACCGAAGCTCCCTCCTTGTCCTTGCAGCCGGTGCCGCACACGACGAGCGCAACCAGCGCCGCGCCGAGGAGAGAAGAGCCTGTCGCTAGAAACGCTGATCGAAACACTCGGACTTACCTTTCGGGCGACCTTGTGCCCACCCCGCGATGCTTACGCTCTCGCAGAGCGAGCGGCATGCCAAGAGGGACTGCATCCCCAACGAGCGATCGCGAGGCCGTCGGAGGCTCTCGAGTCGTGCGCGCGCCCCCGGGGCCCGCGGCGAAATCGACACCCCCCTGTGTCTCCCGGGACACTCCTCCACACTTGGGCAGCTAGCTTCCGATCCTCTGCATGCTACAGCCCTGGCCGATGGCGTCCCCGTCCGAGCCGCCGGAGCCGAGCCAGGTGGCTGGTGTTGTGCCGGCCCCGGAGCCGAGTCTTGCGCTGCTCAGGCGCTCCGACTATCGCTTCGTCCGCACCTTGCTCTCCCTCCAGCACACCCGTGCCAGCGGCGCACTACGCGTCGATGCCGAAGGCGTGCTCACCGTCGTGTACGTGCGCGACGGACATCCCGTGTTCGTCGAAGGGGGGCTCCCCGCTGACAGCCTGGGTCGACTGCTGGTGCAGCGCGGCCAGATCACCGAGAGCGAGCTCGCCCAGGTCGAAGAGCAGCGCATGCTCATGCAGGGACGGCTCCGCTTCGGCGAGGTAGCTCGCCGAATGGGGGTGCTCGAGAGCGAGGCCCTGCGCGCCGCACTGCACGACCAGGTCCGCGAGAAGCTCGCACGCTGCCTGCACTGGGAGCGCAGCCAACACGTGTTCGTACCGCAAGACCACGGCTACACGTTGTCGGACGACAGCATCTTGCAGATCGAGCCCGTGCTGCTCGCAGGCATCACGCGGCACTACACCCTCGAGCGCGTGCGCGACGTCATCTCGCCGTTCTGGCACGACGACGTCGAGCTGCGCGGCGACCTGGACGACATCGCCCAGTACTTCGAGCTCGACGCCGAAGACCGCGCGCTGGTCGAGTCGCTCGACGGCACCTGCTCCATGCGGCAGCTGCTCGCCGAGAGCGGGTCGCGTCGCGAGCGCTGCGGTCACCTGCTGGTGGCGCTGTCGCTCACCGATCAGCTCGAGCTGCCCGAAGGCGTCGCGCCCGAAGAGAGCGGTCCGTTCATCATCGAAGATCTTCCGCGCTCGTCACGGCGCGAGAGCCACACCGGCCCCGCACCCCGTCCACCCAGCGTGCGCCCGCCGCTGCGCGAGGTCGCCCACCTCCCCGGCAAAGAAAAGCTGCTGGCCGACAGCGCCTTTTTGCAGGGCAAAGAGCTCCTGCGCGCGGGCGAGTACGGCGCGGCGGCCGACGCCTTTCGCGAGGCGAGCAACCTTCGGCCCAGTGCGCTCGAGTACGCGTTGTTTGCCGCCTGGTCGGCCTATCTGTCGACGGGTCGCGCCGTCAAGTGGCGCGACATGTTGGTCGAGCTGTGCGAGCGGACCTTGGCGCAAGACCGGCACCTGGCGTTCGCCTACCACGTGCGCGGCCAGCTGGCGCTCGAGACCAAAGACAACGCTACCGCGCGCGAGGCGTTGCGGCGTGCCGTCGAGCTCGACCCACAAGACGACGAAGCGCGTCGCCTGCTCTCGCGCCTCAGCAACTGACGCCTCTCTGCCGGCGCGGTCGTTTCGCTTTTCGACTCGTCGCGTAGACAACTCGCGCACACGACGTCCGTGCGTACGCGAGGAGTACAGTGCCGCGCGAGCCCTCGCACGATCGCGGGCAAAGACCGCGACGCAGAGCGACGTGGAAGTGCTCAAAGACTTCAAGGTGCCCATGGACGCCATTCCACTCGACGACGGCAGCCTGCTGGTCATCGAGCTGGCCAGCGGCACGCTGGTGCGCGCGAGCGGCGAGCACTACGTCGACCGTAAGATCGTCGCCGGTGAGCTCGCGGGCCCCACACAGATGATCCTCGGCAAAGATGGGGCCGTGTACATCACCGAGGCGATCGGGCGACTCACGCGCGTCGACCTGACGTCCGGCGCAAAGACGGTCGTCGCCGATCAGCTGGCCATGCCCGAGGGCTTGACCGAGACCGCCTGGGGCACCTTCATCGTCGCAGAGTCTGCCGCGCGCAGGCTCGTCTCCATCGACCCCGTCCAAAAGACGCGCGTCGTGGTGGCCGAGAACCTTCCCATCGGTCTGCCGGGCCGGCAGGAGCTACCGCCGCCGTATATCACCACGGGCGTCGCAGTCGGACCCGAAGGTACCGTCTACGTGACGGGTGACCGCGACGGATCGCTGCTGCGCATCCGTCCCAAGCTGTAGCCATTGCGCGCCGGCGATCCCTCAGAGCGCGTAGACCGCGTTCAGGGTCGCCAAGGTGAACTGGGTCAGTGTGTAGGAGCCCGAACCGGCGTCCTCGCCCAGGTTGGTGGCGTCGGCGCTGTACCAGTGGATGAGCGCGCCGAGCTCGAAGTTGAGCCCCACGTGCTGGCTCACGAAGTAGTTGATGCCGGCCATGAAGCCGAGGTTGCCGCCGACCTTGTACTTGAGATCGAACTGGTCCTCGACGGGGTCGTCGACCGACGGAATGGTCACGCCAAATGGCAGCGCGCCGTAGAACTCGAGCGGAATGCGGCGGAGCGCCACGCGCACGCTGGGCTTGAGCGCGAGATCGATCAGCAGATCGCGTGTGGTGCCGGCCTTTTCGCTGAAGGAGATGAAGCGGGTCTCGAAGCCGATGCCAAAGAAGCGCGAAGGGACGAGCTCCAGCCCGAGCTGCCCACCGAAGCTCGTCTTCAGGTCGACGTCGGCGGTGCCGCCGTCTTGGTCCTCGATGTGCATGGTGCCGCCGACGCCGAGGCGTAGACCGCCGTACAGCCGGAAGCGCCCCGGGAAGTTGGCCGGCCGGGAGGGCGCGACCGCGGGCGCCTCGGCGACCGGCCCGTTGTAGACCTGGCCCGCCCCCGGCGACACGTACGCCGGCGGATAGGGGTCGATGGGCGCATCGACCTGCGCTGGGGGTGCCGCGGGCGGGCTCTCGGCCGGCGTCGCGCTGACGGGACCTGCCGCGCCAGCCGCCTTGAGCTTGGCCAAACGCGCCTCGACGAACTCGCGGTTGTCGGCGGTGGGCACGCGCTGCAGGTACGCCGTGTACGCGTCGTACGCCTGCGCCTGCTCGCCCTCGGAGTCGGCCGCGCGGCCGATGTTGAACAACAGCTTCGGGTTGTTGCTGAGCGCGTACGACTCCTGAAATTTGCGCAGCGCGTCGGCAAATCGCCCGTGATCGTAGAACGTCCTGCCGTCTTCGAAGGCTTGGCGCGCGGCCGGGTCGGGTTGCTGCGCGGTCGGCTGCGCCAGCGCCACGTCGTGCGTGACCAGGACAGAACCGAGCAGTAGCGGGAGCAGCACTCCACACGACCCGAGGTACGGCTTGCACAGCGATAAGAGCGTTCGCATCCCTCTCCTTCGTTTCGCTCGTGCGCGGACGACCCGCGCGCTTGGCACCGCGGACCCGCCAGCGCCGCGACGCGCGAGTCTATACGCCAACCGCTGGGGAAAATCCGCGCAGCTTGGCAGGGGCGCGGCTTTTTGGTGCTCCCCCCTGCCTCCGCCTTACCCTGTGCGCGGAGGAGTGCCGCCATGGACCTAGCCCCGCGAAAACCCGTTCTGTTGGTCGCCGCCGAGTCGATCGCGCTGGCTTCAGGCATGGTGGAAACGGTGGCCGACGTCGTGCGCACGCGCGCGCTCCGCCACTACGGCGAGGGGTTGCGGCAATACCTGGCCATTCAGCTGCGCTCCGCCGGCCTGGCCGAGCGCGCGATGCACAACCTGCGCGAGCGCCTCACGCGCTGGAGCTCGGGCGCGTTGCTGGTGCCGCCGGGTCCACGCGCGCACCTCTACCGCATCGCGCGTGAGCTGGTCGCCACGTACGAGTCCGAGATCGACGAAGACAGCTGTGATCTGCCCTGGATCGGGCCGCAAAAGATGGCGGGCCAGAGCTACGCCAACGCTCTCACGCGCCTGCGCGAAGAGCTCGCGCGCGAAGACGCCGAGCTGCTCGAGCTGCACCACGCGCGCGAGCTGACACTCGAAGAGCTGGCGCACGTGCTGGCCGTCTCGGTGGCCAGCGTCGAGCAAGCCCTCGAGCGCGCGCACACGCGTGCCTTGCGCATGCTGGGCAGCGCGCCGCCCAGTCGCCTCGGTGGACTGCCCGGCGCCATTCAAGAGGCATTTGCGCTGGGCCCGGCCCTCGAGGTTCATCGCGCGCCCGCCTCGGCCTCCGTAGACGACCGCACGCAGCGCGGCCTGCCCGAGGGCACGTTGATCGGCGAGCGCTACGCGGTGCAGCAGCGCGTGGGCGAGGGCTCGTTCGGCGACGTGTACCGCGCGCTCGATGCCGACGTGCCCGGCCACGTGGTCGCCCTCAAGCTCCTGCATCGACCGTCGCCCAGCGAAGAAGCGCGCAAGACCGCGCTGCGCGAGCTGCGTTTGATCGCGTCGGTGTTCCACCCTTCGGTGGTCGACTTCAAAGATCACGGTTGGTACGACGACCGGCTGTGGTTCGTGATGCCCTGGTACGACGGCGAGACGCTCGAAGACCGCATCAAACGCGAGCCGCTCAGCCGCGAAGAAGCCCAAGAGATTTTCACGGCGCTCGCGCAGGCACTGGCTACGATGCACGCGGCCGGCATCCGTCACCAAGACATCAAGCCCGACAACATCTTCCTCGCGCGCATCGGCGAGGTGGGCAAAGCGCGCGCGCGCACGCTGCCGGTTTTGATCGACCTCGGCGTGGCGGCCAAAGACGCGGAGATGATCGTGGCCGGGACGCCGCTGTACTTCCCGCCCGAGATCGCCGCGCAGTACGCCAACGAAGCGTACAAACCCAAGGTCACTGCCAAGGCCGACGTGTTCTCGCTCGCGCTCGCGTTGCGCAATGCGCTCGAGCCGGGCACGCAAGAACAGGTGCCGGGCACCGCCATCGAGGCGTTCATCACGCACCGCGCCAACAACCCTCCGGTCGGGCCCACGGCGCGCGCGCTCTCGTACCTCGAGCCGTCGTTTCGGCGCTGGCTCGCGCGCGATCCAGAGCTGCGTCCCACCGCCGAAGAGCTCACCGAAGAGCTGGCCATCCTCACGCGGCCCGAGCAAGCGCGCGCGCGTCGTCGCTCGATCATGCGCTGGTCTGCGCCCATCGCGCTGGGCTCCATGCTGGGGCTCTCGTCGATCACGTACGTCTACATCAAAGAGCGCGAAGTCTCGCACAACGCGCGCATGCGGGCGGACCTCACGCTCACCAAGCTCGACGCCGAGAGCGCGCGGCGCGCACTGCTCGAAGAGAACTACCAGCACAGCGAGCTGACACGACAACAGCTGGCCGAGCGCATCGCGACGCGCACCCGCGAGGCCGCGCTGCTCGACACCCAGCTGTCGCGCGCACGGCGCGAGCACGCCGAGCTGGTCTCTCGGATGCAAGGTCTGCACAGCGAGCTCGAGAACATCCGTCGCGAACGCGAGGTCACCCAGCACGCGCTCGAGGCGCAGCGCGCACGGCTGTCGGTGGTCGAGGGTCAGCTGTTCGACGCGGAACAAAAGCGTGCGTTCGTCGAGTCCGACCTGCGCGAGGCGCGCACGCGCAGCAAGACGGCAGAGGCCGAGCTCGACGAGCTGCGCGTTCGTGCGCGCACCATGCTGGCCGAGCTCGACCGTGCGCGCGACGAGACCGACGCCCAGCTCGAGCGAGCGACCAACCTGGAGCAGACGCTGGGTGCGCTACGGCGCGAGAAGTTGCGCGTGGAGCTCGAGCTGGAGCTCGAACGTAAGAAGTCAGGCCAGGTAGACGAGCGGCCCATCGCGCCCGGGAGCGCCGACCCCAGCGCGCCCGCGGATAGCTAGCTCACACACGCCTCTCGCCAAGGCCAACCCCGGGTGGGTCGGCGACCACTTTTTGCTCTCCCCGACACCTCCGGGCGGCTAGCATGGGGGCAGTCGCGAGGTATTCTTTCGTGGTGAGTTTTCCCTTGGCTTCTGATTCCAGCAGCAGTCGTCGTCACGCGATCATCATCGGGGCCAGCATCGGTGGCCTGTGCGTTGCCGAGGTGCTCGCGCGGCACTTCGACCGGGTCACTGTGGTCGAAAAAGACGAGCTGCCCGAGTCGCCCGACGAGCTTCGCCGCGGGGTACCGCAGGGCGCGCACCCGCACGGCATCCTCGCGCGCGGTCGCAAAGAGCTCGAGGCGTTGTTCCCTGGGCTCCGCGAAAACCTGTTGGCCAAAGGCGCGTTCGCGTTCGACGGCTCGTGGGACATGGCGCGCTTCACCCCGGAGGGCTGGGCGCCGCGCCATCCCAACCTCGGCGCGCAGGCCTTCGCGTGCTCGCGTCCGCTGCTCGAGCTCACCATCCGCCACAACCTGTTGGCGCGTCGTCCCAACGTGCACTTCTTGCAGGGCACGCGGCTGCTCGAGCCGCTCCACCAAAAGCGCGACGGCGCGGTGTGGGTCACGGGCGTGCGCACCGACGCCAAAGACCCGGCCCAGCGCGAGCTGCCCGCCGATCTGGTGGTCGACGCCACCGGGCGCGGCACCAAGTCGTGGAAGTGGCTGAGCGAGATCGGCCTCACCAAGCCGCACGAACGTAAGGTCGACGCCAAGGTCAACTACGCCACGCGCCACTACCGCGCCCCCAAAGAGGCGCGCGACTGGTGGTGGAAGTGTCTGCTCGTCGACAACTTCCCCCCGCACTTCAAGCGTGCCGGCGCCATCCTCAACGTCGAGAACGACCGCTGGCTGGTCACCGCTTCGGGCATCAACGCGGACTACGCGCCCACCGACGAAGCGAGCTGGCTCGCCTTCATGAAGGGCCTGCGCTCGCCGGTGCTGTACGAGCTGTTGTCGCGCGCCGAGCCCATCTCCGACATCATCCAAAATCGCAGCACCGTCAACGCGTGGAAAGAGGTGCACAACTGGGATGCACCGCTGCACGGCTTGTTGTTGTTCGGCGACGCTATCTGCACGTTCAATCCGGCGTACGGCCAGGGCATGACCTCGGCGGCGCTCGGTGCACAGCTGCTCGACGCCGAGCTGCGCGACGACACGGGCCCCATCACGCGCCCGTTTTTGCATCGCTTCTACAAAAAGCAGGCGCGCTTCCTCGAGGAAGGCTGGGCGTACTCCACCACGCTCGACCTGCGTTGGCCCAACACCGAGGGCAAGCGTCCGTTTTACTACGGCGCACTGTGCGAGCTCAGCTACCTGATGGAGCGCGTCGCCATCCACGATCCGGTCTTGCTGAAGAAGCTGGTGCCGCTCGCAGACTTCGGCGTCAGCCCCTACAGCGTGCTCACGCCGCCCTTTTTGCTGCGCAGCGCGCTCGGGCTCGCGCGCCGCATCGTGCTGCGCCCCGGTCTGCCCGGGCCTCGCGAGATCGATCTGTTCGCACCCAGAGACCACGTCAAACAGCGGGCACAGACTCCACCTGAGCGCTCGTCGGACGCGGCCTGAGCGCGCGTCCGCTTTGGGCCGTGCGCCCCTACACGGCAACAAACGCCGGACACGACAACACGGGCAGCCGCGGATACTTGGTCAGCCGAGAATCTTTCGCAGCGGCCCCGCACAAGTAGAAGCGCGACCCACGTTCACTGGTGATCACGCGCACGTGCTGACAGCCGTCGCAAAGTCCCACTCGGAGATCCACGCGGGCCACGCTAGCATGGTGCTCGTGCCCCACATCGTGTTCGTCTACGGCACCCTGATGAAGGGCGAGCTGCACCACACCTCCATCGCGCACGCGCGCTTCGTGCGCGCCGCCGAGACGCTGCCCGAGTACGAGCTGGTGCAGATCGACTACTACCCGGCGATGCTGCCGGGAGGCGGCAGCCGCATCATGGGAGAGCTGTACGAGGTCGACGACGCCACGCTCAAGCACCTCGACGAGCTCGAGGAGGTGCCCCACTACTACGAGCGTCGTGTCATCGAGCTCGCCGACGGCACCGAGGCACAGACCTACGTGATGCCGCGCGATCGCGCGGGGGCGGGCTCCCCGATTCCGTCGGGGTACTTCCGCATGCGGACGGCGCCGCCGAAAAGAAAGTAGGCGCGCACGTGGACGTGGACGTGGACGTGGACGTGGACGTGGACGTGGACGTGGACGTGGACGTGGACGTGGACGTGGACGTGGACGTGGACG
>JBEGTL010000256.1:0-10943 GCA_041179425.1 Pseudomonadota bacterium | reverse complement strand
GGCGCACATCGGCGTGGTCGATCGGATCTACACGCGCGTCGGCGCGAGCGACAACCTGGCCGAGGGGCAGAGCACGTTCATGGTCGAGATGAGCGAGGCTGCGGCCATCTTGCGCGGCGCGACGCGGCGCTCGTTGGTGATCCTCGACGAGGTGGGCCGCGGCACCAGCACCTACGACGGGCTCGCCATCGCCTGGGCCATCGCCGAGTACCTGCACGACGTCATCGGCTGTCGCGGCATGTTCGCGACCCACTACCACGAGCTGTGCGAGCTGGCGGGCCTGCGCCGCGGCGTGCGCAACTTCAACGTGGCCGCACGCGAGTACGGCGACTCGGTGGTGTTTCTGCACAAGCTCGTGGCCGGGGGTGCCAACCGCAGCTACGGCGTGGCCGTGGCCAAGCTGGCGGGTGTGCCCGAGGTCGCGCTGGCCCGTGCACGCGCGGTGCTGGCGCAGCTCGAAGCGGGGCAGGGCCCTGGCGGCGGAGCGCGCAGTGAGCCGCGGAGTGGCCCCGCCAAGCCCCAGCTCGAGCTGTTTGCGGCGCGGCCCAGCGCGCCGTCCGCGGTCGAGGCGACCCTGCGCGAGCTCGACATCGATCAGCTGACTCCCGTGCAGGCTCTGGTGGCCCTGTCACAGCTCAAAGCACTCCTCTAAACAGGAACGCCCACTGTTTGGCGTGTGCGACTACACGGGAAGTCTGCGCGTTGCTACCCTCGTCGCCATGAGCGCCCACGATCCGTTGGTTCCGCCGCACATCGAGCGGCTCCGGCCCTACGTTCCCGGCAAGCCCCTCGAAGAGCTCGAGCGCGAGTTCGGCATCCGTGATGCGATCAAGCTCGCGAGCAACGAGAATCCACTCGGCGCCTCGCCACGGGCACTCGAGGCGGCGCAAGCTGCCCTGCGCGACGGTCATCGTTACCCCGACAACTACAAGCTGCGCGCGGCCCTCGCGGCGCACCACGCCGTCCCGCTCGCGGAGATCACGCTCGGCAACGGCAGCAACGAGCTCATCGATCTCATTGCGCGCACGTTCGGCGTGCCAGGCGCCGAGGTGGTCTACCCGGACCCGTCGTTCGTCTGCTACCGCAGCTCCACCATCGCGAGCGACATGCGCTCGGTCGAGGTGCCGCTGCGCGAGCACGTGCACTACGACGTCGATGCCATGCTGGCGGCGGTCACCCCCGACACCAAGCTGTTTTACCTGGCCAACCCCAACAACCCCACCGGCGCGTACCTGGGTGGGCGCGAGCTAGAGCAGCTGCTCAGTGCGCTGCCGCGCGAGACGCTGGTGGTGCTCGACGAGGCGTACGTCGAGTTCGCCGACGCGCGCGACTTCGTCAGTGGGCTCGCGCTGCGTGCGCGTCACCCGCGGCTGATCGTGCTGCGCACGTTCTCCAAGGCGTACGGGCTGGCGGGGTTTCGGGTGGGCTACGCCATCGCCCCGGCACAGGTCGTCGACTACCTCGATCGTGTGCGCGCTCCCTTCAACGTCAGCTCGATCGCGCTGGCGGCGGCCGAGGCGGCGCTCGCCGATCAAGCGCACCTGGCGCGCTACATCGCCCACAACCGTCGCGAGCGCACGCGTGTGAGTGAGGGCCTGGTCGCGCTCGGCGCCGAGGTGGCGCCCAGCCAAGCCAACTTCGTCTTGGCGCGCGTCCCGGCTTTCCCCGGTGGGGGCAAGGCACTGGTCGACGCGCTGTTGATGCGTGGCGTGATCACACGACCCATGGCGCCGCCCATCGCCGACTACACACGCATCACCATCGGCACCGAAGCCGAGAACGACCGTCTACTCGCCACGCTGGGCGAGCTACTCGAAACGCGGGGGAGCTGATGCGTGTGCGCGAGTCGTGGGTGGTGATGGCGCTGCTGTGTCTGGGCGCCGGCTGCGCGGGGCGTCAGTCCAAGGTCGAAGCACCGCCGCCGCCACCCAAGCCCCCTGCCGAAGCCTGGAGCTGGGTGCCAGCGAGCTCGACCACCATCGGTCGCATCGGTCTGACCGAGTTGCGCAAGACCAAGCTGTGGCCGCTGTGGAGCCAGCTTCAGGGCGAACAAAAGCTGGCCAGCTGGGTCGCGCTCGACAAGATCGAGCGGGTCACGTTCGGGGGCACCGGACAGTCGCAAAACGAAGTCTCCTACGTCGCTGCGCTGGAGGGAGAGTTCGCCATCGAAGAGCTCGCCATGCTCGCCGAGCGTGACCACGTCGCGGTCGAGACACGCGGCCTCTTGCACGTCTACCAGCGGCCCGAGGGCTACTGGACGCAGATCGACGACAAGCTCATCGTGGTGTGCACCGCCGACCGCATCGATGAGCTCACGGCGCGCGCGAGCGCGGGGGAGGGTGTGCCGGTGCGCGGCTCGGCGCTCTACCAGTCGCTCGCGGAGCGCGTCGAGATCGGCAGCGCGCAGGTCACGTTGCTGGCCGAGGACCCAGAGGGCAAGGCGCGGGCACGCATCGATCAGCAGCTGTCGCGCTTCGGCATGAGCGGGCTCGCGCGCGATGCGCAGCGCGTCGGCGTGTCGCTCGAGATCGGCGCCGACTACCGCATCATCGGCGTGGCCGAGACCGCGGACGACGAGCGCGCGCAAGTGCTGCAAGACGAGGTGAAGAAGTCGCTCGACAGCATCTCGAGCAACTTGTTCGTGCGCATGCTCGGCATCAGTACGCTGATCAACCAGCTGCGCGTCTCGTCCGACACGCACTACGTGTTCTTGCGCGGCAACGTGTCCGAGATCGACTTCAACACGGTGATCGAGCGTGTCGACAGCGCGCTGAGCCTGGCGGCTGGCGCCGGGTCGCTGAGTGGCGTGCAGTGACCCGCCTGCACATCGTGCGCTCGGGGCCCCTGACCGGTCGGGTGTCGCTGCCAGGCGATCTTCACATCGGGCAACAAGCACTGCTGTGGGCTGCGCTCGCGCACGGGGAGTCGACCGTCGAGGGGCTGGCTCCACGGCGCGATCACCAGCTGTTGGTCGCCGCCCTGCGCGCGCTCGGCGTGCACATCGAGGAGCAGCCGACGGGCTACCGCGTGTCGGGCGTGGGGCTGTCGGGCCTGCGCATTCCCGAGGGAGCGCTGCGCGCCGGCGACTCTGCGAGCACGCTCGAGATCTTGGTCTCGTTGCTCTCCGGGCAGCACTTCGGCACACGCGTCGAGGCCAGCGGAGACTTGCTTCGACACTCGCTGCGCACCTTGATCGTGCCGCTGCGTGAGCGCGGCGCGCACGTGCAGGGCAAGCGCGCCGACGACGGCGACGTGCACGCGCCGGTCGCGGTGGCACCGCTGCTGCACGACGAGCTGCTCGAGAGCGTGGAGATCGGCATTCCGTTCGGTGACCCGGTCACCAAGCTCGGGCTCTTGCTGTCGGGGCTGTACGCGCGCGGTGTGACCGCGATCCGCGAGAACATGCTCTCGCGCGACCACGTCGAGCGCGCGCTGATCGTGCTCGGTGCACCCGTACAGACGGCGGCGGGCATGACCCTGCTCGACGCGACGGGCGACCCGATCGCCTGGCCCGGCTTCTCGTGGCGCATCCCGGGCGACTTCACGCTCGCGTCGTTCGTGATCGCCGCCGCGCTGAGCATCGAGGGGAGCGACGTCCGCATCGAAGGCGTCGGCCTCAACCCCACCCGCACCGCGTTCCTCGAGACGCTGCGCGGCACGCAGGCCCGGGTCGAGGTCACGCCGCGTGGCGACCTCGCCGGCAACGAGCCGGTCGGTGAGGTGCGTGTCCGGTCGTCCGCGCTGTCCGCCATCCGCGTGGGAGGAGAGCGCGCCTTTCGTGTGCTCGACGAGGTGCCCGCGTTGCTGTCGCTCGCGCTGTGTTGTCGCACGCGCACAACGGTGCGCGACATCGGGCTCTTGCGCAGCCGCTCGCCCGATGGGCTCAAAGCCACCGTCGAGCTTTTGGCGCGCTTCGGCGTGGGCTGTACCGCCTACGAAGACGGCGTCGAGATCGATCCGCCAGCGACCTTGCGGGGCGCTCACGTCACGGCCGACGTGCCCCCGGAGCAGGCCTTGTTGGGCTGCATCTTGGGGCTCAGCGCACAGGGCGAGACACAGATTGACGCCGCCGAGCGCCTCGAGGGCTGCTATCCAGGCGTCGTGTCTACCTTGCTGTCGTTGGGCGCCCGCATCGAGCGCCGAGAGGACCCATGAGCCACCGCCCGTCAGGTCAGATCGTGGTCGCACTCGACGGGCCCGCCGGTGCCGGCAAGAGCACCGCGGCGCGCCTGCTCGCCGAGCGTCTCGGCTACGTGCTGGTCGACACCGGGGCGCTCTACCGCGGGGTCGCCCTGGCCGCGCTCGAGCGCAACATCTCCTGGGACGACGGCGCCGCCCTCGGCGCGATGGTCGACGGCCTGGCGCTCACGTTCGAGCTCGGCATCGATGGGCGCGCGCGGCTCCACATCGATCGCGCCGACCGCGCCGGGGAGATCCGCACGCCGCAGATCTCCGACGGGGCGAGCCGGGTGTCGCGGCACGCCGAGGTGCGCACGGCGCTGCTCGGTCTGCAGCGACGTCTCGGGGAGCCCGGCGGCGTCGTGCTCGAGGGGCGCGACATCGGCACGGTGGTGTTCCCCGATGCCGAGGTGAAGATCTTCCTCACCGCCAGTGACGAGGCGCGCGCCAAGCGGCGCCACGACGAGCTGGCACACGCGGGGCACGCCATCGAGTTCGCCGAGGTGCTGGCCGAGATCCGCGAGCGCGATCGCCGCGACAGCGAGCGCGACATCGCTCCTCTCAAGCCTGCCGCCGACGCGCTGCTGCTCGACACCAGCGGCATCACGCTCGAGCAGGTGGTCGACCAGCTCGAGCACATCGTCCGCTCGCGTTGAGGTACACGGAACGTCCGACGCCGCGTGGATCAGGCAGGAGAGGAAAGTTGCCTGCTCGCGCGGGGCTCGCTCGTTGTTGACGAGGGGCGTCGAACGGCCCTGCTCCGGGCTTACTTCGATGGAGATAGGAATGTTTCACCGATACGCGTGCTTGACGGCCGCGCTCGCGCTTCCCCTCGGCTGTGCCGAGCCCAGCGAGGGCCTCGACGGCGTCGCGCTGACCGGCATCCGTGCCTCGCTCGACGCGTGTGGCGAGACGGTGCCCGACACGCGCAAGATCGACGGCGTTCCGGCCTACGCGCAGTGCGCGACCATCGAGGCCGGCGCCATCTACTCGAACAACGGCATCGACACCAGCGCCACCAAGGTGGGCAACGACTGGGTGCGCACGCAGTTCTCGGGCGGCTACCAGTGCACCGAGCTCGCGCACCGCTACCTCACCTTCAAGTGGAAGGTGAGCTGGATCCCCAACGGCAACGCGGGCGAGTGGTGCAACACGCAGCCGCCTAGCTCGAGTGGTGTGGTGCAGACCACCAGTCCGGTCCACGGCGACCTGATCGTGTTTGCCCCGTCGTCGTGCGGCGCAGACAGCACCTACGGCCACGTGGCGGTGGTCGACGTGGTCGACGCCGCCAAGGGTAAGGTCACCGCGGTCGAGCAGAACATGGCGCGACGCGGGTCGTACAACACCACGTGCGGCAAGTGTTTCCTGCACGTGGTCGCCAACGATGGGACCAACCCTGGTGAGACCATCGGCGGGGGCGCCCCGGCGCCCGCTGCCGGCGATGCGGGGAGCAAGCCCGTCGTGGTGGCCGATGCAGGTGCCGCGCCCGCCAAGCCCAAGCCAGATGCTGGCGTCGACAGCGGCGCGCGGCCGCCGGTCGAGCAGGACGAGGACGAGGCGACCGAAGAGCCAGCCGTCGTCACCGGCAAAAAAGACGCAGGCGTCAAAAAGGATGCGGGTAGCAAACCTGTCGACGACGAAGACGAGTCGAGCGCAGAGGACGACGCAGAGGACGCAAAACCCAAGACCGCGGCCCAACCGGCCGAGGGCTGCAACGTCGGGCCGAGCTCGCACCTCGGTGGCTCGATGCTCGCTTTGTTCGTGGCGCTGTCGCTGTTCGTCGCGCGCCCTCCACGCTTGCGACGAGCCCGCGTGCGATCACGCGTACTAGGCTGACGAACATTGCGGGACTGTCACGGACGCGTTGGGCCAAATCCTCGCCGGTAGCGTAAGCTTCGCGCCGTACGCGTGGAGGTGTTGATGTCGGTCTTGGGCTTGGGTCGTCGCGGGTTTGTGTGCACGGTGCTGCTGACGTTTGGCCTCGTCGTCGGGGGCTGCTCCGAAGACAAGTCTCGTGCTCCAGTCGCACCAGAGGACGCGAGTCGTCCTCCAGAGGACGCGAGTCGTCCTCCAGAGACCACGCCGTCGCGCGACAGCGGCGGGGACGCGGTCACGACGAATCCCGGTGGAGAAGGCGACGCGGGCGAGCCGACGGCCACTCCCCCCGTCGAAGACGACCTACCAGACGGGCCCATCGAGTGGACGACCACCATCCCGCTGGCCATCCCGGCACCTCGCGCCACGATCGCGAGCGGCGACTCGGTGTTCTTCGTCGGCAATAGTTTTTTTGCTTCCTGGGATCGCAAGCTACCCGACTGGGTGTCTGCAATCGGCAAACAGGTCTCACCGCCGATCGACATCAAGACGGCCTCGTACATCGTGCCTGGCAACCAGAAGCTGTCCTGGTTCCTCAAGCAGCCAGAGAGTCAGGCCGCGCTCAAGTCCAGGAAGTTCAAGGTGTTCGTGATCCAGCCCGAGGAGCGCGAGCCGGTCGACGACACCGCCAACTTCAAGCAGGCCGTGCGCGACTGGAACAAGGCCATCGTCGCGAGTGGTGCCAAGACGATGTTGTTCATGACCTGGGATCTCTCGGCCGAGAAGGGCACCACCTTCTTTAAGCGGCTGGCGACGGCCTTCGACGAGATCGGCGCGGAGCTACGCATCCCCGTCATCCCCGTGGGCCTTATCTACGACGACTGCAACAAAGACCCGTTTCCTGGGCAGACGGCCGGTTCGTACTGGCTCACCGGCGGCGAGCTGCATCAGACCGAGACCGGTTCTGCCGTCAACGCCTACGCCACCTTCGCCATGTTGACCGGCATCAACCCCGGCGGCTGTGCCATCAACGCCCCCAACAACACCAACTCGCCCGAGATGCTCCAGTACCTGAGCAATCGGACCTGGCGCCGGGTGGCGATTCGGCTGAAGCAGTAAGGTCTGTAAACACCTTACTGCTTGAGCCCCGTCCGCACCGTGAACAGACTGGTCTTGGTGGCGTGCGCGGAGGCACGGCGCGTAGGCGACCCGTGCCTACGGTCGAGCCATGCGGGGTGCTCGAGCAGCTCGTTGGCGAGCAGACGGCCGAGCTCGTGGTAGGCCTGTGACTGCACCGGGTCGAAGAACTGATCGCCGGTGCTCTCCTGCGGAAAGCTCGGGTGGTAGGTGCGGTACGCGCGACTGGGGTCGGCCGCCTTTTGTCCGGCTGCGGAGCGCATGCGATCGCGCGGCAGCGCCGCCTTCACGTAGAACAGCTGGCCGTCGGGCAACCCGTCGCGCGCGGGCCACTTGATGGTCGCGGTGATGACACACTTCTCGGACAGCCCGTCGGTGACGCGCGGCTTGATCACCAGCTCGGGTTGTTCGTCGAACTCGAAGTCGACGTTGAGCTCCTGTCGTGCGCGGACGATCAGGTTGCGCAGGTACTCGAACTCGTAGCGAGGGTCCCAGGTGGCGTCGATGGCGACGATGCACTGGCAGCGTCGGCGCAAGAGCTCGTACACGCCGAGGTTGTCGATGAAACCGCCGTCGGACACGTTGACGAAGCGCGCGCGTGTGTCGAGCTTGCCGCACAGTGCGAGCACCTGACGGATCGGCCCCCACGGCAGCGTGTGTGCGTCGAGCACGCGCCCCCAAAAGCCGCGGCGCGGACTGCCGGGGTTGGGCAGCCATAGGTCGGTGCGCAGGTTGAGCAGCCACAGCAGGGTCGAGGTCGCGCTCGGCATCGAGCGGCCCTGGAACGGAGAGATGGCCGCCCCGGAGCAGGTCACCGCCTCGGCGAGCGTCAGCCTCCCGTACTGCTCACCGGGTGCGGTGCGCGCGTAGCCGGTCAGCTTGGCGCCGCAGTGGTGCGGCGCGAACAAAAAGTAGTCGCTGGTCTGGTCGCCCGCAAACTCTGGGTCCTTGCCCACCAGGTTGACGCAGCCGTTGAACAGCGGATACGGGCCGCGGCTGTCGCTCCGTGCGAGGTCGTGCAGCAGCATGGGCTCTTCTGACAGGCCTCTGTGCAGACGTTTGAGCTCCGACAGCTCAGCGCGTAGGCCGGTGCCGAGCGGCGGATGCGTGAGGAACGCGTCGGCCAGCCGCGCCGCGTAGTAGCGGTGCAGACTCGTGCTGTTGGGAGACGTGATCAGCGTGAGGAACACGGTGATGGCGGCGCTGATGACGAAGTCGAGGAGGTCGCGGTGAAACCCGCCCACCGGTCCGAGCCAGTCGCTGAACAGCGAACCGGAGCGCGTGCCACCAAGCTGTACACTCGCGTCGTGCAGACCGTGCAGCGCGTGCTGGATGCCCACGGCCACCAGCACCGCGAACACGAGGCCGGCCATCGCCTTGAGACCCAGACTCAGCCCCTGCGCGAGGCGCGTCGAGAAACGCAGGCCACGCTTCCACAACGTGGTGACCACGATGGGTACCACCATCGAGAGCGCGATGGTGAGCACGATGCTGCCCGCCGTGACGTCTTGCTCGACCGCCCAGTCTTTGACGCGCAGTCGCTCGGCGTCGAGCCAGTCGGGCAGACCCTGCCACAGCAAGGGCCCACCGAGCAGTGCGAGCCCCAGTAAGATCACGCTCTCGGCGCGGTTGAGTCCGTCTTCGAGCAGACGCAGCAGACGCGGCTTGAAGCGTCGTGTGTCGTGCGCGAGCAGCATGCGGAACAGGATGCTCACCGCACCCAGCGCCGACAGCCCCACCACCGCCTGACGTAGCGGCCGGTCGGCGAGCTTGCCGAGGAAGCCGAGCGTCACCAGCACCGAAGCCAGCCACAGCCAGTGCTGGATGAGCGAGGTCAAGAACGACGTGGCGAGGCGCACCATGTTGAAGGCGCCCGTCAGGCCGGTGCCGCGCGCCAAGTAGCGGCTCTTGGTGTGCAGCTGGTAGACGGCCGCGTCGCTGAAGGCATCGTCGAGCATGTGTTTGGGATCGGCCGGGCGGTCCATGCGCCGCAGTAGCTCGGGCGAGCTCATCACCTGCAGGTAGCCGTTGGCGTACGAGCCGCCGGAGACCGACGAGGCGAAGTCGAAGCTCTCGAGCTCGCGATGTTGCTGCAGCACCTGCATGAAGCCGATGCTGGTGGTGGCCGAGCGGATGCCTCCACCGCTGAGCGCGAGCCCCGACAGGGAGAGATCGGCGACGCGCACGGAGCGCTGGCCCGACTGATCGGCAGCGCGCACGCGCGCCTCGCCGTGCATATCGTGTCCGTCGAGCTCGGCCTCTGCGAGCGCGCGTCTGTGGCGTCGCTCGCGCACGATCTCGCGTTCGTGGGCCATGATGGCGCGCACGCGGTCGCTGCCGAGCGCACGCAGGCAGCTGCGCACCGGTCCCTCGGCCGCGCTCGAGCGTGGCCGCAGATCGAGCAGCGCGCCGTGCTTGAGTGGGTCGAGCTCGAAGGACCGCCAGCGCTCCACGGAGTCGGGTGTGTCCTTGCGTTTGCCGAGCCAACGCGACAGCTCGGTGTCGCGTTGGCTGTCGCCGAAGTGAAACAGCACGCGCAGCTCGGGCGTCTCCTCGGCCGAGCGAGACGGGACCACGTGCAGCTCCGCGAAGCCGCTGCCCAGGTGGCGCCCCAGGCTGACCGACTCGATCAGCTCGGGAAACGCCGGGCGCCACTCGTTGAGCTCGTGCATGGGGCGGTACCAAGTCTGGTAGCTGCTCTGTGCGAGTCCCGACGAGATGACCTCGTGACCAAACACCGGGCCGCCCTGCGGCAGGCGCAGCTCGCGCACCTCGCTGTAGTGCACGTCGCCACTCAAGATGAGCAAGCGGTCGTGGGACTGGCCAAAGCGCTCGGCCAACAGCGACAGCAGGTTCATCGCCTGTCGCCGGTTTTGCCTCGACCACCAGCGATCGCGGCGGTCGTCGCGCCGAAAACGCAGCCAGCTGGCGGGGTCGACACGAAACCAACCCGGCGTGGTGAGCGGTACGGGAGAGACCAGCACGAACAAGCGCGGCGTGCGGCCCTCGGGCTGCCACAGCCAGTCCGCGAGCTCGGCGCGTTGCCGCTCTCCGAGCACACTCTCCCCTTCGGCCCCTGCGTCGACCGAGCAGCTGCGCTGGCTGCGCTGATCCATCACGAAGAAGGTCGCGCTCTTGCCCCAGTCGAAGCGGTAGTGAAGAGATGGCCAACGTCCCTGCTCGTCGGGCGCGTGTGTTGTCTCGTGTGCAGGCGCCCCGCCGGGCTCGCCCTCGACGGGCGGCAGGGGACTGTCGTTGCGATCGTCGAAGCAGCGTGCGCTACGCAGCAGCTGGTACGACACGAAGTGGCGTCGCGCACTGGTGGCGTGCGCGCGCCAGTGTGCCGCGCCTTCGTCGCCGTGCGAGCCCCAGCCGTCGCGTATCTCGTGGTCGTCCCACATCATGGCGCTGGGAATGTGGCGCAGCGCCGCCGCGAAGGGCCCGAGCGAGAAGTGCGCGCGGTACAGGCGATCGAAGAAAGGGTCCGGCAGATCTTTGGGGTACGCGAGCCGGTCACTCTTGCCGCCGCGCAGCAAGCTGTGCGCGGGGCGATGGAACGGCTTCCACGCTCCGTCGTCCACGTACACCTGGTCGCCCATGCCGAGCGCGAAGGCGGGGCGTGCGTCGTCGCTGCGCTGCGCGGTGCGCTCGAGCGCGTGCAGCGTGCGCCGATTGGCGAGCGAGACGCGCCCGCTCTGCCCGCGCGAGAACGGCGCAAAGCAGCTGAGCGCCAGAAAGCTGAACGGGGCGTCGGGCTCGCTCTCACTCGCCTCGGCCGGCGCCGTGGTCGCGAGCAGCGTGATGGGTGCGGC
>JBEGTL010000255.1:0-10968 GCA_041179425.1 Pseudomonadota bacterium | reverse complement strand
GTCGGGGTGGCTCTTGCTGCACGCGCCGGTCGCGAGCGCAGCGACCGTAAGCAGGGCGATTCGAGTAGACATGTCTGCTCGTCTACACGCTGCGTGCGCGGACGGCGAGACAACTTTGCAGAGCCGCACGCGGATGGCGCAGATGACCGCGCCGTGGCGTGAAAAGACCGACATAATTCCTTCTCATCGCGCTCGCCTCGGAGGACGTCGGTCGCGCGGTACCTGCGCCGCATCTCCGTGAGGCCATTCGAGCGCGGGAACAAATCGACCTCATCGTCCTTCGTCACTCTCGTACTTGGCCGCGAGAATATCTGCAGTCGTGACGGCGCTCTGGGTGGCGGCCTTACGAGCCCGGATCTCCGCCATCAGCTTCGGCATCGTCGGCCGGCCCACGTCTGCGATCAAGATGGCGAGCACGTAGTCCTGCAACGACTGGCCGCGCTGGGCAGCGCGAGCCGTCAATGCGTCCCGGACGTCCTCGGGTATGTCGCGATGCTGATCTCCACAGCCATGGACCCACTATGCATCGTTGGCGTGAGCAATTGAAGTCGGCCTGGCCGCCTTCATCCCGCGACTCGATAACGTATCGAATTTTCTCATTTTCCCCCTGGAAGCCATCAAGCCTGCACAGGGTGGTTCTGAACATCATGAGGTGGTTGCTCCGTAAGACCGGGGCAACGATTGCATTTGTACGATGCGCGTCGTACAGTGACACGTGGGCTTCAAAGACGCCCGAAGCAAGGCGATCGCGGCTCTCAACGAGGGGCGCGTACAGCACGCAGCACGCGGCTACATCGACGAGAAAAATCTGTTGCTCGTCGGTGATGTGACGTCGGACGAAGTCGTGCGTTTGCTGAAAGCTTGCCGCGGCACACAACACGAGTGCTCACCTCACCACCAGGTCCCCTCCATCGAGGTTCACGTGTTCAAGCCTTGAAGCTTGCTTGCGCGAAGGTGAGCCGAAGTATCGCTGGTACATCAAGGTCTATTTTGTCGAACCCGACGTCTGGTTCATCAGCGTGCACAGATAGCGAGGCGCCATGAAGTTGTATAAAGCCGGCGACAAGTCCAAAGCGCTGTGTCCGCAGTGTGAGCAGCTCCGGCGCACCACTTTTGCGGAGCGAGACGTGCCGTTCAGCTCCGGCACTGGTTTGGTGTCCGACGTGCTGGTGGGTGTTTGTGATACCTGCGATACGGTCGTGTCGATTCCGCAGCAGTCCGTGCCGCGCATCAAAGACGTGGTTCGCCAGGCGCGCCGATCTGTCGAGGTGCGGGTGCCACGTCAGCTGCTCGATGCACTTGGCTTGGCCTGTCACGAACTGGGTTTCGGTGCCGACTCCTCGCCGGTCGTATTCCGGTACTACCTGAAGCGAATCGCGGGCCGGTCGAAGCTGCGTGCGAGACTCGCTTCTCTGGCCGCTTCGGAAGAAGCCGCCGGCCACGCAAGCGCGCGGTTTTCGGCCAAGCTAAACGACTCGATGTATGCGCTCCTGCAGGACATTGAGCAGAGCGGTATCACCCAGTCAGATCTCGTAAAGGCTATGCTCGTCCTGATCAAGCAAGACGTGCTCGACGAGAAGCGCGCGGATGTTCGTCGAGACTTGCAATCCGTCATGCAGATCGCCGTCTAGTGTTGTTGGTGCCCGATCGAAGTTGACGGCGACCTGTGCGCGCCCCCGGCGCAGCCCTACGCCCCCAGCTCGCGCAGCACGCCGCCAAACCGCTCGCCGCAGTCGTACGAGCGCAGGGCCCGCGCCACGCGACGGGCCGAGAGCTGATACTTGGTGTCGTCGATCAACGTGCGCGCTGCAGCCTCGACCTTTTCGGGCGTCAGCGAGTCTGCACGCAGCAAGATGCCCGCGCCTGCGTCGCGCACCGCCGTCATCGCCAGGTACTGGTCGAGGTTGGACGCGATGCCGAGCACGGGACGACCCTGCGCGAGCGCCTGATAGGCCGTGGAGCTGCCGCCGTTACAGACCACGAAGCTCGCGCGCTTGGCCGCGTCGCCGCCCGGTAAAAACTTGGCGGCGAGGATGGGCGGCTCGAGACGCGCCGGGTCGACGCGCCCTGCGGTGGCCACCATCAGTGGGATGTTGAGCTTGCGTAGGCCCGCGATCGCGATCGGCATGCGGTCGAGGCGACCCGACGACCCGAACGTGACGTACGCGGAAGGGCCGCTCGGCAGAGGTCGCATCCACCAGTCGGGTAGGGCGGTCTTGGGTTCCCACAACACGGGGCCGAGGAACACCTCGTGCAGCGCTTGCTCGCGCAGCGGCGTCAGCAGCGGCACGTCCGGGAACATGGTGCGGTCGCCGTACATGAGTACGTCGATCAAGTCGCCCACCGGAGACAGGCCGTAGCGCTTGCGCAGTCGGTTGACCGGCGCCGCGAAGTGCTCGAGCACACGCGGCAGCGCCTTGGGGAAGTAGCGCCCCGCGAGCTTCTCGCCGAGCAGGTTGACGATGGGATGATCGGGGAGCGGAAACTCTTCGCGCTCCATGGCGCGGCTCCAGTACGCGTTGATGAGCGCGGCGTACGGGATGCGAGCATGCGCGGTGCTGACACTCAGGCTGAAGCGCAGGTCGCCCACCACCACGCGCGGGCGCACGCCACGAAACAGGGCGAGCTCCTCGTCGACGTAGCGCGCGAGCACCTGCTCTTTGTACAGGCGTTTGCCCTTCTCGAGCCGTCGAAAGGCCTCTTTGGCATCGACGGTGAAGATGGTGTGCCGCACGAACTGGGTGTCGCGAAAGATGTGATCGTCGAAGTGTGCACTCGCGAAGTGCACCTCGTAGCGGTCGGGGTCGAGCGTCTTGGCGAGCGTCACCAGGCGCACCACCTGCGCGAGCGTGATGTCTTCGACGATGAACAAAACTCGAATGGGCGAGCTCATGCCGCGCTCCTGGTGAGGACCCACGCGCCGCCGCCCAAGCAGGTGATGCCGAGCCCGATCAGCAGCGCACACGGCCCGAGCCAGTCTGCTGCGCTGCCGCCGCGCCACAGCGTGTGCTCGAGCGCGAGCAGGCCCCAACGCACGGGGCTGAGCATGCCGATCGAAGCCAGCCACGTGGGCATGATCATGCGCGGAACCATGATTCCGCCGACCATGCCGAGCACGAGCAACGTGCCCCAGCCCGCCCCCGCCACCGACTGCTCGCTCGCGCCCATCGTGCTGATGGCCGCCATGATGCCGGTAAAACAGAAGGTAAGCGAGGCGAGCGCGATCAACAAACCCGGCCAGCTGTGGAGGCGCACCCCGAAGAAGACCAGCGCGCCGACGAGGATGATGCTGGCGATGGTCATGCAGGCGGTAAAGCACGCCAGCGCCTTGCCGGACAGCACCTGCCAGTCGGAGACGGGGAGGCTGCGCAGACGTCGCAGCGTGCCCGCCCGCTTCTCGCTGGCGATGGAGATCGCAAACGCCGCGGCGCAACCGATCAGACCCCAGAGCACCGCCGCTGGAGTGACCAGCTCGGCCGCGGTGGGCGTGTCGTCGAGTGATGCGGTCTGGTCGAGGCGCGCCCGCGGACCTGCGAGCGGCAAGACGATGCGGATCGCGCCGCGCGGGTCGGAGATGAGCTCGTCTTCGATGGCGCGCGAGAGGCCGGCCTCGAGCAGGAGACCTTTGACGTAGCTGGCCTCGCGGCGGCGGCTCGGGTCGGCTTCGACCAACATCACTTCGGCGCTGCCCGCGTACCAGTCGGGGATCGCCCCCATCCCCGGCAACAACACCACGACGGCGTCGAGCTCACCGCTGCGCAGCCGTGTGCGCGCCTCGGTCCGGGGGAGCTGTCTGACCTCCATCGTGTGCGAGTCGATCAGGCGCTTGGTGTAGACGCGGGACTCGGGCGAGCCGTCGAGGTCGCTCAGCCCGACGGTCAGCGCGAGGTCGTCGCGCGCCGACCAACGCTCCAGCACGGCCCCCAAAAACAGGGCAAAACACACGGGAAAAGCCGCGATCCAGAACAAGCCGGCGCGGTCGCGCAGGACCAGGCGCAGGTCTTTGTGGGCGATGGTGAGGATGGCCCTCATGCGTTGTCTCTAGCTACAGAGCTCAGCTCGGTCGAATCGGCCACTTGCCCGCGCGCGCCCTCTGTATTCGCCTCCGAGCTCGCGACGGCCCGCTCGGCCACCACGCGCCCCTCGACCAGCATCACGTAGCGCTCGCAGAGTGCGGTGACCTCATCGATGCGGTGCGTGCTCAATACCAGCGCCACGCCCTGCTGTTTGGATGTGGTCAGGACCTCGAGCAGATGCGCGCGCGAGGCGTCGTCTACGCCTTCGAACGGCTCGTCGAGCAGCAGCAGCAGAGGTGAATGGACGAGCGCACAAGCCAGGCTCAGACGCCTGCGCATGCCCCCCGAGTACGTGCTCGCCCGTTGATCGCGCAGCTTCCACAGCTCGGCCGCCAGCAAGGCGCTGCGTACACCGTCGTGCAGCTCGTCGCCGGAAAGACCGTTCAGCTTGCCGAACAGCGTCACGTTCTCGCTGCCGCTCAGCCCGTCGTACACGGCCGGGTGCTGGGGCACGAACCCGATCGCGCGGCGGGTCTGTTTGACCTGCGTCGATTTGCCGCAGGCGAGGACGACCCCGCTGTCCGCGCGTGCGACGCCCGCGATCAAGCTCAGCAGCGTGGTCTTGCCGGAACCATTGGGGCCGAGCAGCGCAAGGCCCTCTCCGTGCGCGAGGCGCAGCGAGACGTCGTCCACCACCTTGCGTGCGCCGTACGACTTGTGCAGGTTGTGCGCCTCGAGCACGGCACCGTTCGTACTCGCATCGCGAGCCGCGCCCCGCGCCAAATGACGCATGGTGGCATCGCCAGAGTCCTGGCTAGGTTGGCAAGCTAACTGATTTTCCGGCATGCGAGTGCGGGAGGGTTATCACAGCCGCGATACCCGTGTTTGCACTGATCAATGACCGCGCCGGTGGAAGAACACACCATTGGTGCGGGGCGAAGCGCCCAGCGCCAGAAAAAGAGTCATTTCCGTGCGGAATGGTCGCCGACACCGCATGGTGTTTTGGTAGCAATGGGGTGCTTAGGAGCTTTCATGCGTAACGTACTTGCCACGCTCTCTCTGCTTGCCGTGTCCGCACTCTGCGACACCGCGCAGGCCTCCGGTCCGGTCGAGCGCTTGATTCAGGTCCTCAACGACCCTAGCGATCCCAAACACGTGGTGGTGCGCTACGGCCTTGCGAGCGAGGGCTACCTGTTCAGTCGCGACGGCGGTAAGTCCTTCAAGGCGATGTGCAGTCAGGCCATCACGCCCACGGCGCCCGAGCTCGACAAGCTCAAGCGTTTGTCCGGGCAACGCGTGCCCGGTGCGGCCGCCACGCTGCTCGACACCAGCGGCAAGCTGCTCGTCTCGCAGATCGAAGGTCTGTGGTCCGACGACGGCACGGGCTGTACGTGGAGCAAACAGCCCGCGCTCGACGGCATGTGGGCCTACAGCCTGCGCCGCGACCCCAAGACCCCGGCCGAGCTGATCGCCATCGTCAACACGTCGACCGGCGAGGGCGACAAGATCGAGGCGCAGTCCAAGCTCATGCGGCGCGCCGCCGATGGCAAATGGACCACGGCGGGTGCGCTCAAAAAGCCGATCGCCATGCAGCGCGCCTACGGTGGCGATCTGGTCGGCGCCAGCACGGCCACGGGCACGCGCCTATACGCGAGTGTCTCGGTGTCGGTGGGTGCGCTGACTGCGAAAGAGAGCTGGCAGATCGTCACCTCCGAAGACGGCGGCACCACCTGGACTGAGGCGAGTACGTTGCCCGTCGACCAGCAAGATGGCCTCACGTTGCTCGCGGTCGATCCGCTCGAGCAGAAGCGTGTGCTCGCGGTGCTCTTCCGCGACAACGCGCCCGACTCGCTGCTGCTGAGCGAAGACGCGGGCAAGACCTTCAAAGCGTACGGCGACGTCGGGGAGACGCGCGGCGTGACGTTCGCACCAGACGGCCGGGTGTTCCTCGCAGACGCCGGCGACTCCGGCACCGACATGACGGGCGGCGTGTGGGCCGCGCCCAAGCTCGGCCAGCCCCTCAGTCTGCTTCCCAGCGACACGGGCGCCGACTGCGTCGAGTACAAGTCCGACGTCAACAAGCTGCAAGTCTGTCGGGGCGAAAACTTTGGTCTGATGGATCCCGCCACGGGCGCGTTCGAGAAGCTGACGTCGCTCCGCGAGATCCCAGCGCTGCTCGACTGCCCGGGCGTCGACATGCTGGCCGTCTGCCAGACCCAGCTCAACGCCGGCGCCTCGTGGTGCTGCGCGGGTCACTACACGGCGACCCCCTTCTGCGGCGAGTACGACATCACCATGTACGAGGGACGCAGGCTCTACTGCGGCCTCTCCGGTCGCGCACTCGACGCGATGAACGGTAACGGTCCGGCCGATGCCGGCGTAGACGCAGGGAGTAAGCCCGCCGCCGACGCAGGCAAACCGGCCGTGCGCGACGGCGGCACGCTCAACAACGGAGGTCCCTCGCTGGTCGACGACGAGCCTCGCAAGCGCGATGCCGGCAACACCGACGGCACGCCCACGACGGTCGCCAACAAGAGTGACGGCTGCGCTTGCGCCGTCCCCACCACGGCGCTGAGCTTCGGCACAGGGCTGTCCTGGACGCTTGCTGGCCTCGCGATGTTGCTCGTGCGCGCGCGCCGTCGTCCATTGTTCGCTCGCACGCCCTCGGCCGTGCTTCGACGCGCGCAGGTGTCGGCACGTCGCTCGACTTGATTCTGTCTGTCGTTCGTTCGCGCGTTCGATCACGCCGCGCTTTCTAGTTCTTGCTCGCGCCATGCCGCGCGCTTCTACGAGGTAGTTCATGTCCCCCTGTTCTCGTTTGCTGGCGCTCGTGCTGGGCGCGTCGCTCGCCTCTTTTGGTTGTGGTGATGACTCGGGCGGCGCCAAGTCCGATAGCGCCCTCAACGGCGCGGATGCGCATCAGCATCACGATGCCGGAGACGAAGAGGACCTAGAAGACGTGCCTTGCACCGCCGAATATCCGGTCTTCAGCCCAGGCAGGACGGCGAAGGCGGGCGACCTGACGGTGAAACTGCTCAGCGTGTCACCGGAGCCGCCGCGCCAACAGACGCCCAACAACTGGATCCTCGAGGTGGTCGACGCAGCGGGTGCGCCCGTGGCCAACGCCCAGATCCAAAATCCAGATTCGTACATGAAGGTCCACAATCACCACGGGCGCACGCTGCCCAAGGCGGTCCCGCAGAGCGAGCCGGGCAGGGTGCAGCTGTCAGCCATCGACTTCAAGATGCGGGGGCCGTGGCAGGTGAACTTCGACGTGGTCGTCGCGGGCGGCAAGCCCACGGCCTCCTCGTTCTGGATCTGCGTGCAGTGAGCGCGCGGCGTCCGATGGGTGTTTGGTTCGCTCGCGCGAGCGAGGGCCGGCTTCGACTTGGGTCTCTCGCGCTACCGTGTCTGCTGTCGGCGCTGGGTGTGCTCGCGGCCTGTGGCGACGAACCAAAGCCTGCGCCCAAGCCGCCGCCCGAGCCGGTGCGGGCGAGCATCGAAGAGCTGCAGAACCCAAAGATGTGTCAGAGCTGCCACCCCAAGCACTACGAGGAGTGGTCGAGCAGCATGCACGCGTATGCGGCAGACGACCCAGTGTTCATTGCGATGAACAAACGTGGCCAGCGCGAGACCAACGGCCAGATGGGTGAGTTCTGCGTGCAGTGCCACGCGCCCATGGCGTTCCGCAATGGCCTCACGAGCGACGGGCTCAACCTCGCAGACCTCCCGTACGAAGCCAAGGGCGTGACCTGCTACTTCTGCCACAACGCGACTGGAGCCGGACCTACAGAGGTCAACGCCGACGTCGACCTGGCCAACGATCAAAACATGCGTGGCAACTTGGCCAACGCCGTGGACCCGGGCGTGCACGGCGTGCTGCGCTCCGAGGCGCACAGCAGCATCTCGATGAAGAGCGCACTCTTGTGCGGCAGCTGTCACGACGTAAAGAACCAAAAGGGCGCCCACATCGAGCAGACCCTGCTCGAGTACCGCAACAGCACCAGCTCGATCGAAAAAGTCGGTCTGATGGGCGGCGGCGACAGCTGTCAGGGCTGCCACATGAAGGTGGTAGAGACCGACTACGTCGCGCAGCTTCCGCCGAGCTCGATGCCGATGCTCAAGAAGCGTTCTCGACATTCGCATCGTTTCGCAGCGGTCGACGTCGCGCTCACCGAGTTCCCCCATCGCGAAGCGCAGAAGCTCGAGACGGAGTGCGCCCTTCTCAATGGCGCCTTCATCTACCTGATCACCACCGATCGGCAGGGCAGCTTCACCGTCAGCATCGAGACCAACGCCGGCCACAACCAGCCCTCAGGCACCTCGCAAGATCGCAGGCTGTGGCTCGAGTTCATCGCCTACGACGCCAACGACAAAGTGCTCTTCCAGAGCGGCGTCATCGGCGACGGCGAGCTGGAGGAGTACCCGATCGACGATCCCAAGCACGATGGCCAGCTCTGCATGTTCCGCGACAAGTGGCAGAACGAGTCGGGTGAAGAGGTGCACATGTTTTGGGAGGCCGTCACGCGCGACACCAAGGGGTCCCTGGTCGTTCCCCTCGCGAAGGACAGCTTCATCAATCACGTGGTCGATTGTTCGTACCGTATGCCTGGTCGCCAGCAGCCGGCGCGCGTAGCCATGCGCATGCGTATGCGTCCGGTGGGCGTCGACGTCATGAGCTCGCTCGTCGAGTCGGGCGACCTCGACCCTTCGGTCGTCGAGGCCATGCCCACCTTCACGCTCTACAACACGGTCACCGAGTGGCGTGCCGGCGATCCTGACGTGATGGACCAGAAGACGATCCGCCTCGCGCCCGAACCCATCACCTGCCCCTGAGCACGCGCTCAATCGTCGCAAGTTGTCGCAAAACGTCAGACTGCGTTTCCTCGGCGGGTCGGAATAATCACGGCCGCGATCTCACATGCAACTGTGTTGCAAGAGATCGCGACGAATCGCCGTGAGATGTCCTCGCTGATAGTGAAGCCTGTTTCATTAGGATTTTTGTGGGCTTCCGGCGGTGTTTGGGGGCGGACGAAAGCTTGCCCGCATCGCGCGTGCTGGTTACACCGCGTCAGGAGGCACGAACGGATGGTACGCAGCAGCTACGACGTGGTGGTGGTCGGGGCAGGTCCCGCCGGAGCAGTCGCAGCAGTCGCAGCCGCACGCTCTGGTGCGAGCGTGCTCCTGCTCGAGGCCAACCCGGACGCGTCGCGGCGCTTCGCCGGAGAGTGGCTGCATCCAACCGGCGTGGCGGTGCTCGATCGCTTGCGCATCGGCCGCCTCGAAGGGGGCGACGCGCGCACCGGCTACGGCTTCGTGGTGTTCCCGGACGACGGCAGCGAGCCCATCGAGCTGCCGTACCCGCCCGGCCAGGTGGGCCTGGCCTGCGAGCACTCGCGCATCGTCGAGAGCATCCGCGATCGTATCCACGGCATCGCGGAGATCGAGTACCTGGAGAACGCTCGGGTCGCCAGCATCGAGGGCCACAAGGTCACGTTCCGCACGCGTGAGGGCGAGCGCAGCGTGCACGCAGGTCGTGTCATCGGCTGCGACGGTCGTTCGTCGGTCGCGCGCAAGGCGCTGGGCCTCGGCGGTCAGGGCCAGGCGATCTCGTACATGGCGTCGGTCGAGCTGCGCGGCGTCGAGCTGCCGGTCGAGGGGTATGGGCACGTAGTGCTCGGCGGTCCGGGTCCGGTGCTGCTCTATCGCATCGGTCCCGATCTCATCCGCGGCTGCTTCGACGTGCCGCTCTCGTTCGACGCCAGCCGGCGCAACCCGGCATTTTTGTGGGACGGCTACGCGGCCGTCATCCCGGAGCGTCTCCGCCTGTCGTTCCGCGACGCGCTCGAGCGCGGGCCCGTGGGCTGGGCCGTCAATCGTTTCTCGCCGCGTGCGGTCTACGGCGGCGGTCCGGTGCTGCTGGCCGGCGATGCGGTGGGGCACTTCCACCCGCTCACCGCGGCGGGCATGACACTCGGCTTCCAAGACGCCGAGCTCGCGGGCTCTGGCATCTCGCTGCCCGACTACCAGAAGCAGCGCGAGCGCAACAGCTACGTGCCCGAGCTGTTGTCCAACGCGCTCTACCACGTGTTTTCGCGCGAAGACCAAAGCGCCGCCCATATCCGCAGCGCGGTCTGGCGCGTGTGGAAGCAGAACCGCCCCGAACGCGAGCGCACCATGCGCATTCTCATGGGGGCCGAGCCCAGTCGCTCCGCGTTTGGTCTCACCTTCACGCGCATCGCGCTCAGCGCCTTTGGCAGCAGCGTGCGCGAGCTGCGTCAGTCGCGCCGGCTGCGCGAGTTCGGCAACACGGTCGCGTCGTACCGCGAGTGGGTGCAGTGGCCCGCCGCCACGCTCGCACCGTCGCGCGGGCGCAAGGTGTACCGCGTGAAGAGCACGAGCGATCGCCCGTTGCCGCTGCCCGTGCCGGGTCTGCGTCCGCCCAGCAAAGAACAAGTGGCCCTGCGCGTGGTCGCGCCCATGATGGCCCCCATCGACGATAACGCGCCGCTCAGCGAGGGCAGCAGCACCGTGCAAGAGGCACTCTCGCTCGCGGGCGACGCGCTGCTCATCGAGCTCAAGCGTCTGCACGAGCGCATCGGTCGCGCGCCCGACTGGGCGCTCATGCGCCGCGCCACGCGCATCGTCGCGGCCATCGATGCCGCCGACCTCGGCACCAGCATGGCGGCGCGCATGCGTCTGGCCAAGCGGCCCATGGCGCGCATCGGCATGTCGCGCCTGGTCGGTGCCTACGCGCTCGAGCCCCACGTCATTCGTGCGAGCGACTTCGCGTCGTTCATCCTCAGCATCCTGACGCCCGACGAGGGCGAGGCCATCGACCGGCTCGAAGACGGCGTGCGCCACCTGATCGCCTGTCAGCGCAGCAGCGGCGGCTTTGCACCCTGGCCCGAAGCCAGCGCCGGCCCCGACTACCACACCACCGAGCTCACTT
>JBEGTL010000254.1:0-10982 GCA_041179425.1 Pseudomonadota bacterium | reverse complement strand
GCTCGGCCGGCCCATCGGGCGGAACGTCGGGCGTACGCGGCTCAGCTGCCCGTTTCGATCGCATACACGCTGCCTGTGTCGAGGGTGACGACCGCGCCTTTGCCCACCTTGGCGAGCACGCCATGCCATCCGCTCGGCAGGTCGGAGGCGCTCCAGAAAAATAACCAGCGCGCGTCGCGAGGCGCCAGGTTGACGCAGCCGTGGCTACGCCGGTTGCCGAACTTGTCGTGCCAAAATGCCGCGTGGAGTGCGTATCCGCCGAGGAAGTACATGGTCCAGGGCACGTCCTCGATGCTGTACGGACCGTCGCCCGCCATGTCGTCCATCGTGGTGGCGACGTGTTTGGTGTGCAGCCGATAGATCCCTGTCGGCGTCGCGTGATCGTTGAGTCCCGAGGCGACGAGCGTGGCGAACACGGGGCGCTCGCCGTCGTAGGCGGTGAGTGTCTGACGGTCGAGGTCGACACGAATCCAGCGCTCGCTCTTGCCCGTGTGTTTGGGCCGAGGCACGCGGTCGACGATGCGGATGGCGCTGTCGCGCAGCAGCAGGCCGTCGGCGGTCACGTAGTAGCGGCGCCCGCCCTTGACGACCGCCTGTCCGGTCAGCTGATAGGCGCTTTGGTTGGCGAGGTCGGGGCCCGCCTTGACGAGCTCGCTGGTGATGGGGTCGAGCCTCAGCGCGGGTGCGCCGGGGCGGTACACGAATGCGATGGGCAGCGTGAGCCGACCCCCGAGCGCGACGCCCACGCCTTTGGGCTGCTTGGCGTCGACCAGCTCGTCGGCCCGAATCAGACCGCCGCGCACGGTGCGTAGAAACACCCGCCCACTCGCCTCGTCGCGCACCTCGCGATCGACCGACACGTAAAAACCGGGCTGCATGCGCGAGCGCACCAAGGGCGCGAGCTGCGCTGTCAGCCCCGACAGCGACGTCACGCCGGCGTCGCCGGTGACCGGGGTCCCCGCGAACGCTGCCTTCACGGCCGCCTCTTCGTCGGGCGTGGGCATGCGCATGAACTGCGGCACGTCTTTGTTGGTGGTCTTCATGTAGCGGTACGGCAGCGGGTCCGACAGCGCGGACATCACGGGCGGGTCCGCGTACGTGGGCGGTGCGCTGTCCACCAGCACGCCCTCGCCGTGGCACACGAAGCCTCCGCCCAGCACCTCGAACCAGCCCTTGGCGCAGCCCTCGCGCGAGACCTCTTCGCTCGCCCGAAAGCGCGCGCCGCGACGCAGGTAGCCGAGCACGCGCGACTCTTTGGCGGGTGCCTCGAAGATGTTGGCCATGTGGTGCAGCGCGACGCCGTAGGCTGGGTAGGCCTGGCCCACGGGATCGGTCGCCAGCCACCAAGGCCCCGGCGGTCGCGCTGCGACGCTGGCCAGCGCGAGCTCTGCACCGCCGTCGCCTCCCGCGCGTGGCGAGCCCTGGGCCGCATCGCCCGCCGCACAGCTCGCGACGAGCAGTCCGAGCATCCCCCACGACACGAAGCGCACCCCCATGCGGTCCCACGAGAGGCCACGGCGAGTCCAGTAAAAAGCCTCGATCACGGCTTGTGCGCTGCCGCCGGTGGCTCCGCGCGCGCGGAGCTCTTGGGGACCAGCTGCCACGTCGCGTCGAAGAACCCGCGCACGGGCTTCTGTTTCCCAGGCACGAGGCGCGCGCGCGCGGGTGCGCTGGCTGCGTCGTACACCACGTAGTCAGGCACGAAGTCTGGCAGGTTGAGGCCGCGTCGGACGCCGTCGAGGGTAGGTGCGCTGAACACCATCACGTAGCGCGCAGGCGCCTCCGGGTTTGGGTAGAGGAAGCGTGTGCCGACGCCCTTCTGCGCGTAGCTGTCGCTGCCCAGCAGCACCGAGGTCGCATCGACGCGGATGGGCAGCTTGGCCGCGATGCGGTCGAGCACCAAGTTGTCGCCGGGCGTGCCGTACAGCACGAGGTGCGCGCTCTTCGCCAGCTCCGGCGTGACGGCCGTGTCGGCGATCACCTCCTGGTCCACGCTCCACAGCCAGAGCGGGTAGCCGCGCGCGCCTTTCTCGGCGAGCAGCTTGAGCTGCGAGGTGTTCTCCGCACGCTGCGTGCCGTACACGTGCACCATGCGGTCGTAGTAGGCGTCGGTGAGCGGACCGCTGAGCCCCGGCCGCTTGGCGAGCCCCGTGTCTTTGGGCGTGCCCAGCTCCCAGGCAGCGCGCTTGACCAGGTCCAGGCGTGCCCCGAGCTTGTTGCGCGGACCCTCGTACACGCGCGTCCCGTCGACGACGAGCTCGATTCGGTCGTCGGCGCCGGGCACATCTTGCAAGTGGATGGCAAATGCAACCGCGTTGCTTGTGGTCACGTCGAGCCGGGTGCCGGCGACCTTGCCGACCAGCTTGGCGAGGTCGGGGTAGCTCGCGAAGCGCGTGAGCTCGAGCCAGTGCTGACGCGCCGCGCGGTAGTCGCCGCTGACCAGGTGCACCTCGGCGGGCTTGGGGTTGCGCTTTACGCCCTCGAGCTCGCCGTAGATCTTGCCGTGGCGATGCACGATGTAGAGCAGGTCGTGCCCGGCCTCGTACCACTTGCCGGTGTGCGGGATCTTTTGTGCGTCGACCTTGGCGTCGAGCGCGCGCACGAACGCGGGCTTCATCGGGCCGGGGTCGACGTTGCCGTGGTAGTAGCGGAAGTCGGTGCCGTACCAGTTCTCAGCGAGGTCCAGCGCGCTCCACGGGCGCATCAGCTGCGCCTCGAGCGGTGCGACCGAGCCCTCGCCCGCGTACTGCATCCAGCTCGGTGCGCCGGCCATCGCCTGCACCACGCTGAAGCGCCACGCGTGGCGCGTGCCGATCGCGTAGGCACCCACGCCGCCGTTGGACAGGCCCGACAGCACCACGCGGTTGTCGTCGACGCTGTAGTTCTTCTGGATGTCGGCGATCACGTCGAGCACGTCTTGCTCGCCCATCCAGCGCCACAGCACCTGTCCGTAGCCGTCGGGCGCGGCCACGATGTAGTTGGGTGACCAGCGCGGGTCGTAGCGATCCCACAGGTGCGCGTCGTAGGTCTTCCAGTCCATGTTGTTGCCGAGCACCACGCCCAAAAACAGGTTGCCGTTGGACGAGCCGCCGTGCAGCACGATCATCATCGGCCAGCGCTTGTCGGGCGTGTAGTCCGGCGGCACGTACACGGTGTAGCCCTGCACGCGCTGCGAGATGGGCGAGCGGTAGCCGCGGCTCACGATCTGACCGCGCTGCGTGGGGTACAGGTCTTGTCCACGCTCGGCGGCCTCGAGATGTTTGACCGCGCGTGCGTTCCACTCGACTGCCTGGCCAGGGAAGCCCTTGGCGATGCGCTCGGCCACGTCGAGCAAGTGCGCAATGCTGGTCAGCGCGCTCTCCGACACACCGGCGGGGCGCTTGCCCGGCGCGGACAGCGCGGCCAAGCGCGAGCGCAGGCTGGCCAGGTCCTGGCCGCTCGCGACACCCGTTGCGGGCCCGGCCGGCGCGGCGCTGGGCGGAGGCTTGAGGAGGGGCGCCTGGGAAGCGGCGCGAGGTGCCCCTGGCGCCAGGAAAAACGCGCAGCAAGCCAGCGCGCCGTGCAGGAGGCGACGCAGCCGAAGGACCAGGGACAGAGGGCGCATCCTGAAACGATATCGTCTCTGCCCCCTCGCAGGCGAAATCGCGCCGCACAAACCCGACGCGAACTCCTTGTGCTACGTCTGTCCCGCCGTACCGCCTCAAGGAGAGCTCGTCTCATGTCGACGACCAACAGCACCGACCGCACCACCCGCACCGAATCCGACTCGATGGGCCCCATCGAGGTCGAAAACGACCGCTATTGGGGTGCCCAGACCCAGCGCTCGCTGCAAAACTTCAAGATCGGCAACGAGAAGATGCCGCTCGAAGTGATCCGTGCGTTCGGCATCCTCAAGAAGGCGGCGGCGCTGGCCAACCACGAGCTCGGCCAGCTCGACGGCAAGGTCAAAGACCTGATCGTGCGTGCCGCCGACGAGGTGATCGAGGGCAAGCTCTACGACCACTTCCCGCTCGTGGTGTGGCAGACCGGCTCGGGCACGCAGAGCAACATGAACGTCAACGAGGTGATCTCCAACCGCGGCATCGAGCTCGCGGGTGGAGAGCGCGGCAGCAAAAAGCCCGTGCACCCCAACGACCACGTCAACATGTCGCAGTCGTCCAACGACACGTACCCCACGGCCATGCACATCGCTGCGGTCGAGCAGATCGAGGACTACCTCGTGCCGCGCGTGACCAAGCTGCGCGACACCCTCGACGCCAAGGCCAAGGCCTTCGCCGACGTGATCAAGATTGGCCGCACGCACCTGCAAGACGCGACGCCGGTCACGCTCGGCCAGGAGATCAGCGGCTGGGTCGCGCAGATCGACAACGGGCTCAAGGCCATCCTGCTCACCTTGCCGCAGCTCAAGGAGCTCGCGGTCGGCGGCACGGCGGTCGGCACCGGCCTCAACTCGCACCCCAAGTACGCCGACCTCGCGGCCGCCAAGATCAGCGACATCAGCGGTCGCAAGTTCATCAGCGCGCCCAACAAGTTTGCGGCGCTCGGTGGGCACGACAGCTTCGTGGGCACCAGCGGCGCGCTGTCGCAGCTGGCCGCTGCACTCATGAAGATGGCCAACGACGTGCGCTGGCTGGCCTCGGGTCCGCGCTCGGGCATCGGCGAGATCTCCATCCCCGAGAACGAGCCGGGCAGCTCCATCATGCCGGGCAAGGTCAACCCCACGCAGAGCGAGGCGCTCACCATGGTGGCGGTGCAGGTGTTCGGCAACAACGCCGCCATCAGCTTCGCGGGGAGCCAGGGCAACTTCGAGCTCAACGTGTTCAAGCCCGTGCTGGCCTACAACCTCATCCAGTCGGTGCGGCTGCTCGCCGACGCGTCGCTCAGCTTCAACGACAATTGCGCCTACGGCATCGAGCCCAACCGCGACGTCATCGAGCGTCACCTCACCAACTCGCTCATGCTCGTCACCGCGCTCAACCGCAAGATTGGCTACGACAACGCCGCCAAGATCGCCAAGCACGCGCACAAGAAGGGCACCACGCTCAAGGCGGCGGCCATCGAGCTCAAGCTGCTCACCGCCGAGGAGTTCGACGCAGAGGTTCGTCCCGAGCGCATGGTCGGTCCCAGCACCGAGGTTTGACCCGTGACGATCCGCATCCGCGAGCACCGACCAGGCAAGGACCTCGACGCGTTCCTCAAGCTGCCGGAGCTGCTCTACCGCGGCGATCCCGGGTTTGTCATGCCGCTCTACATGGAGCAGCGCGACCGGCTCTCGCCGAACAAAAACCCGTTCTTCCAGCACGCTGAAGCGACGCTGTTCACCGCCTACAAAGACGACAAGCTGGTCGGGCGTATCTCGGCGCAGGTCGATCGCGAGCACCTCGCGCGCTACGCGGACGGCTGCGGCTTCTACGGCTTCTTCGACACCATCAACGACGTGCGGGTGGGTCGGGCGCTGGTCGATGCGGCGGCAACCTGGCTCAAAGTGCGCGGCATGAAGCAGATGCGCGGCCCGTTCTCGCTCTCCATCAACGAAGAGATCGGGACCATGATCGAGGGGCAGGCCGAGCCTTCGATGTTGTTCATGCCCTACCACCGCGCGTACCAAGACGCGGTCACGCAGGCGGTCGGCCTGGCCAAGGTCAAAGACCTGTACAGCTGGCGCTACGTGGTCGGCAGCATCCCGGCGCGCGCCATCAAAGCGCACGAAGAGATCTCCATCATGCCGGAGGTGCGCATCCGCCCGGTGCGCAAGTCGCACGCCATCGAGGACGTGCGCATCATCGTCGACATCTTCAACGACGCGTGGAGCGACAACTACGGCTTCGTCCCCATGACCGAGGCCGAGCTGCTCAAGATGGCCGAGGAGATGAAGCTCTTGCTCGACGAGAACGTGGCGCTGATCGCCGAGATCGACGGCCGTCCCGCCGCGGTCGCGCTGGCGCTGCCCAACCTCAACGAGGCCATCCGCGACCTCGACGGCAAGCTGTTCCCGTTCGGCCTCGCGAAGCTGCTCTACCGCATCAAGATCAAGAAGCCCAAGAGCGCCATGCTGCGCATCCTCGGCATCAAAAAAGAGTTCCGCACCAAGAAGCGCTACGGCGGCTTGTCGGCGGCGCTCTACGTCGAGATTGCCAAGCGCGGCCAGCTGTCTGGCTACGAGTGGGGCGAGCTCGGCTGGACACTCGAAGACAACCGCCCGGTCAACCTCGGCATCAAGATGATGGGCGGCGAGATCTACAAAAAGTATCGGCTCTACGAGAAGAGCCTGGCGTAGCCATCGGGAGCTTGGATGCTTTTTATCGTCTGCAAGATTCTGCACGTGATCGGCAACGTGATGTGGCTCGGCGGCGGCGCCGCGGCGGCGTTTACGTTCGTGCTGATCTCCCGTGAAGACCCCAAGGTGCGGCTCGCGGGTGCGCAGGCACTGCGCAAGATCATCCTGCGTTTGGTGTCGCCAGGCATGAACATCTCGCTGCTGGCGGGCCTGGTCATGCTGGTGACGTTCTGGAGCGACCTCTACGCGAAGGCGCCCTGGATGCACGCCAAGCTCACGGTCGGCCTGATCGCGGCCGGCTTCTCGGGCGTGCTGAGCGGCAAGCTGCGCCGCGCGTCCGACGGCGTCGATGTGCCCCCAGGCGCGGTGAAGCTAGCGGGTGCAGTGCTCGTGCTCAGCGCCGTGGCGAACGTGACCTTTGTGTTCCTACGCTTCGGCCAGCATTAGGTCTCACCGGGCGACGCGGTCGTAACAGTAAGGTTTCTGCCGTCGCTGACGATCTGCACGCCACCCACCTGATCGGTTCGCAGGACTCGCCTGACGTGCTCTGCGAGACGCGCAGCGACCTCTGGGTGCGGGTGGCCGAAGCGGTTGGCTCTGCCTGCGCTGACGACCGCGAGGGACGGGGAGACCGCACGCAACAGCGCTTGGCTGCTCGAGGTCCGTGAGCCGTGGTGCGGGACCTTGAGCACGTCACTGCGCAATGCGGACGGCTCGCGTGTCAGGTCTGTCTCGGCTTCGTGCTCGATGTCACCGGTGAACAAGAAGCTGCGAGCGCCGTGCGCGACGCGCAGCACGAATGAGTTGTCGTTTGGACCGCGACCGAGATCGAACTCGGGACAAGGGGCGAGCACGCCTACACGCGCCACGCCGAGCGTGTGCTCGCGGCCGCACAGCTCCCTTGGTCTCCGAATGCGTGTGCCGTGCGCTCGGGCCGTGGCGAGGAGCTCTGCGACGGCGCCGCCTTGCTCGGCGGCCTCTCCCTCGGCCTGGCCCGTGTCCCACAGTGCGCCGACCGAGACCGCGTCGAACACCGCCCGCAGGCCGCCGTAGTGGTCCGGGTGCGGGTGGGAGAGCACGACCCAGTCGAGGTGCGAGATGCGGCGCGCGCGGAGCAGCGGCACGACCGCGAGTGCGCCTGGGTCCGGTCCGCCACCGATACTCCCGCCAGCGTCGATCAGCGCGGCGTGTCCTCTGGCCTCGAGCAGGGCCGAATCTCCCTGGCTCACGTCGAGGAAGGTCACGCGCAGGTCGCCCGCGGCGAGGGACCGCCGGAGCGACCACTCACTCAGGCCGAAGGCGAGCACGGCTGCCGCCACGACGACGCCTCTCGCTCGCCACGACACATCTGTCATCAGGCAGCCGGCGATCACGATCAGCGCAACCAGCTGACAGGCTGTGAGTGGGGGTAGGGTCAGGCCGGGATCGGCACCCGCGCAGAAGCGCGCAGCCTCGACGAACGCGGCGCTCACCAGCTCGAACAGTGCCGCCGTGGGAACGACCGCGCACAGGCCCAGCTGCGCGGACAACGCGTGGGCCGCCGCCAAGGGCACGAGCGCGGTCCCGATTGGCATCAGCAGCACGTTCGCGAGCAGCGAGACGAGCGAGGTCTGCCCGAAGCAGAGCAGCAAGAAGGGCGTGGTGGCGAGCCACGCGCGCAGGCTCTCGCGGAGCGCTGCCCGCACCGGCTCGTGTGCGGCAGCCGGCGAGCTGTCGTCGCCGAGCCGGGCCGGCCTCTGGTGGGTGAGCAACGCGGCGGTGGCGAGGACCGACAACACGAAGCCGGGGTGCAGCGCATCGCGCGGCGCGATCACGGCGTGGGCCGTCACCACCAGCGCAGACACCGCGAGCGCAGAGGGCCGCAGACCAAGTGCGGTGACGAGGTACATCAGCATGCTGGTGAAGGCGGCGCGCACCGCACTCGGCGAGGCACCACAGAGCCGGGCGATCAGGGGAGCCAGCACCACGCCGAGCGCGGCGGAGACACGGCGCGCCTCCCAGTACAGAGCGAGCGGCGTGCGCAGCCAGAGCCAGCGCACCAACACCACCAACGCGCCCACGAGCAACGTCACGTGCATGCCCGAGACGGCGAGCACGTGCGACACCCCGGCGCCACGGATCGCATCGTTGAGCGTGCGCTCGACGGCGGCACCTTCGCCCAGCAGCAAAGCGCGTGCGATGCCCGTATGCGGCGCACGCAGCGTGTCTTGGAGGGCGCGCCGAACGGACTGGCGCGCACCACTCAGCGCGCCGTCGAGCCACGACACGCGATCGATCCGTGGCCGGCTGCCCGCCTGCAGTGCGGCGTGCACCGCGGGACGCGTGTCGGGCCAGAGCGTGGCCTCGCTCGGGTTGGAAAACGTGACGCGCGGCGAGAGCTTGCCGAGCGCCGTGACCGTCGCGCCGAGGGCGAGCTCCTGCTCACTGGCGACGCCGAGCAGGGTGCCCGCGGCCACGCAGGCCTGGGGCTCGAGCTCGGTGCAGCCGAGCAGCTCGGCCTCGCTCCAGCAGCCGCGCTCGCTGCACCCGCCGCGCCCGACCTGCAGCTGTAGCCGGGCCAGTCCGCCGCGGAGCCCCGTCAGGTCGACCCGCACGGGACGGGGGCTGACCAGTGCACCCCAGCAGCCGGCTGTCAGCGCCATGGTGAGGAACCAAACCAATGGACGCCGCGGCAGGGTCGCCACGCTGGCTACGCTGCCGACCATGGCGATGGCCAAGAGCCAGCCCTCGGGTTGCGGCCACCAGCCGAGGGCCACTGCCGAGAGCGCGCCGAGAAAGCAGACGGTCAGCAAGGAGAGCAGCATCGCCGCCGTGCCTGTGCACAGCCCCGGCCGGGCCTGGCGCCAGCAACCTCTCGTACTTGCGGGTGTCGCGCTGTCGGAGTCGGCGGCCTACCGACAGGAAATCGTTTGACAGGCACGAAAAAGGTCACAAGGTAACGAGGTCAGCTCACCCTTACGTGCACGTTAGGGTTAGGGTTGGGGCGGCACGATGACAGTCCAACTTCCACTCCACAAAACGCAGCGCTCGTTGGCGATAGACGCCTCGATAGAGGGTCAGGCCGGCCAAGGCACACCCTTGCCGGAGTCGGGTCGTGTCGGTGCTGGACTGCTCGGCGACCATCGCCTCGGCCACGGAGCCGAGCGCGGCGACCGCCTCGGTGCCCGCTCGCTGCGCGTCGGCGACCTGGCCAAGCGCACCGGCAAGACCGTGCGAGCGCTGCACTTGTACGAGGAGCACGGCCTGCTCACGCCCGCGCAGCGCTCGAGCGGAGGCTACCGCCTGTACAGCCGCGACGCCGAGGTGCGCGTGCGCTGGATCGAGAAGCTCCAGCAGATGGGCTTCTCGCTCACCGACATCAAACAGATCGTGCAAGACGTCGAGCGCAGCAAAAACGCGCCCGACGCCATGCAGCGTGTGCAGGACTTGTTTCGCGAGAAGCTCGACGACACACGCGAGCAGCTGCGTAGGCTCAGCGCCCTCGAGAACGAGCTCGAGGCGAGCCTCACCTACCTCGAGACGTGCGACGGCTGTCAGACCGACAAGCTGCTCGGCGCCTGTTCCGAGTGCGCGCGTCACGACTGCGGCCACAAGACGCCCGAGCTGGTGCTGGGCTTCCGCGTTTACTGAGGTGCTCTTTCTCCGCGTCGACCTCGTCGACCGCCAAAGGTTTGGACCATGGCTCTGAAGCTCCCCATCTACATGGACAACCATGCGACCACGCCCGCCGACCCGCGCGTGATCGAGACGATGCTGCCGTTTTTTACGCAGGACTTCGGCAATGCGGCCAGCCGCAACCACGCCTTCGGCTGGAAGGCCGAAGAGGCCGTCGAGTACGCACGCGAGCAGATAGCGCAGCTGATCGGCGCCAAGAGCGACAAAGAGATCGTGTTTACCTCGGGCGCGACCGAGAGCGACAACCTCGCCATCAAGGGCGTGGCCGAGTTCTACCGCGACAAGGGGAACCACATCATCACCACGCGCACCGAGCACAAGGCTGTGCTCGACACCTGCAAAAAGCTCGAAAAGCAGGGCTACGAGGTGACCTACCTCGACGTGGCAGAGGACGGCCTGGTGCGTCCCGAGCAGGTCGCCGAGGCGATCACCGACAAGACCATCCTGGTCTCCATCATGCTGGCCAACAACGAGGTCGGCTCCATCCAGCCGCTCGCCGCCATCGGCAAGATCACACGCGAGCGCGGCGTGCTCCTGCACAGCGACGCGGTGCAGGGCGTGGCCAAGACCGACTTCGACGTCGAGGCGATGAACGTCGATCTAGCCAGTCTCACCGCCCACAAGATGTACGGGCCCAAGGGTGTGGGCGCGCTCTACGTACGACGCCAAAAGCCGCGCGTGCGCATCGTCGCGCACATGGACGGCGGCGGTCACGAGCGCGGGATGCGCTCTGGCACGCTCAACGTGCCGGGCATCGTCGGCTTCGGAAGGGCTGCCGAGATCGCGCGCGCAGAGTGGCGCACCGATGCCGAGCGCATCTTCAAGATGCGTCAGCGCCTGCGCAAGAAGCTGTTCGACGCGCTCGACATGGTGCACCTCAACGGTGCCGATGACCCCTACCGTTTGCCCGGCAACCTCAACGTGTCGTTCTCGTTCGTCGAGGGCGAGGCGATGATGATGGCCATCCGCGACGTCGCGGTGTCGTCGGGCAGCGCGTGCACCAGTGCCAGCCTCGAGCCCAGCTACGTGC
>JBEGTL010000253.1:0-10989 GCA_041179425.1 Pseudomonadota bacterium | reverse complement strand
ACCGTCACCGCGAGGGCTGCCGAGCGGACGTGTACGTTGACGGGCTCGTGCACGTTGTCTCTCGTGTTCGTGCACGTGCTCGTTGACGTGCACGAACGGGTACCGCCAGCCGGCGACCGGAGCTACTTTTCGCCCGCTTCGAGCTCGGCGTTGGTGGTTTCTTCTTGCATCCACCTGTCCCAGTACAGGTACCGCTGACAGTGGGCGCAGCGCTCGATGCCCTGTTCGCGCTGGATGACGATGTACTGCATGGGGCGCACGGCCATACGACAGCCCTGACAGATGCCCTCGCGCACGGCGGCGACCCCGGTGAGCTTGCGCCCGCGGATGGCGTCGTACCGTGAAAGCACGTCTTTCGGGATGCCGGGCAACAAGTCGTCGCGCCCGTGGAGTGCGTCCTTGCGGCGCCCCTCGAGCTCGGCGATGCGCGCGTCGGCCTCGGCGGACTTCTGCGCAAGCATCTCTTTGAGTCCGAGAAACTCGGCCTCGTGTTGTGCGAGCGAGGTGCTGACTTGCGCAATCGCAGCGTTGAGCTTGTCGCGCTCGACCTCTCGGTCTTTGATGCTGCGCCGCGAGGTCTCGATCTCGCGCTCGACAGCCTCACCTTCGCGCGCGTTCTTTACCTTGTTGGACTTGGCCTTGGCTCGCGACAGCGCGTCGTTTGCATCCTTGATTGCGCTGTCTTGTAGCTCGCGCAGCTTGTTTGCCTGATCGAGCTCGCTGCGCTCTTTGGCCAACAAGCCCTCGAGGAGCGAGACGCTCTCGCGTAGCTCGTCGACCTCTTTCGGAATCTCTCTAAGCTCGCGATCGAGATCGTGAGTGGACGCGTCGATACGTCCGAGCTTAGCGAGTGCGACCATCTGTTCCCGCACGCTCACGTGGCCTCCTCGCGGGCGTCGCCCGTAGGCGCGCGTGTACCCCGACGCGCGCCCGAGCGCAAGAGATCGTCCAAGGCTTGTTGTCCCGTAGCGTGCTACAAAGGGCCGCTTCTGTCTCTGTTCGGGCCCATAGCTCAATGGTTAGAGCCCCCCGCTCATAACGGGAACGTTCTGGGTTCAAGTCCCGGTGGGCCCACCACTCGCTGTCCTCACGACGTCCCTGGCCTGCCGGGACCGTGAGTGTTGGCGCGCTTCGACGTTTGCGCGCTTCGACGTTTGGCGCGCGAGCGAGCGCTTCGACTCCGGCGCACGGGGGCAAGGCAGCTGGCGCCGCGCCCGTATGCGGAGCCCGCCGCGCGCGTGGCCCCGGCGCAAGGTCGGCGCGACAGCTCACAAGCCGGGCGACCGCTCAGATAGTAATGATGGAGCCGTCGTACCGGCTGAGCCGGAAGCCGTCGAAGTGCTCGCGGAACGTGTCCCGCTCGTCGCGCAGGATGGCGAAGGCGATCTCCTCCGCGTGCGGGAGAGACACCGCCGCGTCGGAGCGCCAGTGCACGCCGAGCCAGTTGCGGCCCTGTCCGAGGTTCGTGGCCAGCTTGTTCAGCTCCCCGCCGATGGTGAGCGGAGGGCCGACGTACGGGATAAGCCGCGTGGGATCGTTGGGGTCGGGCTGAACCGGGTCTGGGATCACGAAGCTCTCGTCGTAGAAGGCCTTGAGGAGCGACGTGTTGATGGCGGTGTTGAGGGACGCGCCGCCAGGGTACGAGCCGTGGTTGGGCGCGCCGTCGGGCGTGGCGGTCGGCAGCAGGTAGACCCCGTGCTTCACGTAGCTGCGGTCGAGCGCCTCGGACTGCAAGAAGTCGGCGTGCAGCGGCGCATCGAACCCCTTGGCCAGCCGGTTGTGCACCAACCCGCCAAACGCCTCGGGGCGAATGGTCCGGTGGACGTACCACTTCTGTAAGTAGGTCGACCGCTGACCGTGCGAGGTCGCGAACGGCAACAGGCTCGCCTACCGGGAGCTGCTTCGCGCCGTGCGCCGACAGGCAGGGAGCGCGGGCTCACGGGAACCCCGCGCGAAGCCGAAAGGGGCATGGCGCGGGAGAGCACGACCGGGTGCGTTGTCCATTTCACAAGACACGTCTCTTGTATCGCAGATCGCCACCGCGCGAGCAAGCGTGGTGCACGCTTGCTCGGCGGGCGCTCGCGTGCGGCTCAGGTCTCGATGAAGCTCTTGAGCTGCTTGCTGCGGCTTGGGTGCCGGAGCTTGCGCAGCGCCTTGGCCTCGATCTGGCGGATACGCTCGCGGGTGACCTCGAAGTCTTGGCCGACTTCTTCGAGCGTGTGATCGCTCTTTTCACCGATGCCGAAGCGCATGCGCAGGACCTTTTCCTCGCGCGGCGTGAGCGTCTTGAGGACGCGTCGGGTGCTGTCTTCGAGGTTGTTGGAGATGACCACCTCGACCGGCGAGCCGATCGACTTGTCCTCGATGAAGTCGCCCAAGTGGGAGTCTTCTTCTTCGCCGATGGGCGTCTCGAGCGAGATGGGCTCCTTGGCGATCTTGAGGACCTTGCGCACCTTGTCGAGCGGCATCTCCATGCGCTCGGCGATCTCCTCGGGCGACGGCTCACGACCCAGCTCCTGCACCAAGTAGCGCGACGTGCGCACCAGCTTGTTGATGGTCTCGATCATGTGCACGGGGATGCGGATGGTGCGCGCCTGGTCGGCGATGGCGCGCGTGATGGCCTGACGGATCCACCAGGTGGCGTACGTGGAGAACTTGTAGCCGCGCCGGTACTCGAACTTGTCGACCGCCTTCATGAGGCCGATGTTGCCCTCCTGAATGAGGTCGAGGAACTGCAGGCCGCGGTTGGTGTACTTCTTGGCGATCGAGACCACGAGGCGCAGGTTGGCTTCGACGAGCTCGGCCTTGGCACGCTCGGCCGAGCGCTCGCCCTCGTGCAGCTCTTTGTAGGTCGCGCGGAGCTTCTCGACCGACTGGCCCATCTCCTCTTCGACCTTAAAGATGTCGCTGCGCGCTTCTTCACAGCGGCCGAGCTGGCCCTGCAGAGCCTCGAGGTTGACGCCGTGCTTTTTCTCGAGCTTCTTCTCGAGCGCGACGTTGGCCTCGATCTCCTGCACCCACTTGGGCATCTGCGCGACCGGGATGCCTCCGAGGCGCTCTTCGGCGTCGCGGATGGTGGCCTCGGACTCGTCGATGCGGCGGACGTAGCTCTTGAGCTTGCCGACCAGCGCGTCGATCTGCTTCTTCGCGAAGCGGACCTCGCGCAGCGTGTCGAGCATCTCGAGCCGATTTTTGTCGAGCTGGGCGCGCAGCGTCTTCTTCTGCTTGTCGTTGAGCGCCTTCTTCTGGTCGAGCTCTTCGCGAACCTTCTGGTTGCTGCCCTCGACGCGGCGCACCTTGTCGAGCAGGTGGACGACCCGCTTGGTGGCCGCAACCTCGTCGAACTCTTGGCCCTCTTCGACGTCGCCGTCTTTGACCAGGTCCTTGACGCGGATGAGGCCCTTCTTGAGCTTCTCACCGAGCGAAAGGATCTCTTCGAGACCCACCTTGCTGCGGAGGATGACCTCGAAGACCTTGAGCTCGCCGTCTTCGATGCGCTTGGCGATCTCGACCTCGCCCTCACGGGTGAGCAGCGAGACCGAGCCCATCTTGCGCAGGTACATGCGGACGGGGTCGTTGGACTTGCCCGAGTAGCTGTCGTCGGTCGATGTAGACCGCTCGGAGAACGGGGGCGGCGCGATGGACGACAGCTTGTCTTCGTCGACGGGCGGCCGGTCGGTGAGCGTGGTGGCGCGACGGAACGCGCGCGCCTTGCGCTCTTCGGAGGCTGCCGAGCGCGGACGCGCGGCACTTCCCTTGGCAGCCGCGGGCGGCGGCGGCGCCGAGGATACGCTGCCGTCGACCACCGAGATGGACTCGCCAGACAGCGTGGACATCAGCTCGTCGAGCTCGTCGGCAGACGCAATATCTTCGGGCAGGGAGTCGTTGACCTCGTCGTAGGTGACGAAGCCCTTGTCCTTGCCCTTCGCGATGAGCTTCTGGATCTCCGGCCGGTCCTTGAGCGCCTTGCGCTTGTGGGCGGCCTTGGGCTTCGCGTCGGCGTCGGGCTCGAAGTCCGGATCGGCGTCGTTGTCGCCATCCCCGTCCCCGGAGTCTCGGTCTGCCTCCTCGACTTCGTCGACCGCGTCGACCTCGAAGTCCTCGTCGTCGCCCAGCTCGTCGTCGTCCTCGTCCGGCTCTCGGGAGCGCGCCGGCTTGGCCTTGGCGGCGGGCCGCTTGGCAGCCCCCTTGGCCGCAGCCTTCGCGCTCGCCTTGGCCGGCGGAGCTGCGCTCGTCGACGTGCGGCCCGCAGCGGGCGGGCGAGCACTCGTCGACGGTGGACGCACCGAGGACCGATTGCCCGTAGCAGACGCCTTCGTCGAAGCCTTGGTTTTGCTTGCCTTCGACTTGTTGCGCCCGGTGCGATCTTCTGTCTCCGCCATGCTCACCTCTTGGCCACTACCGCTCACGTCTTGGCCAGCTCATCTCGAAGACGCATCAGCTCTTGGGCTCGCGCCTGATTACCCGTTTGATTTGCGATTTGAATTTCGCGACTGAGTTGCGCGCGGTGCTCGTTCTTTCGATCACGCTCGAGCATCGGCAGTCCCTCGATCAGCAACCGTTCTGCACGCTCTCGATCCACCGACGGTACCGCCGAGAGCCGCTCCCCGAGCCACGCTCGCGCCGGGTTACTCGACAGCCCCTCGAGCAATGCCAGTGCATCGACTTCCCCTCGTTGCTCCAGCATCTGCGCTGTGTCGAGAAAGATGGCCCGAAGATCGGAATCCGTCAAAAGGCCGGCCAATCGCTCCTGATCGACCGTGCGTATCAGCTCAGGGTGATCGAGCAGTACCCCCAGCACGATACGCTGGCGCTCGGGCAGCTCTTTGGCCGGACGCATCCGAATTGGGGGCTTTTCTGGGGTTGGCGCCGGCGTCGCACGTTGGGCGCGCATGTCCTCCGGCCTACGTCGATCTGAGCTTTGACCCATGCCGCGACGCAGCTCGGTGCGTACGCTGTTGAGGTCACGAATGTCGAACTTGCGTGCGATACGCTCGACGTAGAGCGATCGCTCGAGCTGGCTCTCGACCTTGGCCACGTAGGGAGCGAGCTGCTGGATGGCCTGCGCTCGGTCGCCGGCATCGCTGACGTGGAGGCTCGCCTCGTCGATCAAAAAGTCGAGGATGGGCGGTGCGCTCTTCACCATCTGCGTCAGCGCCTCGGGCCCGTTGTGCGACAGGAAACTGTCCGGGTCTGCGCCGTCGGGCAGACGGATGGCGCGCCCTTTGATGCCGGCCGCGGTGAGGAGCTCGAACGCGTGCGCGGTCGCCCTGCGCCCTGCCCCGTCGCCGTCGAAGATGACGATCACTTCTTCGGCAAAGCGGCGGATGAGCTTGGCCTGGTCGAGCGTGAAGGACGTGCCGAGGGGCGCGAGCACCTGCTCGAAGCCAGCTTGGTGGATCGCCACCAGATCGAAGTTCCCTTCACAGAGCAACACCTGATTGTGCTTTCGCATGGCAACGCGTGCCGTGGAAAGCCCGAACAGCGCCGACCCCTTTTTATACAGGGGCCCCTCGGGGCTGTTGATGTACTTGGCGGGCGGGTCGCGCTCGGCCGGCGCATCGGCGGGCGTCGCAAGCGCACGACCGCTGAACGCGATGATGCGGCCGTGTTGGTCGGCGACTGGAAACATCAACCGGTGGCGGAAGCGATCGTAGTGCCCTTCGCCCTGCCGGCGCTCGGCGATGAGGCCGACCTCGGCCGCTTCTTCCAGGTTTACGCGTTTGCTGACGAAGTGTTTGGCCAGGGCATCCCAGCCGAACGGCGCGTAGCCGAGGTGAAAGGTGCGCGCGACGTCATCGCGCACCTTGCGCTTGTCGAGCTCGGCCCGCGCGATGTCGGCGTGCGGGTGTTCGTACAGCTGCTGCTCGTAGAACGCCTGGGCGAGCGCCATCAGCTCGGCCAGGCGCTCGCGCCGCGCACGCACCTTGCGCATGGCGATCTGCCCGACGTCGTCGCTGCGCTCGACCTCGATGCCGGCGCGCTCGGCCAGCTTCTCGACCGCCTCCATGAAGCCCAAGCCCTCGACGTGGCGCAGGAAGGTGATCGCGTCGCCGGACGCCTGGCAGCCGAAGCAATAATAGAAGGGCTTGCCGCGCGAGATGCCGAACGACGGCGACTTCTCGCTATGGAACGGGCACAGGCCGACGAACCGGGCGCCCTGACGGCGCAGCGGTACGTACTCGGAGATCAGCGCGATCAAATCGACGCTCTCGCGGATCTCCCTCAGTTTTTCGTCCGACAGCATCGCCGGCGACAGCCTAGTCGATGTAGAGAGGCCGCGCCTGACGGGCGAGGTCGAAGCCTGCCGACGTGCCCCGCGAAGGCTTCGCGGGGGGCTCGTCTCGGGCGCGAACGCGCCGAGCCAAGATTCGAGTGTCGGGGCCAAGCAAACTAGAACGACCGGTTTCGCGCGAACTTGAGTGCTCGGTCTACACTCGACCGGGTGAGTTCCAGAGTCGCGCGAGAGGTCGCGCTGGTCTACGCCGTCATCGCCGCCGTCACGCTCGTCGTGAGCCACACGCCCGGGGCGTTCATGAGCATGTACGGGCACCTGCTGCTGGCAGCAGCCTTCCTCGGCGGCGCGCTGGTGATGGCGCGCCGCGAGGGGCACAGCGCCGTCGAGTACGGCATCGACCTGGCCGGCCTGCTCGAGGCGCGACACGACGAGCCGACGCACTTCGGCCAGGGTTTGTGGTTCGCACTGCGTCGCGCGCTGCCGCGCCTGGTCAGCGAGCTCGGCTTCGCGCTGCTCGTGGCGGCGGTGGTGTTCCCCCCGTTCATCCTCATGTTTCGGGTCTGGCACGGCAGCACACACGGCTTCACCTGGCACCCGCCGAGCGAGCCGCTCGACTTCCTGCTCACCCACCTGATCGCGATCGCGCTGCCCGAAGAGGCGCTGTTCCGCGGCTACTTCCAGACCCGGCTGGGCGACCTGTTCCCCGCGCGCGTTGCCGTGCTGGGCGCCGAGCTATCTCCGTGGGCACTGCTATGCCAAGCGGCGCTGTTCGCAGTGCTGCACTTCCTGGTGGGCTTTTCCCCGGCCAGGTTGGCCGTGTTTTTCCCCGGTCTGCTGTTTGGCTGGATCCGGGCGCGCCGCTCTGGCATTGGCGCAGCCGTCTGGTTCCATGCGCTCTGCAACGTGTTGGCGGAGCTCCTTACGCGAGGCTATCTGTGAGATCCGCAGCTCTGTTCGATGTCGATCGCACGCTGGTGACCGTCAACACCGCCCGCCTGTACGTCCAGTGGCGGTTCAACGAGGCGAGGCAAGACCAGCGCAAGGTCTCCTGGCTCGACTACGTGCGCGTCAGTCGTGTGCTGATGCAGTACGCGCTGGGCACGCTCGAGCCCGAAGGCGCGGCGCGTCACGCCTTTGAGACCGTGCGCGGCTACAGCGAGGCCAAGATGCGCGAAGAATGTCTCGCCTGGTACGTGCGCGCGGTGCGTCCCTACATCAGCCGCCACGGGCGCCACGAGGTCGCGCGCAAACGAAGCGAGGGCCACGTGTGCGCCATCTTGAGCGCATCGACGCCGTACCTCACCGAGCCGCTCGCCGAAGAGCTCGGCATCGATCACGTGCTGTGCACACGCCTCGAGGTGAACGAAGGCGTGTTCACGGGCGGCTGGCAAGCACCGTTGTGTTACGGCGCAGGCAAGGTCGCGCACGCACGAAAGTGGGCCGCCGACCACGGCGTCGACTTGTCGTCGTCCACGTTCTACACCGACAGTATCAGCGACTTGCCCATGCTCGAGGTGGTGGGCACGCCTCGCGTCGTCAACCCGGACCCGCGCCTGCGCCTGCTCGCGGCGCGCCGTCGCTACCCCGTGGAGAGCTGGAAGTGACCACCCAACTGCCACCCATCGAACTCACGCGCATCGTCGCGCTCGCGCTGGCCGAAGACCTCGGACGCGGCGACATCACCACCGACGCCTGCGTACCGCCCAACGTGCCCGGCAGCTGCGCGTTCCGTTCGCGCGCCGACCTCGTCGTCAGCGCCGGCTCGATCATCGCCGAGGTGTTTCGTCAGGTCGACCCCGAGGTGCGCGTGCACGACCTCGTGCTCGACGGCACGCGCCTCGCCCCGGGAGGTGTGCTCGCGCGCGTCACGGGTCCGGCCGCATCGCTGCTCAAGGGCGAGCGCGTCGCGCTCAACTTCTTGCAGCGGCTGTGTGGTGTGGCCACCATCACGCGCCGCTACGTCGACGCACTGCCGGCCGGAAGCAAGACGCGCATCGTCGACACGCGCAAGACCACGCCCGGCCTGCGTGCGCTCGAGCGACGCGCCGTGCGCGCGGGCGGAGGCCACAACCACCGCGAAGATCTGGGCTCCGCAGTGCTCATCAAAGACAACCACGTGGCGGCGGCCGGCGGCGTGACGGCGGCCATTGGGCGCTGCCGTGAGCAGGCGCCCCATACCAGCCGCATCGAGTGCGAGGTAGACTCGCTGGCACAGCTCGAAGAGGCACTGGCCGCAAAAGCCGACATCGTCCTGCTCGACAACTTCGACGACGCTGACGTCGAGCGCGCGGTGCAGCTCAACAAGGGCCGCGCCATCCTCGAGGCGTCGGGCGGCATCACACTCGAGCGCATCACCAAGCTCGCCAAGCTCGGTGTCGACGTGATCAGCGTAGGTGCGCTGACCCACTCGGCGCCGGCGGTCGACATCGGCCTGGACTGGGAATCATGAGCTCGCTCCCGCACGGTCCCGAGGGCGACGCGCTGCCGCGCGAGCTGACCCCCGCCAGCATCGGCGCGCTGCTCACCACGCGCCGGCTCGGGCGCTCGCTCGCGCTCAAAGATCAGACCGAGTCCACCAACGACGACGCGCGAAAGGCCGCCAGTCGGGGCTGCGCCGATGGGCACCTGGTAGTCGCCGACGCGCAGAGTCGCGGCCGAGGCTCGCGCGGACGCGCGTGGATCTCGCCTGCGGGCACCGACCTGTACCTCTCCATCGTCGCCAAGCTCGCTGTGCCTGCAGAGAGCTTGCCGCCACTCACCTTGGTGGTGGGGCTGGCGGCCGCCGAGGCGCTCGACGAAGTGCTACCCCCAGCACAGCGCCCGCAGATCAAGTGGCCCAACGACGTGTGGCTCGACGGGCACAAGCTGGTCGGCATCTTGGTCGAGAGTGCCTCGTCCGGTGCACAGCTCGAGCCGCTCGTCATCGGCGTCGGCATCAACGTCAACCGCCTCCATTTTCCTGCCGACCTCGACGTGCCTGCGAGCTCGCTCGCGCTGGTGCTCGGCCGGCCCGTCGACCGCGCCGTGGTGCTCACCAGCTTCCTCAACCGCCTCGAGCCGTGGCTCGATCGGTTCGTGAGCGAGGGGCCGGCCGCCGCTATCGACGCCATCAACGAGCGGCTGGCGCTACGCGGCGAGCGCGCGACGTGCGGTGAAGTAGCGGGTGTGGTCGAGGGCGTCGCTCCGTCGGGCGCCCTGTTGCTGCGCGGCGAGCACGGCCTGTCTACGTGCGTGTCCGGAACGCTGCGGCCCACCGGAGCGACACAGTCTGCACCAGCTAGAGGTCCTCATGACGGTTGATCGAGACCAGGTGCGCTGGCTCGCCGAGACGGCGGGCGTGTTCGAGACCCAAGACCGCGTCGTTCACGTGCGCGGTGACGACGCGCGCAGCTGGCTCAACGGCCAGGTCAGCCACGACGTGTCCAAGCTCAGCGGCGACGTCGCGCAATATGCACTGGCACTCACCGTCAAGGGCCGCGTGGTGAGCGACCTGTGGGCCCTCGAAGACGGCGACGGCATGGCGTTCGTGCTGCCGGCCGCGCGCGTCGAAAGCGCGCTCGCTCGCTTCGAGCAGTACATCATCATGGAAGACGTAGAGCTGAGCGCCGACGCCGAGCTGGCGGTCGTCACCGTGCAGGGCCCGCGCGCCAGCGACGTGCTGAGCGTGCTGCCCACAGGGCTGCGGCACTACCCGTGCGCGCGCCTCGCCAGCACGGGCTTCGATGTGTGGGTGCCTCGCACGCAGGCCGTCGACGTGGTGCGCGCACTCGCGGCCCGCGCGGCGGAGCTTGGGGGCGGCCTTGTCGACGAGACGCACTGGGCACACGCCCACGTCGCGCTCGGCGTGCCCCGCATCGAGCACGACTTCGGGGACGACACGTACCCGCAAGAGGCGGGCCTCGGCAACCGTGCGCTGTCGTTCGGCAAGGGCTGCTACCTGGGCCAAGAGGTCGTATACATGCTGCACAACCGGGGTCAGCTGGCGCGTCGTCTGGTGCAGCTCGAGGGCCCGAGCGGTGTTGTGCTCCCCGTGGGCAGCACCGTGGTCGACGCCGAGGGCAAACGACTTGGCGAGGTCACCTCCAGCCTGCCGGCCGTGGACGACAAACGCGCCCTCGGGCTCGCTTTCGTGAAACGCGCGAGCTCCGAGCCCGACCAAGCAGTTTGGGTAGCTGGCTCACCGTGTCGTGTCACCCGCGTGATCGGGGCGTGAACGCACGCCCGCTGTCCCGTGGTCTGGGCGTGCGTCCCGTTGCTTCGGGGCTCTCGCGAGCCCATATTTCAGATGCCCGACGGGCATGAGTTGGCGCCCGGCACAGCGAGCCGGGCCGAAGGAAAGAGCGCGAACATGATTACCCTGACCGAGAAGGCCGCCTCCAAGGTCAAAGAGATCCGCGACACCGAGAGCTTGGGCGAGCAGGGCCTGCGCCTGCGCGTCATCGGCGGCGGCTGTTCCGGCTTTCAATACGACCTCTACTTCGAGGACGAGATCAACGATATGGACGAGGAGTACATGTCCGAGGGCGTGAAGCTCTACGTCGACATGATCAGCCACCAGTACCTGGAGGGCGTGCAGATCGACTACGTCGAGGGCCTGCACGGCGCAGGCTTCAAGTTCCTCAACCCGCAGGCCAAGAGCACCTGCGGCTGCGGCTCCTCCTTCTCAGCTTAGAAAACGGGTCGCCTGACGCGCGAGGCGCGCCGCGATCCACCACCGCTTCCTGCGCTCCGTGCTCACGTACAGGAGTCAC
>JBEGTL010000252.1:0-11000 GCA_041179425.1 Pseudomonadota bacterium | reverse complement strand
GCCACGCCGCTCGGCGTGACGATGCCGGGCGTGCCTTCGAGCGTCATGCCGATGAACGCCACCTTGACGCCGTCGACGTTCTTGACGGTGTAGCGGGGGAACAGCGTCTCGCCGGTCTCCGTCTTCACGTTGGCGGCGAGGAACTGAAAGTTCGCACCGGCGAACTGCACGCCACCGTCGCGGCAGCCTTCGGGAGCGCAGCCGCCGCTCTGCATACGCAGCAGCTCGGCGCGACCGTCATCGAACTCGTGGTTGCCCACGCCATTGATGTCGAGGCCGATCAGGTTCATCGCCTCGATGGTGGGCTCATCGTGGAACAACGCCGAGGCCAACGGGCTTGCGCCGATCAGGTCGCCGGCCGAGACGACGATGGTGTTGGGGTTTTGTGCGCGCAGCGTCGCGATGTGCCGCGCAAAGTACGCGGCGCCGCCGGAGTTCACTCCGGGCAACAGGCCTCCATCGGCGTTGCGACCCGGCGGCACGGTTCCGTTCGAACCCGTCGGCGGCTCGATGTTGCCGTGAAAGTCGTTGAAGCCGAGGATCTGAATGTTCGCGACGCCAGCGTCGAAAGGACCCGCGTCGGGAGTCCCGACGCCGCCGTCGATGCCCGCTGCGACACAGGTCACCGTCTGCGTGCCCGTGCGCGTGCAGCCGCGCGAGGGTCCATCGTAGACGGCGACGGTAGCCACGAAGCTGCCTGCGCTGGTGCAGAGGAAGTTGGTGCTCGCGGCGTTCGGCGTGCTGAAGGTGCCGCTCGGCGCCGACCACGAGAACGCGATCGGGTCGTTGTCACGGTCACGCGCGGTGGCCGCCAACGCGACGGTGTTGCCCACGAAGGCAGTGGAGGGGCTAGCGAAGAGGGACGTGACCGCGGGGCACACGTTGAACTGGCCGTTGATGGAGACGTTGCCGTCGACCCTTGCGTCGGGGCACTGGATCGCCACGTCTACATTGACGGAAAGACCCTCGATGACCGTGAAGTCTGCGTCGCCGATACAGTCGTAGGCGGTGCCGCCCGACGCAACCAGTCGCACGTGATAGCCGGAGCCGGCCTCGAGCTCGGCGACCGTGACGCTGGCGCGCCCATCTGCGCCGACCGCGATCGAGCCAGAGCGCACGGCGGTGCCGTTGCGCGTGATGGTGTACGTGACGCTGGTCACCGTGCTGCCGTCGGGCAGCACGAGTCCGAGGGTCAACCCACCGACAGCTCGCGCTCCGTCCGCGGTACCGTCGACGGCACCTCCGGCAGCCCTACCGTCACTCTCGCAACCCTGGACCGAGATCGTGCTCATCAAACCGAGCACGCCTGCGGCAAGCCAAACGACTGACTGCTTCATCTTAGATCCTCCACCATGCCTTCGAGGCCAGGATGGTAAGAGCGACACGTGGCGAATCGACAGACGCACGGCCACGGTTGCGGAACGCTTCGCGCGGTTCGGCACCGGACATTGACGAACGCGCCACCGAGGCGTGGCCCCACCCAACTACGCCCACACGACTGCCAGCACAGTCGGAGGCCAAGCGTGCGAGACCAACAGATGAGGTTGCGATCGGTTCTATGGATGTGCGTCTTGTTTGCCGGGTGCGACGCCAGCGGCGCGAGCTTGGCCGACCCTGGTCGTAGTCAGCGCGCGGAGCTCGGCGGACTCGATCTGGCGTTGACCCTGCCCGACGGGACCGTCGTGCTCACGGTCGAGTACACGCTCTCGCGCAGCGGTGTGGTCGTACGCAGCGGCGTCGTTCCGGTGCCAGCCAACGGAGTGCCCAGTGTCACGCTCGGCGAGCTCGAACCCGGAACGGGCTACCTGGTGTCGCTGCGCGCCGAGCGCTTCGGCGCCACTCCGTGCACGGGCGCGCAAGGGACGGTCGTGGTCGAGGGCGAGACCAGTACCGTCAACATCGTGCTGCAATGTGCAGAGGTGGAATCCGCGGGCGCGATCTCCGTGAACGGCGCGTTCGACTCCTGTCCGTCCGTCACCAGCACTTCACTGTCTCCCACCCGTGTCGCCGTCGGCCAGTCGGTGACGTTGGCCGCTACAGCACGAGATAGAAACGGCGACACCGTCACGTTCCGCTGGAGCGCAGCCAGCGGTTCGTTCAGCGCACCCCAGCTGGCCAACACGCAGTACACATGCAGCTCGGTCGGCAGGCAGGCGATCACGCTGACGCTGAGCGACGGGACCTGTGGCCAGTCGCAGACACTCGCGGTCGACTGCGACCTGCCTGATGCGTCGCTACCCAACGACGGCGGCACAGCAGGCGACGGCGGCACGACGAACGACGCCGGAAGGGACGCCGGAATGTTCCTGGACGCGGGGGGAATCGCTTGTTGTGTACCCAGCCCGCAGCCGGGTTGCTGCATGGCCTACGGGGGTCTGGCCTCTCCCTCGTTCGCCTGCCAAACGGTCTGCGATGGAATGCCGCTACCAGGACCGAGTTGGCAGCTGATCCCCGACCCATATGGCTGCCCGATGTGGCGCTTCCTCGGAACCGCGACTGCGTGCTGCGGAGCGCCTCCCCCAAACCCGGGAACCCCGGCAATGTGTTTCTTGGTCCAGTGAACTGTTGATACACGAGACCGCGCGCGATACGTCGGTCTGTCCAAACCCTCGCGCCTATCGCGCCGTGACCGAACTGTTGCCGCGATGTCGTTGTGTGTTCCGACGGATGCCGTAGCTTCGGGCCGGCGGCGCATCGTCCCCGGCGATCCAACCCGACGGCGTAGGGCCGCGGTACGTTGGAGATCGCTTCATGTCATCCGCTCCAGCTTCTCCGCTCTCGCCGCCGCAACCGAGCGGCCGAGCCGCTCGCTCGCGCTTTGCGCGCCCACTCGTGATCGCGGGCCTGGTACTCGCTGTGATTGCCGTTGCAGGCGGCGCCGCATCGAGCGGCCTGGGCGAGCGCATCCTGTTCGCGCAGGGCGTCGAGCTGACGTCGGCCGGTATCGGTCGCCAGACGTACCACGGTGGCTTGTTGCCGATTCAGCTGCGCTTCACCGCGGCCGGTCCACTGGACGGCAACTACGCGGTGTTCGTGCAGGTGCAGTCGCCGGTCAGCATACCCAACGGCTGCAGCAACAACCTTGATGCTGCGCCCAGTGTTCCGAGCTCGCGCTGGACACGCGGTCAGGTCATCGAGCAAACCTTACACGTCCCCGTCGCTCCCCACTGTCCTCTCGGACGGCTCGAGGTACGTGCCGGACTGTACGATCCGAAGCGAGGTGACCGCCTCGCGACCGTTGATCCGCACGTAGAAGACAACCGCATCTTCGTCGGCTCTGCGGAACTCCTTCGTATGGCCTCGGACGATGGCGTGGAGACCCACTCCGCCGCCGATCTCCTGCGCGCCGAGCGAGCGTCCGTGCTCATGCCGTGGTTGCCCTGGGTACTCGGATTCACGCTCGCGGCTGCGCTCGCAGGCGCCTTTTCGTTGCGCGCCCCTGCTCTCTCGCAGGGCGACGGTGCAGTCGCGTCGAGCGCACGCTGGACGTGGTTTGGGCTCTCGTTGCCCGTCGTCGCTTTCGTGCTCGGCATTTTGATGGTGCTCGAGTTCGTCAAAGACGACGCGTACATCTCCTTTCGTTACGCGCATAACTTGGTTCGCGGAGAGGGGCTGGTCTTCAACACGGGCGAGCACTTGGAGGGCATGACCAACTTCCTCTGGGTGTTCGTGCTCGCCCCGTTCGAAGCGATGGGCCTCGATCTGTTCCAGGTCTGTGAGCTACTCGGCGGCGCGCTCGGCATCGGCTGCATCGTGCTCGTTGCGCGTACGGCGGTCTTGCTGGACGAGCCGCGCCGCGATCTCTCGCAGCTCTGGGGCGCGCTCTGGCTCGCGAGCTCGTCGAGCTTCGTGCTCTACGCCAAAAGCGGACTCGAGCAGCCTCTGGCCGCACTGCTGCCAATTGCCGGCGCATATTGTCTGTATCGGGCGCGCGCACGCGCCCTTCTCGCGGCTCCAGATCAACACACCGTCCGGTCTTACCTGATCGCAGGGCTGCTGCTGGGCGCCGCGTGTATGACCCGACCGGAGCTCCACCTGATCGCAATGCTCGTCGGCATACCTCTGGTGGTCGACATCATCGGTACACGACGGGTCGGGCGCGCGGAGCTCGCGTACGCGGCCGGTGTGCTGGCCATCACCGCGCCCTGTCACCTGTTCCGCTACCTCTATTACGGCTCGCTCGTCCCCAACACGTTCTACGTGAAGACCGGCAGCGACAGCACGGTGTGGGGCCACGGCCTCAACACGATTCTCGACATGTTGCGGTTCAATCACACGGGCGTGCTGGTGGCGCTGGCACCCCTCGCGTTTTTGGACCGACGAAAGCTGGCCGAGAAGTCTGCCTTCGCCGCGATCTGCGCATCGTTTCTGGTCTACTACATGCGCGTGGGCGTGGATGAGATGCACTGGCATCGCTTGTACATTCCCGCACTGCCCTTCTTGTGCGTGCTCGCGGGCCTGGGGACACGCAACCTGATTTCGCTAGTTGCCGAGGCACTTCCGCAGAAACCACTCGTTGTCGGCGGTCTGTCCGCTGTGGCATGGGCGAGCTTTGTGTGGCTCGCATTCTTCAACCTGCGCACCACGTACGAGGCCGAGCGAGGCTTCAATGGTCATGGCGACCTCGCCGGGACCTACCACCCCGACCTGGGCAAGTTCTTGGTGCGCCACGAGCGCCCCGGAGGCCTGGTCGCATTCCAAGATATGGGCTCCACGCCCTACTACGCACCCGACCTCAACTTCCTCGACTTCTTCGGCTTGGTCGACAGCACGGTCGCGCACGCACGGCACGATCACGGGCTACACACCTTCATCACCGGCGACGCCAAGGCGCAGGCTGCCTACGACGCCGAGATGCGCGACTACTTCTTCGAGCGCAGCCCCGAGTGGGCCATCTTGACCATCTACACGCCGCGCGGCCAAGAGCAGGTCGTCTCCGAGGCCTTCCAGCGCGACCCGACCGGTGGCTCGTTGGGAAGCGCATATCGCAACAACGCAGTGCAGTTTGGCTTGTGGGACGACCCGCGTTTTCGGCAGCGCTACGTCGCGGTGCGCACCTGGCCGCGCTCGTCTGCTTACTATCTGGCACTGTGGCGACGCAAAGATCTCTGGGACCAGACCCCAGGCGAGGTCGTGCTCGCCACGCCACCGACGCGGGCTTCAAGCGTCCAGACGCGCTTCGCGGGAGGCCTTGAGCTACTCGGCCACGACCTGACACCAGAAGTAAGGGAGCGGCACGAAGCCTTCATCACGACCTGGTGGCGGCTGCCGGGCGCGATGCCAGCCGACCTTACTTTCTTTGTTCACGTTGTCGGCAACGGAATGCAGGTGCCCGTCGATCACATCCCAGGCGATTGGCTCTACCCCGCCAACCGCTGGCAGGCAGGCCAGATTCTAGAGGACCGCGTGCTGTTCCAGTTGCCCCCCGAGGCGATGACGCCCGGTGAGTACACCGTGTACGTGGGCGCGTATCGGCGCAGCACGGGAGAGCGGCTCGCAATCGAGGCGGGAGAGCAGGCCGGGGACAATCGTGTCCGCGTTGGCACGTTGCGCGTAAAACCACTGCGGCCGCTGGTTCACGCGCTCATCCCGCGGACCGACGTCGAGATCATGCGCGCGCATCCCGAGCGCATCGTGTCGTCGTCGCAGGCAGTCGGACTTGCCAAGTAGTTAGGAGCACCTGATGGCCAAGCGAGACCTCAAGGTCGGACGCACAGTGCAGCGTGGCCACAACCACGGTGGGTTACGACAAGCGGCCGTCAAAGTGATCGACCGGCGCGTGATGGGAAGTGGCAGCGTCGCCCTGCCCTGCGTGCCGGCCCTGCTCGATAGCTACGTGGAGCGGCTGTGTACAATGTGGACTGCGCTCGGTAGGACGTTCTCCGCCAGCGAGCGTGAGCAGCTGCGCGAAGGACTCGCCGGCGTGCTGAGAGCAGGTTTCGAACACTCGCCGCATACGCTCATGGTCGTGAACTACGAGGCGCGCCCGGCCCCCAAGTCCACGCTCGCGTACACCCTGCAACTGCAAGAGCGCAGCGTCGAGAGCTACTACGAAGCATGGGCAGGCATGCCAGCCGGTGCACATTTCGGCAAGCACGCCGACGCGATGGTCCTTGCGCTCGCGCGTCAGCTTACGCCCGGAGCACACGTGCTCGATGTAGGCGCAGGACACGGACGCAACAGTGTACCGTTGTGCAAGTTGGGTTTGAAGGTCGACGCGCTCGAGCCGGTAGAGAGCCTGTGTGACGAGATGCGCGCACAGCGAGCGCGCGCGGCCCTCGAGCTGAGTGTGATTCGAGGCGACCTCCTCGATCCAGAGCTCGAGCTGGCATCGGAACGTTACCAGCTCGTCATTTTGTCCGAGATCGTGTCGCACTTCCGCGATTCCGCGCAGCTGCAAGGCGCTCTTGCCAAGCTGTCTGCCGCACTCGCGCGCGACGGTCTGCTGGCGATGAACGTCTTCGTTTGCGACGACGGCTACACGCCTGAGGCACTCGTTCGTCAAGCGGCACAGGTTGCGCTCTCGAGCAGCTTCACGCGCTCCGAGCTGCTGACGGCAACCCAGCAGCTACCGCTTGGACTTCTCCGCGATGAGCCCGCGCTCGACTACGAACGTGATCACGTCCCGCCCGAAGCATGGCCGCCCACTCCGTGGTTCGAGGGCTGGAGCGAAGGGCGCAACATCTTCGACGTGCCGGGACAAGTGCCGCCGATCCGGCTGCGCTGGCTCGTCTACCAGAAGCGCGGCACGAGCTAGCACGTCTGTCAGAGATGCTGAGCGCGCTTGGCTCGTATCCGCTTCACGCAGCCGTGGATCTCGTGACAGGCCCCGAACTAGACCTCTAACGCCGATCTTTCGACGGGGCAGGCACGCCGCAGTCCGCTGCATTGCCTTCTACCGCGGGCGCGACACACGTAACGATGATCGGCTCCGGCAGCGTCTTGGAGCAGCCGGCGACCTCGCGATCGCGCACCCTGACATTCAGCTCGAAGGTGCCGGCAGCTGCGCAGGTGAAGCTGGCGCTCGACCCCGTCGCGAACACCGTATCCTCCGAGAACGCCGCGCCCTTGGACCACGCGTACGTCAGCGGATCGTGCTCCTTGTCCTCGGCGGTCGCCGTCAGCTCGACGCTCGAGCCCACCGCCACCGAGTTGGGCAGCGCGCTTGCGCAGGTGATCTTGGGACAGAAGTTGAGATCGCCGACGATGTTGACGTTCTGCTGGGGAGACGTGTCGTCACAGTGCAGAAAGACCGACAGCGCGGTCGTCTGGTCCGTGACCACGCCAAACGAGGCGGCGCCCAGACACGCCGGGACGTCTCCCTCTTTGGGTCGCTTGCGCGGCGCCTCGAGGTCCAGACGATAGCCGGAGCCGGAGTCGAGACCAGCGATGATGCCGGTGACGTGCCCATCGGGCGAGATAGCCAGTGTGCCCGAGCGCAGCGCAATGCCGTCGCGCGAGACCTCGTAGTTGACGCATTCCACATCGCTGCCGTCAGAGACGGTGAGTGCGAGCCCGACGCCGCCGGCACGCGAGCCGAGAGCTGTCGATGACGGTGAGACAGGGTCATTGCCTGCGCAGCCCGCCAACAATATGGTGCCAGCCAGCAGGCTGCGCCCATTCGCGCTTTTGAACTTGGACGGATGGATCATGAGGCGTCCTCGCCGCTCGCGGAGTCAGACTCTCGAAGAGTCACGCAATGCGCGCGGCTCAGTGTATGTAGTCTTCCCGCAGCGCTTGCCAGCCCGGAAGCAAACCAGGTGCGAAACGTATCCGCACCGTCGACGAATGCGCGCAGATTCGATGCGCTGGCGCCACACGTGACGAGTTCTCGCGTCGAGCGATCGTTAACGAGAAAGAGCCTGGTGGCTGAGACTCGGGCGGAAAGCCGTCGTCTCAAGCTACCAGGCTCAAACGCGCGGCCCCTCCCTATAGAGGAGCTACGCAGTCGCCATTACGGCGCGAGGCAGGAAGTCGCGCACTTGTCCGCGATGCAGGTGGTGAGCTGGCCCGCGCGACCCGTGGCGTACGCCGTGTCGATGTAGCGCGCGAGAATGTCGGTGGAGAGGGTCGAGCCGGCGCCGGCCTCGATGATGGTCTTGCAAACACCGCTTGCGGCGGTGTAGTTGCTGGAGCCCAAGCAGGTGTTGAGCTGCGCGACGGTGGTGCCGCCGCAGTAGCAGAGCGCGATGTCCTGGGTGGTCGTGAAGCAACGATTGTTGACCGCGCAGGCCACGATGGCCTGGCACTCGGAGTCAGAGCACTGGCTCAGCACGGGGTAAGCTTCTTCCGTGTAGGACGTGCACTCGGTGGTCTGGCAGGTCTTGCAAGCTGCCGAGCCGACGGGCCAACCCGAGGCGACCGGACCGCTGTCTGCCGCGCCGCTGTCGACGGGGGCCGCGCCACTGTCGACGGGGGCCGCGCCACTGTCGACGGGGGCCGCGCCACTGTCGACGGGGGCCGCGCCACTGTCGACGGGGCCGCCGGTGCCCGTGCAGGTCACGGTGATGGGCGTGGTGAGCGCCTTGCGGCAGCCGCGCGCGTCGCCGTCGAAGGCCGCGACGTTGAGCGTGAAGGTGCCGGAAGCGGCACAGGTGTACGTCGCGGTCGCCGTGTTGGCGAAGACCGTGGCGGCCGAGTACGTCGCGCCGGTGAACCAGGCGTACGTGAGCGGGTCGTTGTCCTTGTCGGTCGCGGCCGCGCTGAGCGCGATCGTGCTACCGACAGCCTGCGTGCTGGGCGACGCCGAAGCCGAACTGACCTTGGGACAAATGTTGAACTGACCGTTGATCGTGATGTTGCCGCCGGCGGACGTGTCGTCGCACTGGAGGACCACCGAGACCGGAACGGTCTGATTCTCGAGGACCGAGAACGAGGCCGACTCGCCGGTGCAAGCCGCAACTGGGCCACCGTCGCGTGTGCGCGGTGCGTTGAGCGAAACCACGTAGCCAGCGCCGGCGTCGAGACCGGTGATGGTGCCCGTGGCGCGGCCGTCGGCGCCGATGGCGAGGGTACCCGTGCGAACGCTGGTGCCGTTCTGGGTGATGACGTAGTTGACGGTGCTGACGTCGCTGCCGTCCGCGAGCTGAAGTGCGAGACCGATGCCGCCGGTAGCGCCATTCTGCTCGCTGCCATTGCCGTTGACGCCGCTGCCGTTACTGTCGCTAGAACAACCGCTGAACGAGAGCATACCGGCCAAGCCGAGCATGCTGGCCGTTCCGAATACGGATTTAAACATGGACCATCCTCCTGCTGCAGTGAGCAGCCGGGAGGGGTATATGCGATTGAACTACGAGCAGTTGTTACGATTGCGTAGTCAATGGATGGCGTTCTGCTCGTCAATTGGGCTCGTCGGACACGGACCGTCGACTCGCGTGTTCGCGTGTGAACTGTCAGCGATCTGCGCCGGGCGCTGCCATCAAAATACAGGTTCCGCGCATCTCAGTGCCCCGCCGGACTCCGCAACGTTTCAGAACGCGCACCGTACCCGAGCTTCGCAACGCCCGTCGTGCTCACGCGTCCGCGGTCCAAATCTCTGAGCAGCGACGCCACATTCGCCACCCACGGTCTACGCAAACGTTACACCCCCCCTGAGGGCACCCGACTATATCCGCTACCGAGCTGTCGCCGCGCCAAGAGCTCCTTGCGTGACTTCGTTGCTCGAACCCTCTCGACCAGTCTCCGTCACTTCCGAGCGTGCGCCCCCAACAACAACGCGGCACGCGTCGTATTCCCGGCCTGGAGTCCCGTCCACGAACCTTGAGAGAGTTCGACCAACCCACATTGCGCCAAGGCTCGAGGCAGTTAGACAGCGGGAGGAATGGACTAAATGAAGAAAGCTACTCTATTCGCAACGGTCCTCGTTGCCGGTTTCGGCGCCAGCCACGTCGAGGCGCAGGCTCTCAAGGGTTCTGACACCCTCGAAGCCGTCACCAACAACATCATCGCCAACTGCCCGACGGCGACTGGCATCTCGTACCTCGGCGGCGGCTCCGGCGGCGGCGAGAACGCGATGGCGGCCGTCCCCCCCACGCAACAGATCGCGCCGATGTCGCGCAAGATCACCTGTGCTCGCGCCGGTGCCAACCCCGCCGCGCAGGGCAAGATCCTCGGCTACGACGGTATCGCCATCCTGACCACGTCGTGCAGCGGTGAAGCCGCTGGCAGCCTCTGCCAGGCCTACTCCGCGGCGTCCGCGGTCAGCGGCTACGTGTTCCAGGCCGGTACCGACAACGGCTCGTACCCGATCGCTTGCGACAAGCTCCGCATCCTCTACTTCGGCCGCGACCACAACAACACGACCGACTGCAACAGCGCCACGCGTCAGGCGTTGGTCAACAACTGGGGCAACCTCTTCGAGGGCGCCCAGACCGGCAGCTGCACGCAGCTGAGCCACGCCTTCCGCCGCGACGACCTCTCGGGTACCACGGACACGCTCCGCGGCGTCTGCGGCGTCCCGGCAGCCGCAACCGTGCCGTTCTGCAACGGCACCCAAACGCAGGACAACGACCCGATTCGTCGCCTGGCTGTCACGGCCACCACCGACATCGCGCGCGCCGACGGCACGCTCGGCGTCGTGCTTCCCGTCACCGTTCCCCCGAGCGCCGATGCCTACTCCCCCGGCGCTCCCGCGGCCGATAGCTGCGGCGCCGGCGGCATCGCTTCACAGGCCGGCACCCGTTGTACCGCTGGCGTTTTCGTTTTCGGTGCGATCCCCGGACTCGGCGCTTGCCCGACCGGTCTTCCCCGCGTGGGCGGTACCTGCCTCATTCCCGCTTTCCGCGCCACCGCGACGTCGACGCCTGACACCCGCTGCGTGAACGCGCAGTCCAACAAGCCGGCCGGCTCCGTGCCCGTCAGCGACGGCCGCACGTTCAACTTGTACCCCCACACCGCAGGCGGCGCGATGGTCACTGGCTTCGTGAGCGGCTACTACCGCACGCACGAGTCGCGCGCCGTCGTCGGTAGCGGCTGCAAGCAGAGCGACGCCACTCAGCAGA
>JBEGTL010000251.1:0-11005 GCA_041179425.1 Pseudomonadota bacterium | reverse complement strand
CTCTCGATTATCAAATCGAGCTCTCAGTGCGCTTTCGCCGGCGGCCGATCCCGCTACGAATTGCGGCGCACAAGGCGCCGAGGCAGGTTTCCACGACTGTCCGAAACCAGGGATGCCGCCGCCGGCCCATGCGTCGACGGCGCGTCGTCGACACCTCCGGCCGCCTTCGAGCTTGCGCACCAGGTGGGGACGGGCTGCACTTTTTGCGGTCTCGGTCGCGGCGTCGGGTCGGTCGGCTGCAGTAAAGTCCCCCCATGGAGATCGAGGCCTTCGCCCTGAGCGACACCGGTAAGGTTCGCAAACACAACGAAGACTGCTTTTGCGTCGACGACGATCTCGGACTGTACGTCGTGTGCGACGGCATGGGGGGGCACGCCGCAGGCGAGGTCGCCTCCAAGACCGCGGTCAACGCCATCGTGCGCGTGGTCTACGACCAGCGCGAGGCGGTGGCGGCCTACGACGGCAGCTCCGAGCAGACCGAAAAGATGTGCGCGCTGCTGCATCAAGCGGTCGGCGACGCGTCGCGCACCGTCTACCAGGTGGCAGCGTCCGACCGCGGCAAGCACGGCATGGGCACCACCTGCGTGGCGCTCCTCGCGCTCGGCGACAAGGCGTTGATGGCCAGCGTCGGGGACAGTCGGCTGTACCTCGCGCGGGATGGTCGGCTGCACCAGCTCAGCACCGACCACAACTTCATGACCGAGGTCATCGCGAGCGGCATGATGACACCCGAGCAGGCAGCGCAGGCCACGCACGCTTCGGTGCTGACGCGCGCCGTCGGTGTGCAGCCCACGGTGCGCGTCGACGTGCTCGCCTTCGACGTGCTGCCCGGCGACACCTTTCTGCTGTGCAGCGACGGTCTGTACGACTACTGGCGCGACCCCGCGCAGCTGGCCACCACGCTCGAGCGCCCCGTGGTCTCGGAGGTCGCCCGCGAGCTGGTGAACCACGCGCTCACCGGGGGTGGCCACGACAACGCGACTGCGTTGGTGGTGCGCGCCGTCAGCGCAGAGCAGCGCCAGCAAGACCGCAAGAGCGCGGTCACGCGCCACCTCGACGCGCTGCGCGACATCGACCTGTTCCGCGAGTTCACCATGGCCGAGCTGGTCAACATCTACAACGTGCTGACGTTGTCCTACGTGGAGAGTGGCCAGACCGCGATCCGTGAAGGCGAGCAGGGCGATCAGCTGTTCGTCATCGTGGAAGGCAGCGTCGAGGTCTTGCGCGAGGGGATCTACATCGCGACGCTCGGGTCGGGCGCGCACTTCGGCGAGATGGCGCTGCTCAACCAGCGGCCGCGTTCGGCGACGGTGCGTGCCCTCGAGCGCACGCGCCTCTTGCGCCTGGACCGCGCCAGCTTTCACGCGCTGATGAGCCGTGAGCCCACTATCGCATCCAAGTTCTTGTGGAAGTTTGCGCAGACGCTGAGCCTACGTCTCGACGACGCGTACCTCGCGCGCGACTTCCGGCCGGGTCGCACGACCCTCGGCCTCGGCGAGTATCCCTCGCCATTCGAGAGCACCCGCCCCAGGGGTTAGTACAGCAACGACAAGGTCAGCACGCTGACCGTGATGAAGCCCTTGGACCGATAGCCCGGCCAACCGGGGTTGTTGGTTTGCAGACCGGCGGCTTCTGCGATGACCTGGCCCGTGCTGATGTCGGTGCTGCCGTCGGGCCACTCGTCCTGCACGCGCTGGTCACTCGGCTTGCTGCTCACGGCGTTGGGGGCGAGCTTTTTGTGGCTGCGCGCAGGCAACACGTGGAGCTGTGCTTGGGCGCCGATCTTGAAGGTCGCACCGTACTTGTGGATGGGCACTTCGTAGCTGGCGCCGGCCATCACACCGTAGCGGTCGTTGTCGACGTAGTTGGTGCGCCCTGTCTGTTCTGGCACCGGCGAACGCCGCACGTTGGTGTCCACGTTGCTGGCCCAGGCGCCGCGTCGCATGTGCAGACCAACCGCTGCCGTCACCAAGTCGCGCCATGCGTAGGCCGAGGTCGGATGTTCGGTCTGACGGTTGAGGTACTGGGACCAGCGCTCGTAGGTCAGCGTGCTCGTCAGATCCCAGCGCATGCCCAGCGACGATCGGCGGCGCGCCAGGTTGTAGCTGCCCGCTAGCCCGAGCGTCCACGGGAGCCAGGAGTGGGTGGCCGTCCGTTTTGCGTACTGGATGTCGCCGTTGGGCAAGTAGATGCCGAACTGCGTGTCGATCACGATCTTCTGCGGCGAGTGCAGCGTGAGGCTGAGGCTCAGGTCGTCGCTCGGCTGGTAGGTGATCGCGCCGTGGGGCGAGACCGTCGTCTCGACGTCCACCTTGGTCGAGAGCTCGAGCGTCTGATCGAGCAGCCGGCTGTTGCCCACGTAGGCACTGGCCGAGGCAGCGTTGTTGAGACCGAGCGTGAAGCTCAGTCCAATGTACAGGTGTCTGTACACCTTGCTGCCTGCCCCGAAGGCGAGCGACACCGGCGTCAACCGATCGGAGTAGAGCTCGGGGTGCAAGCTGTTGCTGAAGAACTGCTCGCGCTCGTCGACGAAGTACGAGTTGGCCTGCGTGAACGAGCTCAGCGGCACCAGCGCGTACAGGCCGAGGCTCAGCGACTCGCCGAGCAGGTGGTTGACCAGACCGATCAGCTGGTAGCCACGCACGTCGCCGCTCGATCCCGCCTGCTGCCGGCGCGCGCTGGGCACGTCGCGGATGCAGCTGCCCGTGCTGGGCGTGCAGCCGTTTTCGATCCAAGAGGTAGGCACGGGCGGGTGGTCGGTGCGGACACGATCGACCGCCGACAGAGGCACGTCGACCGCGGGCGAACGCGCCTCGAGCCCGATGCTGATCGAGTCGGTCAACATCATCCAGCCCACGTCCACGCCTTGCTTCGCCATCGGAAGCAGCGACGGGTTGAAGTACGCAGACGCCGCACTGGCGCCGGTGGCGCGCGCGTTGAAACCGCCGCCGCCAAGGCCCGAGCCGACCAGCTCGAACAGGGGAGAGGCCTGCGCGCTGGGCGCGCCACTACAGACGACGAGCAGAGCGAGTAGCGCGCCGGCCCGCGCGCCCAGCCTCACCTGAGCGCCTGCGTGGACGGCAGAGCCTTGCGCACGTTTGCGCAGGTCGTGTAGTCGTCTTCGCCGTACATGGCGGTCGCGCGTGGGTCGTCCTTGCTGCGACCCAAAAAGCGCAGCGTGAGCGTGTGCTCGGCCATCGCGTTGGGCATGCTCAGCTGATTGAGGCCCTGCGTGTTGAACACGACCTCTTCGGCGTTGAACTCTGCGCGCACCACCAAGTCACCGAAGTCGCTGGCCGCGTTGATGGTGTAGCCCGGCGCGCTGAAGTAGCGGTTCCAATCGCGCTGCACGGTGTTGCGCTCGCCGTTGACGATGCCGTTCACGAACCAGGTGATGCCCGGCTTCATGTCGGCATCCCAGTCTTCGGTGCGCTCCGGCGTGCTCGCGAGCGGGAGCGGCAACGCGGCCTGCACCTCGGCCAACGTGCTGCGCGAGCTCCTGGGCGTGGGCAAGTAGGCCTGCTCGCTGACGCCGCGCACACTCCAGAACGGCTCGATGCTCAGACTGCACGTGCCACCGGCTTCTGCGCTGACCTTGCCTTTGCGACCCGCCTGCAGGTTGTGCGCAATCAGTGCGCGCGTGGTGGCGGGCGCGAGCATCACGCGCACGGTGCCGCGCACCTCGATGCCGCAGTCGAAGTGGCGCACCACCTGCAGCAGCTCGCCGGTCTGCTTGAGCTCGAAGTAGTACCAGGTGTTGGCGATCTGCGGCTGGCCCAGCGCCAGGCTCTCGGTGTTCTGTCGCGCGACCCACACACCACTCAGGTCGCACAGCGGCGGCGTCGGCACGTTGCTGGCTGGCTCGCTCTCTGTGCTGCCGCTGTCGACGACGGGAACCGCGCCGTCGTTTGCGGGCGCCGGCGCGCTGCCGGCGTCGATGGGGGAGGTCGCTCCTGCGTCGACCGTCGCGCCACCCGGGTCCACGTGATCGCCGTCGCCGCAGCCCATCAGCGAGCTCGTCGAGAGCACCACGCCCAGCCAGAGTTTTGCGGCAGTTTGCACGAGGTTCGGCATGCTGACCTCCTACCAGAGATTTAGGGCGAGTTGTGTGCGTACGTCCAGAACGAGGTTTCCACTTTGAGTCGTGCCGCCTTGTTGCTACATTCAAAATGAAACGCCGTTTCAAATAGTGGAACGGTATCGAGCTGGGACAACACCGCGTGGAGCGCTCCGGTACCGTCGATAAAGCTGTTCGTGCCCTGGTCGCGCTGTCGCGCGCAGAGGGTCCGCTCGCGCTGGCCGAGCTGGCCGCCGACGTCAGCGTGCCCAAACCCACGCTGCACCGCTTGCTCGCGTCGCTAGCCGCGCACGACTTGGTGGAGCAAGACGGGGAGGGTCGCTATGGCCTCGGCGTCGGGTTGGTGCGGCTGGGCCTCGGTGCGCTCGCGGTCGATCCCTTCGTGCGTGTCGCGCGCGGCGAGCTCGAGCGTGCAGCGCGCACGTTCGGCGAGACGTTTTTCCTGGTCGGCGCGCGCGCCGGGCGCTTGGTGGTGCTCGACAAGGTCGAGGGCACGGGCCTGCTCCGCGCCGCGCCCACCGTCGGCAGCGAGGTGCCGGTCGACGTCACCGCCACCGGACGGTTGTTTTTGGGGCTCTCCCCGGACTCGCTCGCCGACAGTGCGCGCGCCAAGCGGGTCCCCCGGCGAGCCATCGAGCGCGCTGTCGAGCGCGGCTACGATCTCAACGAGGGCGAGTGGATCGACGGGCTGGTGGTGATCGCCGCGCCAGTCGTGGCCAGAGGTCGTTTGTTCGGCACGGTCGCCTGCGCGGGCGCCATCACGCAGCTCAGCGGCGAGCGCCGCGACGAGGCCATTTTGCGAACCAGAAAGCTTGCCGAGCGCATCGCGCGCGCGCTCGGCGCACGACGCGAGGAGGGCACATGAAGATCTGGATGGATGGAAGGTTTGTGGACGAGGCCGATGCGCGCGTCCCGGTGACCGATCACGGTCTGTTGTACGGCGACGGCATTTTCGAGGGCATGCGTGTCATCAACGGCCGCGTGTTCCGTATCGACCGGCACCTCGCTCGCCTCTCGTTCGGCGCGCAAGTGCTGCTGCTGACGCTGCCGTACTCGCTCGCCGAGATCCGCGACGTGGTCGAAAACACGGTGCGCGCCTTTGGCGAGCGCGAGGCGTACATCCGCTTGCTCGTCACGCGTGGCGTGGGGCCACTGGGCGTCGACCCCACCACGTGCCCGCGCGCGAGCCTCATCTGCATCGTCACCACCATCAAGCTGTTCACCGAAGAGCAGCGAGAGCGTGGACTCGAGATGATCACCAGCAGCTATCGGCGGCCCACCGCCGACGTGCTCGATGTGCGTGTCAAGAGCCTCAACTACCTGCCCTCGGTGCTGCCCAAGCTCGAGGCACGGCAGCGTGGTGCCGACGAGGCCTTGTTGCTCAACCCCCGGGGTCACATCGCCGAGGCCGCGGTCGCCAACGTGTTCGCGCTGCGCGGGACCACGTTGATGACGCCGCCTCCGAGCGATGGCTGCCTCGAGGGCATCAACCGCGGCGCGGTGATGGAGCTGGCCGCCAAGCTCGGGCTCACGGTGGTCGAGCGCTCCATCGGCCGATCCGATCTCTTCCAGGCCAACGAGGTCTTCCTCACCGGGTCGGGCGCATCGGTGATTCACGTGCGCAGCCTGGATGGTCGCGTGCTCGGCGAGGCGGGTGCCCGCGGACCCATCACCGCCAAGCTGCAGACCATGCACCGAGCCCTGGCCGAGACGGAGAGCGACCCTCTGTTTTGAGGCGTCAGTGCAGAACTGGCTTGTCCGGGATGTCGTCCGGGTTGGCCGGCTCGGCGGCCACCGTGTAGCGCTCGTTGAACCAGTTGGACAGGTCCGCGAGCTTGCAGTTGCGCCCGCAAAACGGGTGCGCGGGGTTTTCGGGGTAGGGTGCCGCACGGCGTTTGCAGGTGGGGCAGATGGTGGCGTCGTTCGGACTGCTGGCCATGCGCGAAAACATAGCGCAGTCCTGCCCGTCCGACGTACACGCAAGGCGTGGGATTCCTCTCGCGATCGCTGGGTCGGGTGTCCGTGCTGCTCACCCTCCTGGGCTGTGGGGGCCGGACCGGTGCCGTGCCGCGCCCGCTGCCTACGGTGCAGGCCGCTTCCTGTGTGGCCCCGCTCCCGCTGGTGTTCGGGACGCCGATGCGTGCCAGCAGCCGTCAGGGCAAAGATCAGCTCACCGCCAGCTGCGTGCGCGGGGCCGCGCCGGAGTGCCTGTTCACGCTCGACGTGCCGAAGCGGGCCGACCTGCGCGTGTCGCTCGAGACCAACGACTTCGACGGTGCGCTCGCGCTGTTCGACACGGCCGGTAGCCCCAGTCACCCGCGCGAGCTGCGTTGCGTGGACGACGTGCCCAACGGAGACACACACCACTCGAGACTCGAGCTCGCGCTGCCACCAGGGCGTTACTTGCTCGCGGTGGATGGCGCCAACGGCGAGATGGGGGAGTTCGAGCTGTTTGCGGAGCTCGAGACGGTCGAGACGAGTGAACATGCTTGTGCAGAGGCCGTCCCGCTCGTGCCCGGGCTCACCCTGCGCGACTCCACGCGCGGTGGAGAGAACCGTTTTCACGCTTCGTGCGGCGGCGGTGCGCTGGGCCCCGAGCACGTGCACACGATCGCGGTCGACCGGCCGTCGCGGCTGCGCGTGCGTCAGCAAGCCGAGTACGACGGCTCGCTCTATCTGCGCGCGCGCTGCGAGGATCCATCGAGCGAGCTCGCGTGCAACGACGACTTCCAGAGCAACCTGCGCTCGCAGCTCACGGCGCACGTCGCACCCGGCACCTACTACCTCTTCAGCGACTCCTACTCCCGCGAGCAGAGCGGAGACTACGCGCTCACCTTCGAGCAGTTCGCGGAGCCACCCCCAATCACTGCAGACCTCCTCTGCACTGCGCTCGCAGCGCAAAAGCCCGTCTCGGCGGGGTCGCGCGAGCTCGACACCATGTACGGACCAGCGTCGTTCGCGGGCAGCTGTGGAGGTGCGGGCGCGCCCGAGGTCGCACTCACGTTTCGAGTCGAGGCGCCCACCACGATGGCGGCTCGGCTGGACGACGCGGAGTTCAACGCGGTGATCTACGTGCGCAAGGTCTGCCAGGACGAACGCAGTGAAGCGGCCTGTTTTGTGGCGCCTCGCGTGGACCGGCCGCCTAGCGAGCTGGAGATGTCGTCCCCTGCGCTGGTGATGCCGCTGGAGAAGGGGACTTACCTGTTGGTGGTCGATGGCTTCGAAGCAAACGACATCGGGGCAGCGACCCTCAGGTTGGCTTTCTCCCCTTGAGGCATCGTCTCCCGTAAGGGCTCCTCGACGCGTAAGATCGTGCACGAGTACGATTCGTGCTCGAGATCCTAGAGATCCTGCAGTGCGCGGCGAGCCTCTTCGCGAACCTTGGCGACTTCGTCTTGCCGCATGTTGTCGCCGCGCTCTTCCTGCTCCGGATCCCCGACGCGATCCTTGATAGGGACCGCACGACTGGGCACTGCGTTGCCCGCCATCGCCGTGCGCCGATCGGTGCTGCTGTGGACCACGGGCTTGCCGAGCTCTGCGACCGCCGCGAGCGCTCCCTTGAGGACGCTGTCGCGCACACGATCGGTGTCTTGTTTGGTGGGCGCGGGCCACGGGCCGTAGTCAGCGGCCTCGCCGGGTCCACTACGATCGACCCAGTAGCCCTTGGTGTCGCGCACATCCATGTGCACGAAGAAGCTGTTGGGGTAGTAGCCGACGCCCGTCTCGTCGAAGCCTCGCAAGAAGTCGCGCAACGCCTCGCGGGTGACGCCCGCGACGCGCATGTCGAGCGCGAAGCCGTGGTGATGGCGACTGGTGTCGCGCGCGTCGGGGCGATAGCCGGAGATGATCTCGATCACCTTGCCCGGGTAGTGCTTGGCCACCTTCTGCAGGCGGGTGAGCAAGCCAGGCTGCACGCGCATCACCTTCTCGGTGACGAACATGGGGTCGCGATACTTGTGGAAGTTCTTGGCGGTGATCTTGATCTTGGCGCCGGTCTTGGTGACGGCGAGTGGGCGCGCGCGATAGGCGCGAATCTCGGGCAAAAGCGGACGCTCGACGTCGCGCGGACGGGCGACCACGCTGAGCGAGTCGAGCGCGGCCGGGTTGGGAGCGCCGTTGCACATGGTGAGCGAGAGCTCACGCGGCTCGACCACGGCACCGCGCACACGGAGCAGCTGCACGGGCTTGGCGTAGCAAGGCTTGGCGCTGCCCGGCTTCTTGGCCGTGGGCTTGGCGGCTGCCTTGGCCGCGGCATTGGCGCCAGCGCGCAGGCCGCCTGCCTCGCCGGCCACAGCCACTGACACTGGCTTGTCGGCTTGGTTGGCCGCGGGCTTGGCGTGCGCCAGCAGTGGGAACTGCGCGCTCGTTAGCACCGACACCACCGACAACAGCAACCAACTTCTTCTCATGGCAGCTCCTGTTCCTCGCCCACCCAGATGAGGGGGTCAACAAAGCGGGGCTTTGGCCGCATGCGCGCTGCTTTTGCGCGCGCACGGCGACCGGCTACAGCACGTGCTCGATTGCGGACGCGAGCGTCTTGAGAACCTTCACTCGGGCGTAGCGCTTGTCGTTGGCCTCGACCAGCGTCCATGGGGCGATCTCGGTGCTCGTGCGCTCGACCATGTCGTTCACGGCCGCCGCGTAGGCGTCCCACTTCTCGCGATTTCGCCAGTCGTCGCCGGTGATCTTGAAGTTTTTCCAAGGGGTCGCCTCGCGCTCCTGAAAGCGGGAGAGCTGTGTCGCGCGATCGATCGACAGCCAGAACTTCACGACCAGTACGCCGTGCGCGTCGAGCTGTGACTCGAAGTCGTCGATCTCGCCGTACGCGCGTCGCCAGTCCTGCTCGCTGGCAAAGCCCTCGACGCGCTCGACGAGCACGCGCCCGTACCACGAACGATCGAAGATGGTGAGCTCACCGCGCTTCGGTAGGTGACGCCAAAAGCGCCATAAATAGGGCTGCGCACGCTCGTCCTCGGTGGGCGCAGCGATCGGCACGATCTGGTACTGCCGCGCGTCGAGAGCGCTGGTCACACGCCTGATCGCGCCGCCCTTGCCCGCGGCATCATTGCCTTCGAACACGGCCACGATCGAGTGGTGCTTGCGGAAACGGCTGTGCCGCATCGCGAGGTTGAGCCGGCCTTGCCACTCCAGGAGCTCGTCTTCGTAGTCCTCTTTGGACAGGCTCTTGCTGAGGTCGAGCCGGTCGAGCACCTCGACCCCGTCGATGGAGGTCTCGAGCGGCGGTGTCTCGATCGCGTGCGGTGGCGCAGCGTCGTCGAGTCGCTTGCGCAAGGCATCGAGCAGCGTCTTGCCAACGGTGAGGTTGCGGTAGGGCTCGTCGGCCCCCTCGACGATGACCCAGGGAGCCTCGGCCGTGTGCGTCTGGCGCAGCGTTCGCTCGGCGGCGCGCTTGAACCGGCGGTACCCCTTGAGGTGCGCACGTTCGTCATCGCTCACCCGCCAGCGCGTGGCGGGGTCCTTGAAAAGCTTCTTGAAGCGGGCCCGCTGCTCGTCCTCGGACAGGTGAAACCAGAACTTGAGGAGCAGTGCGCCCTCCTGCACCAGCATCTGTTCGAAGCGCACGGCTTGTTCGGCCAGCTGGTCGAGCTCGCCCTTGCTGATGTCCCGCGCAAAGCGCCGCTCGATGGGGTCTTCGTACCAAGCGCCGTACAGAAGCCCGATCTTGCCCTTGGGCGGCAGTGCGTTCCAGTAGCGCCACATGCGCGGGCGCTGTCGCTCTTGCTCCGTGGCTGCGTCGAACGAGTGGGTGTCGATCAACCGCGGGTCCATCCACTCGAGCAGCTCGTGCACAGTCTCGCTCTTGCCGGCGCCGTCGAGCCCCGCGATCACGATGATCACAGGGAAAGTGGCCTTCTTTTGGAGCTCGACCTGGGCCAGCAGCAGCGCCTCACGCAGCTCGGGGACCTGGTCTTTGTAGGCCTGTTTGTCGACCGTGTGGCCTAGCTCGGCTGCCTCGAACATGAACTTGCTCCTGTGCCTCGGGCTCGCTCCACGCTACCCAACCCGGGTAGGTAGGCGCCGAGCCGGCCCCCAAAACTCGAGGCGTGCCGACCGCGCGATGTTTCATAGTTCACCGTTCGGGTCAGGGTGTTCCGTCGGCGGGTCGCGAGCTGGTGTGCGTGTACGCCGCCCGCAGGCGGGTCCGCCCGCACGCCAGGGCTTGTCGCACGGACCGGGGCTTCCGATCCAGGTCGCGGTGGTTAAGCTCGCGATTGCCCTCGGGCGCGTCCGTGCTAAACGTTCGCGCCCCAAAGGGGGCCGGTCCGTACGCCTCGCCAATCTTGGGTCGACGAGGCTCAGCGGGCCGAAATCACAACCATCTCCGGCGCTCAAACGCGCGGCCAGGTTCCCTGCCTTCCAGGGTGGCCACGCGACGGGGATGGGGGTCCAAACCAAAAGGAGAGCACGACATGAGTGAAACCGGACAAGCCCTCGGTAGCGACGTAGCACTGGGCGACCTGCCCATCGGCGTGCAGCACTTCATCAAGGCCGGCTGCCACTTCGGCCACCAGACCAAGCGCTGGAACCCGAAGATGCGCCCGTTCATCTACGGCGCGCGCAACGGCATCCACATCATCGACCTCGACCAGACGGCGACGCTCTTCAAGCGCGCGTACAACTTCGTCGTCGAGGCGGTCGGTCGCGGCGGCCACGTGCTGTTCGTCGGCACCAAGCGTCAGGCCCAGGACATCGTGCAAGAAGAGGCCGCTCGTGCGGGCCAGTTCTTCGTCAACGATCGCTGGCTCGGCGGCACGCTGACCAACTTCCGCACCATCAAGACCGGCATCGAGCGTCTGCGCACGCTCGAGCGCATGATCGAAGACGGCACGATGGAAGGCCTCCCCAAGAAGGAAGCCCTCATGCTCAACCGTGAGCGCGAGAAGCTCGAGAAGTTCCTGGGCGGCA
>JBEGTL010000250.1:0-11009 GCA_041179425.1 Pseudomonadota bacterium | reverse complement strand
GCCAGAGAGAACTGCAGCCCGCGCTCTCGAAACCGCAGCGCGTCGACCGGCTCGCCGTACAGGAGCTCGCCTTCCACCGCGTCGCCTTCGGGCTTGCGACCGCTGGCACCGCTACCGCCCACCACCACCGAGCGCGGCCCGAGCGCCGCCACCAGCGCGTCCACGATCAGGGCTTTGCGCTGCACGATGCCGACCGTCAGCAGCTGCACCACGAGCACGTCGCCGTACACATCGACGATCAAGCCCGGCACACCGTCTCCCTCGGCGTGCACGAGCCGGTAGCCAGTGGTCTCGTGGTTGGGCAGGTCGATCTGTTTGCGCAGTGCGACGGCGTCGCGGACCCGCCGCTCGAAGAGACTTGCGTCGAGTGCTTGGTCGCCGTCGCGTGTAAGGAGCCGCACGACGATCGCCGAGTCTGGCGACCAGAACCCGCGACCGAGCACCTTGTCGGTCGGGTCGACCACGCGCACTTCGTCGCCGGCCTGGGGATCGCCGACCGTGCGCGCAACGGCCTGCGCAAACACCCATGGATGGCCGGCCGCGATCGGCCCCGCATGGCTGCGATGAAGCTGCACGGTCGCGATCGGGGATCCCATGCCGCCGCTATGTAGCTTACGAATCTGCCGCGAGCTCTTCGCTTGCGAGCACTGGGGGTGGGGCGTAGGCTGGCCCAATCCTCACGGATTTGGGGGAGTCAGCAGGAGAACGGACCGTGCGTATGCCCGGAATGGGAGAGCTTCTCATCATCCTCGTGATCGTCCTGCTCGTGTTCGGTGCGAACAAACTTCCCCAGCTGGGCGAAGGCATCGGCAAGGCGATCAAGAACTTCAAGCGCGGCGTCAACCACGACGACGACATCGACGTCACGCCCACCGACAAACGAGTCGTGTCGGGTGCGAACCCGTCTCTCGACGAGACCAAGAAGGTTCACGAAGCAGAAGTCATCGAGCGCAAGAGCTGAGCGAGACGGCGCCTGCCGAGTCGACGTCTTCGCGTCGACGTGCGGTGCCAGCCAGCCGGAGAGACGTGGCTCAGTGCAGCGAGCCTTGAGGCGGCATCACGCAGGCCTCGCGCACCCGCGCCGAGACATCGCCCGATCGTGCCACCGCGCGAAGGTCCGTGGCCGTCAGGTGGGGCAGCAGCTGGAGCGCGATCTCCTCGGGTGTGTGCGGGTTGAGGGCAAGTGTGAGCCGCACGCGATAACGAACGATCCAGCGAGCGTGCCCAAACACCAGCGTCAACACCTCTGGCTGCACGGGGCGCTGTGCGCACAGGCGCACGACGTCGAGCTCGGTGAGCGCGGGGTTGTCGAGCAGGATGTCCACCACATCCGGGTGCGGGTCGCGCAAGGCGCGCGCGAGCACGTTGCGATCGCGCCGTCGGGCCAGGCTCTTGCGCTCGCCGAGGGACAGCGGCCGACCCTTGCCGGCCTTTCGCGCACGGCGCAGCGCAGGGTCCATGCCGCTCAGTGCTCGCTCGCCGGGCTCGAGCTCGGGGCCGGCGTCGGCGCCCGAGCTGGCTGACGGCGACTCCTGTCCGGGGTCGCTCGCCCCCAAGAAGCGGGCGAGGCCGCTCTGGTTTCGTGCCTCTGCACAGCATGCGATCGCCAGCTTGGCCCCAGCCAGCTCCGGCAACGCGAGCGCCATCGACGCGCGGAGCAGCACCACGGCGTAGCGCTCCTCGCGCTGCTCGGCGCGCGCGAGCACGATGGTCAGCACGTCGGCGGCCCGCGCGGCGCCCAAGCGCACCAGCTGTTCGCGCAGCCAGGCCACCTGGAGCGTGGGGTCCAGCATGCCGCCGAGCGTGCGCGCAAAGCCTTGGGCGATCTGCGCGGCGGCCTCGGATTCGTGCGCTGGCATCGAGAAGTGCTCTCTTTGCGTGATCTTCGAGCGGGTTGGCAGCCTACTCATGGTGCGCCCTCATGGTGCCCCAAGGCTTGACCGCCCGTCGCTTCACGCGCTACCAGGGAAAGGTTCACCTATGCTCGACCCCGATGTCCAGAGTGCGAACCCGCGTGTGATCAAGCGTTACGCGAATCGTAAGCTCTACGACACGCGTTCTAGCCGCTACGTCACGCTGCCCCAGATTGCCGAGCTCGTCCGCGGCGGCGAAGACGTGCAGATCATCGACAACCGCACCAAAGAGAACCTCACCAGCGTCACGCTGGCGCAGATCATCTACGAGTCGGAAAAGAGCGCCGAGGCGTCCACCCGACAAGGTGCCAAGACCCTGCGCGACATGATCCAGCAGAGCGGCGAAAAGCTCATCGCGCAGCTGCGCGACGGGCCCGTCGGGCGCTTCATGCCCAAGGCCGAGCTGCCCGATCTCAGCGCGCTGCGCGATAGCCCGCGCCGCGTGGTGGCGCCGGCCGTCGAGGCACTCGAAGAGCTACATCGGCGCGCCGACGAAAAGATGCGCACGCTGATCGGCGGGGTCATCGCCCCGCTGCGAGAGCTTTCGCACGAGGTGTCGCGGCTCCAGGCCCGCATCGAAGATCTCGAGACCCGGCTCACCAACTGGCGCGAGCGCGGCAGCGAGACCCGGGGCGCCGAGCCCCGTGTGGCCGGTGCAAACAGCGAGAGCGAGCCCCCTCCGGAGGGCGCGCCAGACCAGGAACACCGCGAGCCCTGAGTGCCGGGGCTCTCCCCGGGAGCGGCCCCGGGTGAGCACGGAAACAGGGCTCGAGTTCTGGCGGCACCCGCGGAATAGATGAGGCAAACTGTGGGTTGAGCCAACGGACGGCAAGACTTGCCGGCGACAGGGCCCGCACGTCGGGGCCCCCGGGAGACTCCCCATGGTGTTTGGATTTCGGCGTGGCAAGGCCAGCAGGACCAAGGTCGGCGACTTCGAGGAGGCTGCGCTCGAGCACCTCGACGTGCTGTACGGCGCGGCCATGCGACTGACGCGCGACGCAAACGAGGCGCAGGACCTGGTGCAAGACGCGCTGGTTCGCGCCTACCGCTTTCAGCACCACTTCGAGGCGGGCACCAACCTCAAGGCTTGGCTGCTGCGCATCCTGACCAACACGTTCATCAATCACTACCGCCGTCACGCCCGCGAGCGTCGTGTGCTCGACACCGAAGAGGGCACGCCCGTCGGCGACGGAGTGATGAGCCGGGCCGCGATGCGTGGTCTCACCGACTCCACGGCAGTCGCCCAAGAGGGCCTGCTGCGCGACGAGATCTTGAGCGCGCTCGACAACCTGCCGGACGACTACCGGCTGATGATCGTGCTCGCCGACATCGAAGAGCTCTCGTACAAAGAGATCGCCGAGACGGTCGCGGTACCCATCGGCACGGTCATGTCGCGCCTCCACCGCGCTCGCAAAATGATGCAAAAGCAGCTGCTCGAGCAGGCGGTATTGATGGGCATCGTCGCGCCCGGCACAGACGAGTCGTCTCAAGACGGGCCGGGCGTGGCGCCGGCCATCGACATGCAGAGCTATCGGCAGCGCAAACAGGGAGTAGCAGGATGAACTGCGGGTCGGTCGAGCGATACGTCGATGCGGTGGTCGATCAAGAGGTCGACCCGAGCACGAAGATCGCCGTCGATGAACACGTCGCCGGCTGTACGGGCTGTCGTGAACGCATGGCGTTCGCGCAATGGATGAAGCAGCGCCTGGGCCACGAGGGCAAGCTCGAGGCGCCAAGCGAGCTACGCGATCGCGTCAAGCGCGCGCTGACCGAGGAGGCCGATGGGGCGTCCCTGATGCCGCGGCTCGCACGCTTCGACCAGAGCTGGCGCGCGACGGCGGCGATGGCAGCGGTGGCGCTGATGGTGTTCGGCATCGGTGGCGCGCTGCAGCTCAAGGGCAAGCACGCGCTGGCCGCCGTGGGGCCCCTGTTCGAAGACGTGGTCCGCGCCCACACCAGCCCGTATCCGGCCGAGGTCGCGCGCCGCGACCAGGTGCCGGCGTACTTCGCCGACAAGGTCGACTTCGACGCGCAGCCCGTCTCGTTCGTCGATCCAGGCGTTCGTTTCGTCGGGGCGCGCCACGCCGAGGTCGGCGGTCGCCACGCCGTCACGTTCCAGTACGAGACGCGCGGACACAAGATGACCGTGGTTGCGTTTCGTCCCCCCGCGCACGCGCTCGACGGCGATGTCGCCGAGCAGGTGCACACGGGTGGCCGCAGCTTGCGCTACGTACGAGTCGGTCCTCACTTGGTGCCGCTCGTCGAGCACGGCGGCGTGGTGTACGCCCTGGTCGGGGACCTCGCGCCCGAAGATGGTCTGCGCCTCGCTGGCGAAGCGTCGGTGCAGTAGCCGGCTGCCGTTTGGCGCACGCGCGAAACACCGCGCGCTTGTCTGTTTTGCGCGCGCGAAACACCGCGCCCTCCGCGCCACACATCGCCCTGTACCAGCGCGCGCGACGGACACACGCCTCCCAAGACCCGCTTGCGAGCGGCCGCACGACACCCGCAACGCGCACGCAAACTGCTGAAAAGCGCGCTGTTTCGGCGGCTCGTACGCGTTGACACCACTGCCGGGTAGCCACTATCCTGGATGCTGGCTCGCAAAAGCTCACGTCGCCTGGGTCGTGGGTTTTGCCAGCGTGCGGACCTACCGCGCGCTTGGTCCGGCCGATGTCTTTGGGGCTGATCAGAGGGAGTGGCGATGGCCCAACGCGTTCTCGTGTTCGAGAAGGACACGAACTTCGTTCGAGAGTTGTCACAGGGGTTCGGGCGCATCGGAGCAGCGGTAGAGCTCGCGCGCGACGCCGACGCCGCCATTGCCAGTGTGCGAGAGGGTGGGGTCGCGCTGATCCTGGTCTCGGTCGATGCGCTCGATGCGCCGCCCGAGGTCTTCCTGCTCTGCAAACGGTTCAAGACCGACGACGACTTGGCGCGGGTGCCGTTCGTCATCATGGGCGGCGCGCAGCACGTCGCGTCTTTCGAGCAGCACAAGAAGCTCAAACGCAAAGCGGACAAGTACGTCGAGCTGCCCGTCTCGTTCGGCGCGTTGCTGCACGAGGTTGGGCCCTTGGCAGGGTTCCCGGACGCCGAGCCTTCCCCCGAAGCAGGAGAGTCGAACGTGGTCGACGATGATATCGATGCGTTTGCCGACAACGCGTTCGGCGAGCTGATCCGTGAAGATGTCGCGGTGGCGAGCCCGCCCGTCCAGTCCTTCGTGGGGCACCAGTACGCCACGCAAGGCCTCGCGTCCGAAGAGCCGGTTCAGGCCGCGGTCGACACCGCCGAGCTCGAGCGTCTTCGTTTCGAGGTCGAGCAGGCCGAGAGCCGTGCGCGCGAGGCAGAACAGCGCGTGCAGCAGGCCGAGCAGCGAGCCGAAGTGGCCGAGGCCCGTGTCGAGAACGCGCAAGAGCGTGTGACCAGCGCCGAGCAGCGCGCCGAGGGCGCCGAGAGTCGCGCGCAGCAGCTCACCCACCGGGCCGCCGACGCCGAGCGACGCGCCCTCGATGAAGAGCAGCGGACGCGCGATGCCGAGGGGCGCCTCCAAGATCTCTCCGCCCGCGCCGAGGCCGCCGAAAAACGAGCCGCAGCGGCCGCGCTGACACCGTCCCCGGCGCCGGCATCCACGACCGGGCAGATGGGCATCTCCAGTCGCGACTACCTCGATCTGCGTGAGCAGCTCAATCGCAAAGACAAAGAGCTGCTCTCCCTGCGCGACGAGATCACGCAGCGCGATCGGCAGCTGCTCGACGGCAGCGACCGCTCGCTGCAGCTCGAGCGTGTGCAGGCCGAGCTGCACGACAACCTGCTCGCCTCGCAGCGTCAGCTCGAAGACGCACAGACCAAGATCCGCGCGTACGAGGTCGATCGCGAAGCGGTGAGCAAGCGGCTCGAAGACTTTCGTGGCCGCTTGGCGCGCGCCGAAGAAAAGGGCAAACGACTCGAAGACGAGCTCGAACAGCTCAAGACCAACAGCGCGCGCGAGCTCTCCGACGCCAAGGCCGTGCACGCCCAGACGCTCGAGGCGCGCGAGCGTGCGAGCAGCGCCGAGCTCGAGAACCTCAAAAAAGAGCACATGTCGGCGCAGGCCGAGCTCGAGGCGCGCGGCCAAAAAGAGCTGGCAGACGCCAACACGACGCGCGAGATCGCGCTCGCTACGTTGCGACACGGACACGACCGCGAGCTGGCCGATGCACGAACTGCGCACGAAAACCTGCTCGAAGGGGCGCGTCGGGCGGCCGAGGCGGCCCTGGCCGCAGCGCTCGCGGATGCCGACGCCGAACGCGAGCGCGCCATCGAGACGCTCTCCAACGAGCGTTCCCAAGAGCTCGACCGAAGGCTCGCCGACGCCGAGCACGCCAAAAATGCGGCCCTGGCCGGTCTCACCAGCGAGCTCGAAGCCAAGTACGAAGCGCTCCGCAAGGACATGGAGGGTCGTCATGCCAGCGCCGTCGCCGCGCTGCAAAAGCAGCTCTCCGACGCGCAGACCCACGGCGATGTGTTGAGCGATCGCATCAGCGAGATCGAGGCGGCCAAGTCCGAGCTCGACGCCAAGCTCAGCAGCCGTATCGGCTCGCTCGAAGGCGATCTCGCAAAGCGCACCGAGGAGCGCGACTCCGCGCAAAACGAGCTGTCTGCCATGCGCGCCAGCATCGCCTCGCTCGAGCGCACCGGCGTCCAGCTCTCTGAGCGCCTATCGAACCTGGAGACCGACCTGGGTCGCGCCAACGATCGTATCGACCAGCAGGCCGCCAAGATCGCGCTCGACAAGGAGCTCCTCGATCGGGTGCGGCGCGCGCTCGGCATTGGCATCGGCCTGCTCGAGCAGCAAAAGCACAACGTGGTCTGAAGCGCGCGCGCCGACGCTCAGGGGACGGGTGCGGACCGAAACGTGAGGTGCCGGCTCTCCCCGGAGCGTAGGCGCACCGTCTGACGCTCGCGTGCGCGGCCCTCTCCGACGGCGATCTCGTGGCTGCCTGGCGCGAGGTGCAGCGAGAGCGGCGCGGCGCCCGCAGGTTTGTCGTCGACCCACACATCGCCAAACGGGTAGACGACGACGTACAGCTCGGCGAGCTCGCGCTTGCTGCCCTTTGCCTCGTCGCCGCTGGCGGAGCGCTCGCCGCCGGCGTGCCGCTCTGCGCTGGAGCCTGCGCCGTCCTGGAGCGCAGCGCGAGACGCAGGCGCGCGCGCACTCGTCTCGCCTGCGTGAGGTGCCCGGAGCACGTCGTCGGCCGGGTGGGTCGGATCCGTCTGCGGAGGAAGTGCCGCAGCCGGTGCGAGCCGCGTCGCCTCGGGTGCACGGCCAACCGCCGAGAGACCGGGCCACGCGGGGAGTCGCGGCGGGCGTGCGGCTGCACTCGGCGCTGGCTGCTCGCCGCGCGAGATGGCCAAGGCAGCCACGCACAGCAGCACGAACAGCGAGCCGCAGAGGGCGAGCAACGCCGTGCGCGAAGGGAGCAGCGAGCGCTGTCTCGTGCTCCCGGGTGCTTTTGCGCGGGCGGGGGTCGGGGTCCTCGGATCGGCGAGCGCGGGTCGCTCCGGCGGCAGGGGCAGGGTGCGCGGCACGGGTTGATGTTCCGTCGGCTGGATGGCGACCGCCTCGAGCAGCGACGTGTGGGACGTCCGCGCGCGCACCAGGGCCGCGAGCCGACGCCGCGCCTGATGGACCGGCACCGCTGGCAACGCGTCGAGCAGCGCGTGCGCATTGTCGAACCGATCGGCAGGGTCTTTCTGCAGCAGACGATCGACGCACGCGATGAGTGCGGCGGGCGCGCTGGCCTCGAACGGACGGCGCTCGCCGGCGGCGATCTTGCGCAGCGTGTCGAGCTCCGTGTCTCCGTCGAACGGACGTCGGCCGTGTAGCAGCTCGTAGATCAGCACGCCGAGGGCAAACAGATCGCCCCGCGCGTCGAAGCGACCTCCCTCGACGTACTCGGGCGGCATGTACGGGATCTTGCCCTTGATGACGCCCGACGCGGTGCGATGGCTGCCGCCGATCGCGCGCGCGATGCCGAAGTCCGTCAGTTTGATCTCGCCGGCGCGGCTGATGAGGACGTTGGACGGTGACAGATCGCGGTGCACCACGGGCGCGCGCCCTTCGTCCGCGCCGTGCGCGTGCTCGAGCGCAGCGGCCAGCTCAGACGCGATCAACGTGACCAGCTCGGCATCGAGCTCGGCGTGTTGCTCCATCAGAGCGCGCAGGTCCATGCCGTCGACCAGCTCGAGCGCCAGGTAGTGCGAGCCGTCGACGTCGTTGAGCCCGAAGTCGACGACCTGGACGATGTTGGCGTGGCGCAGCGCAGCCGACGTGCGCGCCTCGTCGAGGAACGCAGCGACGAACTCCTGATCGCTCTCGTACGCCGGCAAGATGCGCTTGATACACACGCGCTGCTCGAAGCCGGCAGGGCCGCGTCGGACCGCCAAGAACGTCTCCGCCATGCCGCCTGCGCCTAGGCGGCGCAGCAGCTCAAACGGGCCTAGCTTGGGAATTCCCTGCACCATCGTACGTCAGCGGACGAAGGCTGGCTGACGATGGTCATCGGTTCAACTGGAGACAGGGGGGTGAGGACGACGGCTTGTCAAAAGTCTGCCCACCGAGGGCGCCTCACGCTTCAGCGAAGCTGCGCCTGGGCCGCTGCGACCGGATCGTCGGGCGCTCGATGCCCCTCGCTGATCAGCGCGTCGCGCAGGGCCGCGAGCACGGTGCTGACGCTGTTGGCGGTGCAGCTCTCGCCCATCAGGCCGATCCGCCAGGCTTTGCCCTTGAGGGGACCGAGGCCACCGCCAATCTCGACGTTGTCGCGCTCGAGCAGGTGACGGCGCACGCGGGCATCGTCGACGCCCGCCGGGATCTCGACCAGCATGAGCGGAGGCAGCCGCTCGCTTGCCGGCACCAGCAAGCGCAGGCCTAGCGCCTCGAGCCCGACGCCGAGCGCGTGGCTGACCTGACGGTGACGGGCGTAGCGCAACGAGAGCCCCTCGTTCAGCGCGAGTCGGAGCGCCTCGTGGAGCGCGTAGATCATGTTGATGGGCGCCGTGTGGTGGTACAGCCGCTCGCCGCCCCAGTACTTGGCGATCAGGCCGAGATCGACGTACCAGCTCTGCGCGGGAAGCTTTCGCTGTGCGACCACCTGCATGGCGCGCGGGGAGAAGCTGACGGGCGAGAGGCCAGGCGGACAGCTCAAGCACTTTTGGGTGCCTGAATAGAGCGCATCGGCGCCGACTGCGTCCATGTCGACAGGCACGCCGCCGAGGGACGTGACCGCGTCGACCAAGAGCAGGGCGCCCAGCCGATCGGCCAGCTCGCGGAAGGGAGCGATGGGCGTGAGCGCGCCCGTGGAGGTCTCGGCGTGCACGATGCAGAGGAGCTTGAAGCTGCGCCCAGCCGCTGCGCGCGCGAGGCTGTCGACGTCGAGTGCGCGGCCCCACGTGCACTCGGCGGTGACGACCTCGGCGCCCGCACGACGTGCGACCTCGGCCAGGCGCTGCCCGAACACACCGTTGATGCCGACCAGTACCCGGTCGCCCGGCTCGACCAGGTTGACGATGCACGTCTCCATGCCGAGCGAGCCGGTGCCGCTCATGGGCATGGTGAGCTCGTTGGAGGTGCCCACCACCTCGCGCAACATGGCGCGCACCTGATCGAGCACGCCCAGAAAGGCCGGATCGAGATGGCCGATGGTGGGTAAGGACAGCGCGCGCAGGACGGAGGGAGCGACCTGACTCGGACCAGGACCGAGCAAGACGCGCGGAGGTGGCGTGAAGGCCTCGGGAACGGACGGCATCAGCTGAGCAGCTTGCGGTAGATGCCGGCGACGACGCCGAGCAGCTGCGTCTCGCGCCAGTCGGTCTTGGGGATGAGGATGGGCGCCATCTTGCTGTTGGCGGGCTCGAGGCGAATGTGGTCGCGCTCGGGGAAGTAGTACTTGCAGGTGGCCTCGTCGCCGACGAGCGCGATCACGATCTGCCCGCGCGAGGCCTCGAGCTGCTTGCGCACGAACACGTAGTCGCCGTCGTGGATGCCAGCCTCGATCATCGACTCGCCACGAATGCGCAGACCAAACACGTCGCGCTGCGACGAACCCACCAGCATGCGGTCGATACGCACGTGGTCGCTCGGCTGCTCGATCGCCTCTTGTAGGGCGCCGGCCGCGACGCGGCCCAGGATGGGCACCTCGAGCAGGTCGTCGAAGTTGAACGCATTCTCGTTCTCGATCGGCGGCAGCGGCGCGGCCTTGACCAGACGCTCGACCGCACGCGTGGGCCGCAGCGTGCGCGACTTCATGTCTTTGCGCGTGAGGTAGCCCTTGCGCTCGAGCGCGCGGAGGTGATCGTTGACACCGTTGGTGCTGCGGATGCCCATGAAGTTGCCGATCTCGCGCAACGTCGGCGGGTAGCCGTCGGTGTCGATGGTGGTCTGGATGAACTCGAGCACCATTATTTGACGCTGGGTGAGTTTCTGCATCGCTGCGCCTCGCCTCTTTCCGCTCGCACGCCTGACGGCGCGTTCGACGCTTGGATCGCGCTAGAAGCCTGCCCGCGCGGTTAGGTGAGACACAGGATTACTGAACGTGTGGCGAGCTGTCAAAAACTTCCGCAAGTCAGGGCGGTGAAGCCGGTCGTTTGTAGGTCAGGTGGGCCTCCCGAAAAGCTTCCCAGCCGAGCTTGCGGTCGAGCTCAGCAGTCTTGTTTTGTAGGTACCAACGCCACATCCAGAGCAGCGTGGAGAGACTCGCGCCGGGGGCCAGCGCCAGCGACAGGTCGATCGCCCCGACGCGACTCGGCCCGTCACTGCGATCGCCTTCGACCTCGAGGGCACTGGGCAGCGCGACGCCAATCAGGTCGCGCCCGCCGAGCACCACGTCGAGCAGCGCGGGAAAGAGGTCGAGCAGCGCGATGCCGATGGTGCCCACGTGCAGCACCTGGCCACGCCAGCGCAGCCGACGCACGACTCGTTTGTGCCGTATCGCGGTGACGATGAAGCCGACGCTCCACGGAGCGAGCAACAACAGCACGAGCAGGAGCGCCAGGGCGCGCGAGCCTGGCTGTGCACCCGGCTCGACCACGCTCGCGAGCTGCAGCGGATCGTCGAGCTCGGTG
>JBEGTL010000249.1:0-11025 GCA_041179425.1 Pseudomonadota bacterium | reverse complement strand
GGCATGCTCGCCAGCGTGAGCCGGCCTGATGGGAGTGAGGTCTCGTTTGCGTACGACCCGCTCGGGCGGCGAGTGAAGAAGACGTACCGGGGGCAGACGACGCGTTGGGTGTGGGATGGCAACGTGCCGCTGCACGAGTGGGTCGAGGGGCGACTGTTGACTCTGGGCGAGGCTGGCGGTGTCCCGTGGGCAACCGCTGACGCCGGCATGCGAGAGCAGGAGGCGGAACTCGACGCCCTACTTGCGCACGGGGCCATGAGGTTGACAAGTATTCCGCGGACATGGCCGGCGGACGATGGAGTTGGGAGAGGAGCGGACCACTGAGAGTGATGGAGCAGAATGGCGAACTCGTGTCATACGACAATAGGCGACTGCTCGCAGCGCGTGAGGCTGGACTGCGGCAAGTTCCTATCGAACTGGTTGATCCAGCGGCGATAAAGCCCGGGGCGAAGAAATCTTGGCGAAAGGCCTTCTGGATGAGAATGAACGACAAGCGAAATCTCACGACAGGCGGAGCCGTTCCCTACGGGGGTTTGACAGATAGCCCGAAAGTAGTCCGCTGTGGAAAGTAAAGCGTCAGTTGCTTGGTCCGACGAACTCGTTCCCATTGCGAACGCGGTGACGTTCGCAGACGACCGGATGATTCTGCTCTCAATCGAGATCTACGACGAAACAACCAACGTTCGTGCAATTGCCGAGACGACGGTATCCTCATTCTTGTCGTTCAACCCCGACTGGTGGACCGAAGTAATCGCCACCTGCGAACTCCAACTGCCCGCGGGCGGGAAGTTCGTTGCAGGAGAGGGAGCACAGGGAGCTGACGGATTCATCGCGAAGTCTGATGCGCAAGGCAGGCTCGAGTTTAGTGTGTTCCTCGACCGTTCCAATCCTTTCGTCGAGCTCTCCATAAGCGCGGACGGATCTCAGCTCAATGCCACAAACAACTGCGGTGTAGTCTGGCATTTTGATGTGAAGTCGCCTTGGATCATCCAGGTTGGGGGGGCAGGTCCCGGCGATTCCGTCCGATAGGCGTCTCGAGCACTTTCCAACGCGATCGACTGCAAAGCTACCCCCCGAGTGCCGCTCGCCGTCCGGACGTTGCCGTCGACGGCCGCACACGCTCCAGCAGCACGCGCCTCGGCCCTCGCCACCGGCTGCAGATGCGACGCTCTCCTTTCGTGGGGCGATTGGTCGCAACGAACCGTGCCTGTGCGGCAGCGGCAAGAAGTACAAGCGCTGCTGCGCGAAAGACGCGTCCGCCGGGCCGCATGCTGCCCGGACTACCAGCTCACCCGATCTCGGCCGCTGCCCTTGGCGCGATAGAGCTGCTCGTCGGCGCGCTTGATCAGCGCGTGCGCGCTCTCGTTGGCAGTGCGCGTTGCGACACCGGCCGAGATAGTGAGCCCCGCTAGCTCGGGGCAGCTCAGCGCGCGCACGGCGGCCCTCACGCGCTCGCAAAAGGCCGTTGCACCTTCGCGTGTCGCCGCGATGATCGCGATGAACTCTTCGCCACCCCACCGCGCTGCCAGGTCGTTCGTGCGTGTCTGCGCAGCCAGCACGCGAGCCACCTCGCGAATCACCGCGTCGCCGAACGGATGACCATGGAGATCGTTGATGCGCTTGAAGTGATCGATGTCGAACAGGGCGACGCTGAGCGGTACATTCGGGTCACTTCGCTGCGCGACAGCAGACTCGAGCGCGGCTTGGGCGGCACGCCGATTGGCAATGCCTGTGAGCGCGTCGGTCATGGCTTCGTGTCGCCGCTGCTCGCGCATATCGCTGTCCGCGGTGACGTCCTGCCAGACCACTAGATAGCCGGCTTGGCTGGTCCCAGCGACGGACTTGCCCGCCGACGGACTCTCCGGCCCACAGCCTTGCTCGCCCACAGCTTGCCCGCCCGCACCGTGCCCGCCCACGGCAGTAATCGTGCGGCGCAGGACGCGCCGTCGGGGCAGGCGGAGCACCAGCTCGACGCTGCTCTGTGCCTGCGCTCGCAGCAACTCACCAAAGAGCTCCGGCTGCTCGAAACGACTCGCAACCAACGCGAAGAAGTCGGTCGGGCCGAGCCCCACGAGGTCCTCCCTCGATCGGCCAAAGAGGCTTGCATAGGCATCGTTGGCCAGGAGAATGCGCTTGTCGACATCGAGTAGCGACACGCCGTCTTGCATGTTGGCGATAGTTGCTTCCAGCAGCAGCTTGGCTCGCCGCAGTTCTTCGGCTTCGTCGCGCCGCGCGCTCACGTCGTAAATCAGCAGCAACCCGGATGCGATCTCGCCACGGAGGTCTCGAATGGGTAGGGCCCGCAACTCGAACACGCGCCCGAAACGCGTCTGCTCGTCGGTCACGATCTCGCCGTCGAAGGTCGCGCGATAGAGCGACTGCCTGTCTTCGCCCGTCAGCGCGCCCAGTGATTTACCCTCGAGCTGTTCTGGCCCGCAGTGGGCGGCTTCATACAGCTTGTGACCCGCAGCGTACGTAATTCGCAGCGCGCGATCGAACACGGCGATCGCACTGTTTGGGACATTTTCTGCAATCGTACGCAGCAACAGGGCTTGGCGGCGCTGGGCGGTGACGTCGAGACTGAGCACCATGCCGCCGCTGATCGCGCCATGCGCATCGTGCAAAGGGGCCACACGAATCAGCAGCAGGCGCCCGGCTCGCTCTGCCTCGATCTCGGTGGAGACCCCTTCGAGCGCACGCCTGTAGAGGTGCAGCAGCGAGTCGCGGTTGGCCGCCGTCGAATGCTCCGCGAGTGACTTGCCTACAAGCTGATGTTTGTCGACCCCGAGCGTCTCGAGGAGCTCGCCTTCGGCGGTGACGAAGAGCAGCTCGCGATCGAACACGGTGACAGCGCCGCCGGGCAGGCTGCGCGCGATGGCGCTGTACAGGTGGACCTGTTGCGCGAGCGCGTCTGCAAGTCGTTTCTGCTCCGTAATATCACGCGCGCTGACCGACCAACCGAGCACCTCACCTTGCGCGTCCTCCACGGCGCGCACTTGCACGTGTACGTCCACCAACGAGCCATCGCTGCGTGCGCGCGAGGCGTCGTACTCTTGGTGTTTGGCTCCTGCGACCGCGCGCTGCCACACGCCATGGATCGCAGCACGCCCGGCGTCGTCGGCGGCAAGGGTCGAGATGGGCCGGCCGATGATCTCGTGCGCTGGGTAGTTGTAGAGTCTCTCTGCGCCACGATTCCAGCTGAAGATCTCTCCCTCGGCATCGACTCCAATGATCGCGTCGCCGGCGTTTTCTACGATGGCCGCCAATCGGAAGGAAGGGCACGAACACGCTCGCCCCGAGCACGCTGAACATGTTGCCGAAGTTGCTCGAGGCTCCCATGCGCACGTACTTGACGATGTTCGAGAACACCTTGCGACCTTCGAGCACGCCCTCGTCGAGCACCATCAGGGACTTCTCGAGCAGGATGATATCCGCCGCCTCCTTCGCGATATCCACCGCGGTGTCGACGCTTATCCCCACGTCGGCGGCGTGAAGAGCCGGTGCATCGTTGATGCCGTCCCCCATGAAGCCAACGGTATGCTCGCGCGTTTGCAGCGCCCGGATGATCCGCTGCTTGTGCGCGGGAGAGACGCGCGCAAACAGAACGGTCTCCTCAGCGGCGGCCGCGAGCTCCGCGTCAGTCATCTTCTCGACGGCATCGCCGAGGAGCGCGCGGTCGACCACCAGCCCAACCTGCGTACAGACCTTGCGCGCAACGAGATCGTTGTCAACCGTGATGACCTTGACCCTCACTCCATGCTTTTCCAGCGCCCTGATGGCTGCGAGAGCGCTTTCCTTGGGCGGGTCCAAAAACGCAACGTAGCCTTCTAGCGTCAGGTCGCACTCGTCGGCTTTGCCATACGGCGTGGCGTGCGCGACGCCGCCTTCCCGCGCTGGCGTATCTTTGGTGGCCAGAGCCAGGACGCGGAACCCGTCGGCGCTCAGCGACTCGTACTCCATTTTGAGCGCTTCGATGTGAGGGTGGTCCATCGGCAAGAGGTTGCCGTCGAGCCTGAACGCGACGCACCTGCCGAAGATCATCTCCGGAGCGCCCTTGGAGATGATGCGGTCGTTGCCCTCGGGCGTCCGGACGATGACCGACATCACGCGCCGCTCGAAGTCGAACGGGATCTCGTCGACCTTGACCAGGTGCGGAATGCGGGCGTGGGCATGACTCTCCTCGTGCGCCAGCACGGCGCGGTCGAGAACACTCTTGAGTCCCGTCTGAAAGTGACTGTTGATGTATGCGAGAGCCAGCACTCCGTCGTTTTCGCGCAGCGCGACGTCGCAGTGTCTCTCGAGAATGATCTCGTCTCGCGTCAACGTGCCGGTCTTGTCCGTGCACAGGACATCCATCGCGCCGAGGTCTTGGATTGCGTTGATCCGCTTGACGATGACGCGCCTTCTGCCCATCGCGACGGCACCCTTCGACAGGCAGATCGTCACGATCATCGGCAGCATCTCGGGTGTGAGGCCAACAGCCACCGCCACCGCGAAGAAGAATGCGTCGCTCCACGATCCCTTGGTGACGCCGCTAATCACGAAGACGAGCGGGACCATCACCAGCATGAAGCCGAGCATGAGCATCGTGAAGCGGGCAATGCCCCGGTCGAAGGCCGTGGGCGGCTCTTGCTCCTGGAGGGACTCTGCCATCCCACCCAGATAGGTCTCCGTACCCGTTGCGACGACGACCGCGGTGGCCGCACCGCTTCCGACGCTCGTTCCGAGGAACGCAACAGTCGTCAGCTCGAGCGGCGCCGACGTGCCGCCCTGCTTTGCCACCACGAACTTCTCGACGGGAAAGCTCTCTCCTGTCAGCGACCCCTGAATCACGAACAGGTCCTTGGCCTGCACCACGCGCACGTCACCGGGGATCATGTCACCGGCGGTCAAGTGGACCACGTCGCCCGGAACGAGCTTCGAAACCGCAATCTCCCGAGCCGTGCCGTCACGAAGCACGGTGGCTTCGACAGAGATCATCGCCTTCAGCTTGGCGGCCGCACTGCTCGCCTTGGCCTCCTGCATGAGGCGGAGACCGACGCTGAGCCCAATCATGAGCAACATCACCGTGGCAGCGCGTGGGTCGCCCGTGGCAAACGACACCGCCGCGAGCACGGCGAGCAGGATCACGAGAGGGTTGCGGATCGCGCGCCAGACCAACGTGAGGATGCCGGGACGTTGATCCCTCGCCAGGATGTTCGGGCCGTACTGGACGAGGCGGGCGTCGGCCTCGCGCGTGGTCAAGCCTTCGGGGCGCGTCTCGAGGCGGGCGTACACCTCACTTACGTCGAGCGCGGCGCACGCAACGAGCGTCTGCGACACGCGCATCGACCGCTTCTCGTGGCTCTTGGCAAGCAGTGTCTTGGGAAGAATGGCTACCTGGAGGCGGTGCGCGCGCATGTCGCGCAGAGCCTACTGCGAGACCGCAGTCCTGCGGAAGCGTCTCCACCGCACATCTCGCGCCGTCACGAGACGCGATGCCTGCCCAACCCACGCAAGCGCAAATATTGCGGCAATCGCGCTTTGGATCGCGCAGAAACTGCGCCGCATGTCCATCGCACACGGCTGGCGCGCGCAAACGTCGGCGGAAGGGAGCGGCACGCGTGATGCAACCGTCGCCACTAAACGATATCGCGCTGGCCGCGCGCTACCCCCATGGCGCGAGCGAAGCAGCGGTTGTTCGGCGACATCGACGAAACGCTCGCGGCGATCTCCCGGCACCGTCAGGCACTCGTGGGGATACAGGAATGAGATGACAGAAGAGCTCCTCCACGGCAGCGCTCAGAAAGCCCGGACAGCGATGGCGTTTGCCCTCGTGCTCCTGGGAGGGCTCGGCGTTGCGCAGGCACAGGAGCCGCAGCCGAGTGCGTTGTCCCGGCCGGGGCAGGTGGAAGGTCAGTCCTTGGTCTACGGACTCGGCCTCTACGTGCCGCCCGACGGCGGAAGGCTCGGGCTTGCCGGCAGCGGCGAGATCGCGAGCGACTTCGTCCTCGGCCGCGTCGCGCTGGCGCCCGGTCTCCGCTTGGCGGCTTACTTCGGCCACAAAGACTCGCTCGCACTGAGCATGGTAAATCTGCGCTGTCTGCTCCCTCTCCCGCTGACGACCCTCTTTCTCAGCACTGGCGTGGGCCCTGCGTACCGGAGCCTGTCTGCCAAGCTCAGCGTCGCGTGGCAGGCCGCGGGAGGGGTCCATTTTGCTGTCTCCTCGCGCGTCGCACTCGGCTTAGAGGCGAGCTACGTGCAGCTGACGAGTGGCGCGTTTCGACAGATCTCCGTAGGCCCATTGCTGCGCCTTTCGATCTGACACGCCGAGCAACATGACAGGCTCGCGGGGCCTCTGCACTACGCTCGGGCCGGCTGTTTGCGCTCCCCGTGTGAAAGGAAATCGAACCGTGAAAACACCGACTCTTTCCAGCGATATGCGCGACAAGATCGACGCCTACTGGCGTGCGGCGAACTATCTATCGGTTGGGCAGATCTATCTCTTCGACAATCCGCTGCTCAAGCGCCCTCTAACGCTCGCGGATGTGAAGCACATGCTGCTTGGGCACTGGGGCACGACTCCGGGGCAGAACTTCATCTATGTTCATCTCAATCGGGTGATCCAGAGATACGACCTCGACATGATCTACGTCTCCGGGCCGGGTCACGGCGGTCCGGCGGTCGTCGCCAACACATACCTCGAGGGCACGTACAGCGAGATCTATCCCGACATCGGCCAGGATGAGATCGGACTGCAGAAGCTCTTTCTTCAATTCTCGTTTCCCGGAGGTATTCCCAGCCACGCGTCGCCGGAGTGCCCGGGCTCGATCCACGAAGGCGGCGAACTGGGCTACTCGCTCAGTCATTCTTTTGGCGCGGTGTTCGACAATCCCAAGCTCGTCGTCGCATGCGTCGTGGGCGATGGCGAGGCCGAGACCGGCCCTCTGGCAACGGCGTGGCACTCCAACAAGTTTCTCAACGCAGCCTGCGACGGTGCGGTGCTGCCGATCTTGCACCTCAACGGCTACAAGATCGCCAACCCGACGCTCCTGGCCCGCATCACGAGAGAAGAACTGGAGCAGCTGTTCCGCGGCTATGGCTACACTCCGCTCTTCGTCGAGGGAGACGAGCCCGAGCTGATGCACGAGGCGATGGCAGGGGCGCTCGAGACCGCAGTCGAACAAATCCAGACCATCTGGGAGAACGCTCGCGTGCGCGAGAACCCCGACCGACCGCGCTGGCCCATGATCATTTTCCGATCACCCAAGGGCTGGACCGGGCCCAAGGTGGTCGACGGCCTTCCAGTAGAAGGCACCTTTCGGGCGCATCAGGTGCCGCTCCAGCCGCGTGCCCATCCCGAGCACCTCGCGCTGCTCGACGCGTGGCTGAGGAGCTACCGACCCGAGGAGCTCTTCGATGATCGGGGCCGCTTGAAGCCCGAGCTGGCCGCGCTCGCGCCCAAGGGCGAACGGCGCATGGGCGCAAATCCGCACGCCAACGGTGGCGCGCTCCTACGAGATCTGCAGATGCCAGATTTTCGCGAGTACGCGGCCGAGGTGCCTGCACGCGGGGAGCGCGGCATCGGCGACACGCGCGTGCTCGGGCCGTTTCTCCGTGACGTGGTCAAGCTCAACGACGAGCAGCGAAACTTTCGAATCTTCGGACCAGACGAGACGGTCTCCAACGGCCTTGGCGCTGTCTTCGAGGTCACCGACCGTCAATGGGATGCCGCTACCTCGCCACACGACGAGTTTCTCGCGCCGACCGGACGCGTTCTCGACTCGATGCTCAGCGAACACCAATGCGAGGGCTGGCTCGAGGGCTACCTGCTCACAGGGCGACACGGCGTCTTCAACTCGTACGAGGCGTTCGTCCACATCGTCAGTTCCATGTTCAACCAGCACGCCAAGTGGCTGAAGGTTGCGGCGCAGCTGCCGTGGCGGCGCAAGATCGCCTCGTTGAACGACTTGCTGGCTTCGCACGTGTGGCGTCAGGACCACAACGGGTTTACGCACCAAGACCCCGGCTTCGTCGACCACGTCGTGAACAAGAAGGCGGAGGTGGTGCGAGCCTACCTCCCGCCGGACGCAAACTGTCTTCTCTCGGTGATGGACCACTGCTTGCGTAGCCGCCACTACGTGAACGTCGTAATCGCGGGCAAGCACCCGGCGCCCCAGTGGCTGACGATGGACGAAGCAGTCGAGCACTGCAGCGAGGGAATCGGGATCTGGCCGTGGGCGTCGAACGACCAGGGCGCTCTGCCCGATGTGGTCATGGTCTGCTGCGGCGATGTGCCTACGCTGGAGACGCTGGCCGCCGTCTCCATACTACGCGAGCACCTTCCGGAGCTAAAAGTCCGCGTGGTCAACGTGGTCGACCTGATGAGGCTGCAGCCACAATCCGAGCATCCGCACGGCCTCAGCGACGCTGCGTTCGATGCCCTCTTCACCAAGGACAGGGCGGTCATCTTCGCCTTCCACGCTTACCCGTGGTTGATCCACCGGCTCACGTACCGGCGCACGAACCACGACAACATCCATGTTCGCGGCTACAAAGAAGAGGGCACGATTACCACCCCCTTCGACATGACGGTGCTCAACGAGCTCGACCGCTTTCACTTGGTGATAGACGTCGTCGACCGCGTTCCCCAAACAGGCGACCAAGGCATCGCCCTGAAGAAGCAGCTTTTGGAAAAGCTGATGGAGCACAGGCAGTACATCGCCAAAAACGGCCAAGACCTGCCGGAAATTCGCAACTGGAAGTGGCGGTCCGAGCGGCTGCCTGGAACTGCAGCGACGAGCACGCAGCCATGATGCGCGTCTTGGTCCTCAACACCGGGTCGAGCAGCGTGAAGTGGACAGTTCTTGCGGCCGACGGGAAGGTCCTCGACGGCGGCAACGAGCCGTGGACGGCATCAGATAGTGCCGCCCGCGCAGATCAGCTCCGCGCCGCGCTCGAGCGAGCTCCGCCGTTCGACGCCGCCGGCCACAAGGTGGTGCACGGTGGTGCGCGTTTCCGCGAGGCCGTCGTCATCGACGACACGGTTCGGAAGGAACTCGAGGGGCTCACCCCTCTCGACCCCGAGCACATGCACGCGTCGATTGCCGGTATCGACGCTGTGAGCGCCGCCTTCCCCACGGTTTTACAGGTGGCGACGTTCGACACCGCGTTTCACGCGACGATGCCCGAAGCAGCAGCCGGCTACGCCCTACCCTTCGAGTGGACGGAGCGGTGGGGCTTGCGTCGCTTCGGATTCCACGGCTTGAGTGTGGCCTACGCAGTCAAGCGGACGAGCGAACTTCTCCTCACGCCGCCCGCGCGATTGATCGTCTGCCATCTTGGCGGTGGCTGCTCGGTCACGGCTGTCGAATGCGGCCGGTCGGTCGACACCACCATGGGGTTTTCGCCGCTCGAGGGTTTGATGATGGCTACGCGCTCTGGCTCGATCGATCCGGGGGTCTTACTCTATCTCCAGCAACATTGTGGGCTTGGCGTCGACGAGCTCCGCGAAACCCTGACAGAGCGCTCCGGACTTCGCGGCGTGTCCGGAGTCTCGGGCGATCTGAGGGAGGTCCTCGCAGCCGCAGACAAGGGCTCGCCACGCGCGCAGCTCGCCTACGAGCGTTTCGTGCTTTCGATTCGTCGAGCACTGGGTGCGATGGCAGGCGTTCTCGGCGGCGTAGATGCCGTCGTGTTCACGGGCGGCATCGGCGAAAACAGCGCGCGGGTGCGCTGGGATGCCGCGAGCGCACTCGGCGGGGCCGGTCTCGAGCTCGCCGAAGACGCGAATGCATCGAACGACAGTGATCGCGAGATCTCCATGCCAGGGTCCAGGGTTCGCGTCCTCGTCGTTCGGGCGCGAGAGGACCTTACTATCTTGGAAGGTGTGCTTCGCTGCACGCCCGGCGCGCCGCTTGCTCGAGCTCGAGGCGACTAAAATGCCGATCTTGTTCGTGCTCAGTCGGTGATGTGACGCGCGGCGCGTCACCACATCTTCAATCGATCTTCCACTTCGGTAACCCCCGGGGCCGCCCAAGCAGCATCTCGTGCATCTTGGATGGCCGACCAGGAGGTCACGGAGCCAGTCAGCGTCACCTTGCCACCCGAAAAGCTGACCTCGATCGCCTTGGCGTCTGCAACCGCATGACGCTTCAGTGCAGACTCGATGCGGCTCTTGACCTCCGTGGACGAGCCTTCCGCCCGCAGCTCGATCGAGTTGGTGACGCCCAAGACCCCGGTGAGGTAGAGCATCGCGCGCTCGGCCGCCTCGCGCTGATAGTTGCCGTCGACGACTCCCTCGAGCGTGATCCACCCATCCTGAACCTTGATGGTCACTGACTTTGGAACCATGACGTTCCACTCGAGCGCACGCTGAATCGCGGCAGCGAGCTCCGAATCCGTCCGAACATGGTCGCCCAGGATCTTCACGCTTACGTCGTCGGCGACGCAGCGAACTCCGCTCACGCGTTTGGCTGCCGTCGCGGACTCCAGCTTCTCGCCATACGTGCCGACAGCTCCGAACAGGGAGACTGTCCCCGCGTCGACGGTCACTCCGATTTGCGCGGCATTGATCTTTGGGTCCCAAAGGAGCTCTTGTTCGACGTCGTGCTTTAACTGCAGGTCTGATTTGGTCATGACCTTTTCCGACGCACGATGCATGCCGACTGAGGCGTCGAGCTCGCGCGAAGGGGGAGCTTGCCGACCTGAACGCTGGAGAAGCTCGAGAACTGCGATGGCAGTCGTCCGCAGACGAGTAGACGCTAGGGCATGCAGTCGTGCAGACCTTGCTGTCCACGGACTACGACTACTGGGCGACGCGCCGACGAGGCTATGGGAGTGCCAAAGAACACGTGGCGCAGTCGGGGCTCGGCGCCATCGAGCGTCAGATCCCGGGTGTGTCCGCAGCCGTAAAAATGATCGCCTCCTCAGCAAAATCTGTGGGCTGATTCGGGCTCAGGAAGCGCCCCCAGCGCGTGATACAAAGCCACTTCCGCCTTTCTGAAGCTGCGAAAACCGTACGCACGTCTGGTGATCACTTTCAGC
>JBEGTL010000248.1:0-11061 GCA_041179425.1 Pseudomonadota bacterium | reverse complement strand
CGCCATCGGTCGTGGCCGACGCCGCTACTTCGCCGGAGGTCTCAACGGCGGCACGCTCACCGAGTGGCTGCGCATGTGTGGCTACCTGAGTGTCAACATCGAGCTCGATAGGCGCCGCAACGTCAACGGGACCGGCTGGGCCGTCTGGCACGACGAGAGCCACATCAACTACTACTTCAACCGCTGTCACGCACCCAAGGTGCTCGGACCTGAGTATCTCTACCCGGAGGGCTGGACACTCCCGGTGACGCCCAAGGTGCTGATCTTGGACAAGAGCAGACTCGGCGGACACGACTTCTTGCGCTCGAGTGGGGCGTGAGCTCGCCGCGGGTGTCGGTCGTGCTGCCTGTCTACAACGGTGCGGCGTTCGTGGAGCGCGCGGTCCGGTCGGTGCTCACGCAGACCTTCCCCGACTTCGAGCTGATTGTCGTCGACGACGGCTCCACCGACGGCACGGCAGACGTCCTCGCGCGTCTGTCCGATCCGCGCGTGCGCGTGGTGTCGCAAGCCAACAAGGGGCTGTCTGCCACCCTCAACGTCGCGATCGACCTGTGCCGCGGCACCTACCTCGCTCGGCAAGATCACGACGACCTCTCACGGTCCACGCGGCTCGCGCAACAAGTCTCTTTTATGGACGCCCATCCGCGCTGCGGCCTGCTCGGCACGCGCGCCGAGATCTACGAAGGGGACGCTCCCGGCGGTCGCTTCCACGATCATCCGCTCAGCCACGAGGCGCTCGCGTTTGCACTGCTGTTCGACAACCCGTTCGTGCACAGCAGCGTGATGCTGCGCACCGCGGTGCTGCGCCGCCTCGGCGGCTACTCGACCGATCCGCGGCGCCAGCCCCCGGAGGACTACGAGCTGTGGTCGCGCATCGCCCGCAGCGAGCGCATGGCCAACCTACCCGAGCGCCTGGTGGTGTACCGCGAGGTCGCGAGCAGCTTGTCGCGCGTGTCGGTGCGGCCCTTCGTGCGCATGCTGGTCAAGCTCGGGTCCGAGAACATGGCCCACTGCCTCGGCGTAGCCATCCCCAGCGCCGACATGGTCGACCTCGCCGCGCTCCACCACGGCGCGTTCGACCTGCTCTCGCCCAGCCCCAACCTCGCACGCGTGCTGTCGCTGCTGCGGCGCGCGGCCCAGCAGCTCGACCCTCGGGACGACAACCGAGAGCTGGCCGCGGAGGTCGCGCTTCGCACGCGCTGGATACGCCGTCAGTACGCCTTGCGCGGGCCTCTCGCGCAGCACGCACTGACCCATTGGCGCAGGCTCCGTGCCTTGGCCCGCAGTCGTTTGCGGTAGGATGGCCACGTGCGTGCGCAGAGCGACCCCGTCAGCGTCATCATCCCGACCTACAATCGGGCACACACCCTCGTCGCCGCCATCCAAAGCGCGCTGGCACAGACGACGCCGCCGCTCGAAGTGCTGGTCTGTGACGACGGCTCGACCGATGCGACGCGCGAGGTCGTCGCGGCGATCGGTGACGAGCGCGTTCAGTTTTTGGCCTGCGGGCGCAACGGCCGGCCTGCGATCGTGCGCAACCGCGGCATCGCCGAGAGCCGCGGTACGTGGCTCGCTTTTTTGGACAGCGACGATGCGTGGCTGCCCGAGAAGCTGACGACGCAGCTTGCCTTGGTGCGTACACTTCGATGTCTAGCATCCTGTACCAACGCGACACGTTTGGTCCCGGGCCTAGGCATGGCGGGGACGCTGGTCGCGTTCGAACAGCCGAGGCTGACCTTCGAGCGGCTCTTGCGCAGCAACCTGGTGGTCTGTAGCTCGGCGATGTTTCATCGCTCGCTGCTGCGCCACGTGGGTGGCTTTCCCGAGCAGCCAAGCGTGGTCGCGGCGGAGGACTACGCGCTGTGGCTCAAGATCGCGACGCGCACCGACTTCGCGTTCGTCAGCACGCCTCAGGTCGTCTACACCGACAGCCCCGCCGCCAGCATTCGTGGGGTCGACCCGGCGGCCGAGCAGACACGCGCGCGCGCCGTCTTCGACGACTTTTTGCGCTGGGCGCCTCGACTGTCCCGAAGCGCGCTCGCACTGCGCTGGGAGCGCGTACGCCGCACACGCGACGCCTACAAGGCTCGCTGGTTTTTGCCGCGCTGAGTCACCCGTCGTGGAACGTCCAGCGTGCGGTAGGCATCAGGTGCGCTCCGAAGTTCTGATGCAGCGTCTGACTGCCGAACGACGGCACGGCATGGATCTCGAACTCGAACACACGCGACCAGGGGATGACCTGGATGCCGTCGAGCCAGCCTTGCACGTCCAGGCCGTAGCGACCGGTCGCAACCGGCAGGCTCGGAAACTCGACCTCGCCACGCCCCGTCTTGCCGGCGCGGTGCAGCGTCTCTTCGAGGTGGTTGTTGGAGAACAGCAGATGGCTCTCGGTGGTCAGCGGCTTGATGCTCACGCACACCAGCAAGTCTTGTCCCGCCGTCTCGCAGCTGTACGAGAAGCTGACGCGGATCGGATCGTTGGTAAACACCTCCATCTCGACACCGGCCGGAGAGCGGTTGAGCGCAATGTCCGACAGGCGTAGCGGCGTGTCGCCGACCGCGGTCGTCTTCGCGTCACGCTGGCTGGTCTGGTACAGACTCACCGCCTCGTCGCACGGCATCACGCCGAGGCAGCGCCCCGCATCCATGACCATGGCGAGGTTACACAGCTGGCGCACCGCACCGATGTTGTGGCTGACGAACAAGATGGTGCGCCCTCCGCCGCCCACCTCCTGCATCTTGCCGAGGCACTTGCGCTGAAACTTGGAGTCGCCCACGGCGAGGACTTCGTCGACGATCAAGATCTCGGGCTGCAGATGTGCGGCGACCGCGAACGCGAGCCGCATGTACATCCCGCTAGAGTAGTGTTTGACCGGCGTGTCGATGAAGCGCTCGATCTCGGCGAAGTCGACGATGGCGTCGAACTGACGCACGATCTCGGCCTTACGCATCCCGAGGATGGCGCCATTGAGGTAGACGTTCTCGCGTCCGCTCAGCTCGGGATGAAAGCCGGTGCCCACCTCGAGCAGACTCGCCACCCGCCCGCGCATCAACACCTTGCCCTCGCTCGGGTCGGTGACGCGCGAGAGCACCTTGAGTAACGTCGACTTGCCCGCACCGTTGCGCCCGACGATGCCTAGCCGATCTCCCTCTTGCAGACGAAAGCTGACGTCGCGCAGCGCCCAAAAGTCCTCGCTGGTCGCTGCCTGCTTGGGTGCGCCGTGGCCTACGGCGCGACGCGCCCACCCGCTCAGCGTCTCGCGCAAGCTGCCGTAGCGGTGCGTCGCGCCCACGCGGCGCAGCGTGTAGCGCTTGCCGAGTCCTGTGGCCTCGACCCTCATGGGCTAGATGACGTCTGCAAAGGTCGTTTCCGTCTTTCTGAAGTAGAGATAGCCCGTCACGAGCAGCGCACCGCCGGCCACCAGCGAGGTGGTCAGGCTGACCTGAAAGCTGCGTGGCGCGATGCCGAACAGACACCAGCGCATTCCGTCGATGGGCGCGACCAGCGGGTTGAACCGGTAGACCGTCTGCAGCCATGCGGGCACCACCCCGCTGCCGTAGCCCACGGGCGAGACGAACAAGCCGAACTGCACCAAGAAGGGCACCACGTGGCGCACGTCGCGATAGCGCACGTTGAGTGCGGAGATCCAGAGCGAGGCGCCGAGGCTCACCAGCAGCGTCAGCCCCACGAACAGCGGTGCCAGCGACATGCGCGGCGTGAACGGGACCCGATACCAGAGCATGGTGCCGAGCAAGACGAACAGACTGATGGCGAAGTCGAGCAGCGAGACCAGGAGCGTGCTGGCCGGCACGATGAGCCTCGGGAAGTACGTCTTGGAGACGATGTGGGAGTTGGCGATCACGCTGTTCCCACCTTCGGTGAGCGAGCTCGAGAACAGCTGCCAGGGCAGAGCTCCTGCGAGCACGAACAGCGGATACGGCACGCCTTGCGAGGGCAGCTGCGCGATCTGACCAAACGCGAACGCGAACACGAGGGTGGTCGTGAGCGGTCGAACCAGCGCCCAAGCGACGCCAAAAAAGGCGTGTTTGTAGCGCACCTGAATGTCGCGCTGCGCGAGCACCAAGAACAGCTCGCGGTAGTTCCACAGCTCGCGCAGGTAACGACGGCCCGAGGCGTGGGGCTCCAGCACGATCAGCTCTTCGGACTCCGCCATGTCGCGCTCCCGGCCCCCCGCACGGAAAGGGTACGCGATCCCAAGGAGGGGAGTAAATTGCCGTCGCGGAGACCATGTGCGTGCGCACCCCAGGTGCGCTGGACGAGCGGAGAGACGATGCGCTAGCGCGCGGGCCGCAGCGCGATCAGCGTGCCCGCAATGGCCAGCGCACCCCCCACCAGCTCCAGCGCGCGCGGCGCCTGCCCGAGCAACGGCACACTGAGCGCGAGCACCACGACGGGCGACAACAACCCCACCAGCGTGGTCAGCCCTGCGGACAGGTAACGCGCCGCGTAGATCAGCGCGATGCGCGCGAGAAAAGGCCCAAAACACGCGGCGACGGCCGTGAGCAGCACGGTCTCTGCGCGCAGCGCACCGAGGCCCGCGAGCTGACCCGGGACGAGCGACATCCAGAGCACCGCGAGCCACAAGCGCTCGGCGTTGAAGCGCAGAGGGTCGACGCGTGCGGCCACGCGCCGCGTGATCACCTGCATCAAACCAAAGGCCGTGGCGGCCCCGAGTCCGTACAGCGTACCCAGCCACACTTCGCTCCCGAACTCACCTTCGCGCCACTGCATGACGCCGACGCCGAGCAGCGAGACGACGCTCCCCAGCGCAAAGGCGAGTGTGATGCGCTCGCGCAGCCAGAGGTACGCCGCGGTGGACGCAAACAACACCTGAAGCTGGATGATGACGCTCGCGACCGCCGGGTGCATGAGCTCGATGGAGCGGCTGGCCGCGAAGTTGCCGAGCACGGTGAACACGCTGAGCAGCAGCGACGGAAGCGCGAACAGACGCTCGGACGAGGAGCGCTGCGGCCAGCCGTTGCGCACGCCCTTCACGACGAAGCTGACGGTGTTGAACAGCGCGGCGAAGAACAACAACATGAACACGGCGCGCTGCGCGGAGGCACCGACGGTAGCGCGCCGCAGCGCGAGCACGTAGACGGCGTTGCTGGCTGCAGACGCCAGCGACAACGACAACCCCCACGCTCGCTGTTTTTCGGTGCTCTCCTGGATCACGCGCGCACCGATCTCACGCCCCACACGAGCGTGCGTTGGCTAGTTCGCGCCGGAGCCGAAGACGTTACTTACTTCGTCAGGATCACTTCTTGAGCGCAGCGAGCTTCTCTTTGCTCTTTGCCGCGAGCGGCCCCTTGGGGTCCAGGGCGATGCAGCGATCGTAGTGCGCCTTGGCCGCCTTCTTGTCGCCCGCCGCCGCTTCGATGGAGCCGAGCAGGTAGTGCGCCGTCGCGTACTTGGGGTCGAGCTCGAGTGCCTGGTTGAGCGACGCCTTGGCCGCCGCCGGATCCTTGGCCGCATTCTGAGCGAGAGCGAGCTCGGACAGCAGCGCCGGCGTGGCCTTGCCGTCGCCCGCTTCGATGGCATGACGGAGCACACGCACAGCCTCGTCGGGCTGCTCGGCGCGACGAAAGCCGTTGCCCAGCGTGAGCAGCGTGGCGCGGTCGCCGCGTGCCGGCTCGACACCCGCACGCAATGCGCGGAGCGCTCCTTCGCGGTCGCCCTGCGCGAGCAAGAACAGACCGTGGTTGGCGCGCAGCAAGCCGTCTTTGGGCGAGAGCACGACGGCTCGGTCGTAGGCCTTGGCAGCGGCTGCCGCCTGCCCCGCGTCTTCGAGCGCGAGCGCCAAGTTCTGCTGCGCCGAGGCAAGCTTGGGGTCGGCCTCGGTGGCGCGGGTCAGCTCTTTGATCGCCGCCGCGTCGTCGCCGCGGTCGCGCAGCAACAAGCCGAGGTTGTTGTGCGCCTCGGCGAACTCGTCGTCGACCGCGATGGCCTTCTGGTAGCTGGCCTCGGCGTCGGCCGGCTTTTGCAGCGCTTCGTAGCTGAGCCCGAGGCCCAGGAGCGCACGCAGGTCGTTGCCGTCGGCAGCGATGGCCTGCTCGAACTTGGCCTTGGCCCCCGCAGCGTCGCCCTTGCCGAGCAGCCCCTCGGCCTCGCGCACGAGCGGGGAGCGCTTGGGCGCGGACTTGGCAGGCGCCGCCGGCGTCGGGTCGATCAGGTCGGCCGGGCTGGGACCGCTTTGTGCCGGCTTGGCGGTGGACGGGGCGCAGGCGATCGCGAGAGACAACGTCGCGATGCCGAGGATTCTACGGTTCGTGCTCACGACTTGCTTCAATCGCATCGACCAGCCTTTGTCGCAAGGCTTCGCAGCGCTCGGCGTCGAGCTTTTGCCCCTCGGGCGTCTCCACGTAGAACACGTCGGCGGCCTTGAGCCCCTCGGTATTGACCTTGGAGAGGGCGATCGACAGGCCTTCTTGATGAAGCACGTGGGCGATGGTGTACAGCAAACCGACGTGATCGCGCGCGTACACGTCGACCACCGTGTAGCGAGGCGACACGTCGTTGTCGATCACCACGCGGGTCTTGACGTCGGGGCCCTTGCGCCGCGCCCAGCTGGGCAGCTTGGCCCGCTTGCCGAGCAGCTGGTCGGCCGTCACGCGACCGGTCAGCACGGCTTCGATGTCGCGCGACACCTTGGCCACGTCTTGGGAGTCGATGGGCTCGCGCTGCCGGCCCGAGGGGCGGACGTGCAACAAGTCGACGGCCTCGCGGGGCAGCCCCTTGCGCGCGCGCTCGAAGATCTGCGCCGCCGTGATCTCGATGCGGTTGGCGGCGATGGCGGCCGCGATGTCGGCGAGCAAGCCAGGGCGGTCGTCGGTGAGGATCAGCACTTGGGCACTGTCTTGGGTCGGGCCCGGGAAGATCGACACGTGCACCGGCTTGTCGCCTCGGTCGCGTGCGGCCCGCGCGTGCGCACGGATGACGTCGACCGGGTGCGCGAGCACGTAGCGCTCGGGCATGCTGTCGACGAACGCCTCGAGCTGATCTTGCCCGAGATCACCCACGAAGCCGATCCGCGCGTTGCGCCGCAGCTCTTCGGCGCGCTGCATGAGGTTGGGCGCACGGCCCTCGAGCACGCGCGACAGCGCCACGTACAGGTCCTCGAGCATGCGCGCCTTCCACTCCGTCATCGCGTGCGGATTGGTGGTGGAGACGTCGGCCATGGTGAGCAGGTATAGGTCGCGCAGCCGGTCGCTCGAGCCCACGTGGCGCGCGAGCTCTTCGATGGTCTCGGGGTCGGACGTGTCGCGGCGCGTAGCCCAGTGGTAGAGGCTCAGGTGCTCGCCCACCAGCCACACCACGTGATCGACGTCGAGCGGCGGCAGTCCAAAACGTTCGGCCACGATGCGCGCGATGATGGCGCCCTGCCGCGAGTGGTCTTTGCCGTAGGCCTTGCCGATGTCGTGCATCAGCAGGCCGAGGTACAGCGGCAGCGGGCGCGGCGTCTCGGCGGCCAGCTGACTGGCCAGCGGGAACTCGAGCGCAAGGTCGCCGCGCATCAGAGCGCGCAGCCGATCGACGGCGGCGATGGAGTGAACGTCGACCGTGTACACATGGTAGACGTCGTGCTGCACGCGGCCTGTGACCGGCTCGAACTCCGGGATCATCGCCAGCAAGAGGCCTAGCTCGTGCAGCTCGCCGAGGATCGAGTTGCGCCGCAGCGGCACCTCGCCGGCGTGACACAGCAGCTTGCAGAACAGCGCCGCCGCGTTGGGTGAGCGACGCAGCGCGTGACACCAGCTGGGATCGGCGGTCCAGGCTGCGATGTCGTCGCGCGTGACCTCGGTCGCCGGCCGCAGGTGGCGCGTGACCTCGGTGAACAGACGCAGCGCGAGCTCGGGCTTGGCGTCGAGTACCCACGAACGTTTGAAGCCGAGCTCGTCGTCGGTGGCCACGATGCCATCGGGCAAGTCGGTGAGCGGCGCGAGCTTGAGTGGACGATGCGGACGCGAGCGCTTGAGCAGGCGCTCGGTCAGGCCCGCCACGTTGCGCGCGTGGCGGTAGTAGTGCTGCATGAACTGCTCGACCGCGAGCTGTGTACCGTCGACGAAGCCGAGCTTGCTGGCGATCTCTTCTTGGTCCTCGAAGGTGAGCCGGTCTTGCGCGCGCTTGGCGCGTAGGTGGAGCAGGTTGCGCACGCGCCACAGGGCGTCTTGGCCCGCGCGCAGGTCGTGGAGCTCTTTTTCTTCCATGGCGCCGACGCGCACCAGCCCCTCGAGCGTCGCGACGGGCCAGCGTGCACGCGCCGCCCACAAGCCCACGTCGATGTCGCGCAGTCCGCCGCGACCCAGCTTGACCTCGGGCTCGAGCAAGTAGAGCGAGCCACCAAAACGCTCGTGCCGCTCGTGGGTGTCTTTCTCGAGGGCCTCGAGGAAGCTCGCCAGCCCGTCCCCAAACAGGTCAGCACGCCCCCGCTCGACGAACTCGCGCACGATGCCGTCGTCGCCGCCGATGCGCCGCAGGTCGAGCAGCGTGGTGGCGGTGCTGATGTCCGTGCGCGCCAAGAGCAGCGTCTCGCTCAGGCTGCGCACGGCGTGACCCACCTTGAGACCGACATCCCAGAGCGGGTACAGGAAGGCCTCGCTCAGCGCGGCCAGGTGCGCGTCGTCCGGGTCGTCGCACAAAAAGATGACGTCGATGTCGCTCTTGAGGCTGAGCGTCCCGCGACCGTAGCTGCCGACTGCGACCAGGGAGAGCCGCCCCTTGGCGCGGTGCCCCTCTGCCCGAGAAGCGGCATCGGCCGCACAAAACAGAGCACTGAGCAGGCCGTCGAGCACGGCCGCACGACGACGGGACAGCGCAATGCCGCCGGCACCACGCTTGATGGCAGCCTCGAGCTCCTCTGCGTAGGAGTTGAGGTAGTCGCGACACGTGGCCGCCAGCGACGGAGCGAGCGCGCCCAGGTCGATCGCGGCTTCTGCAAGCGCACTGCTCATCGAGGGCCAGTATGGGGTGCCAAGTTTTGCCTAGCAACTCCGAGCAAAATAGGGAAGGCCTCCGAGCGGACGCGCACTCGATTCCAAGCGGCTCGCCGGCGGTCTCCGGTCGGCAACGGCACTGACGCAAATCGGGGACGCTCGATGGGCGTTGGCTTACGCCGCCAAGCGGGTGGCTCACGGGGTGGACGGGGTCGCACCTCCCACGTCGGGGACACACCGTGACTTTGCATACGCACGTCGCCTCACCCGCGCCGTAGACCGCCCCGTTCAGGGCAGGACAAGAGCGGTCAACGAAGCCAGGCAATTGGCTGATTCCACGCGAAAAGTGGGAGCTCTGAGAAGTAGCCGTACACCAGGGTCAATGGTAGGGTGAGCGCTCGACGGCAGGCATCACCATGTCGCATCCCCCCCAAGCTTCGTTGTCCACCTCAGGCTCCGGTCGTTCCGACGCCGGGCTCTCGCGCCAAAGCACGGCGAGGCTCGAAGACGTGGGGTCGCCGCGCACGCGTACCGCCGATGGTCGTTCTTCCGAGGAGCGCGTCAGCGAGGAGCAAGCGTTCGAGCGCGCAGCCGCGCAGCTTCGCCCGGCATGGGCCACCGGTCAGGCACGTCAGTACCTCGTCGCCCCCTCCGCGGGCACGCCCATCAGTTCTTCGCTCGCGCACGGAGGCACCCCGCGCGTCGACGGCACCACGCCGCTGCCGGATGGGTCGACCGTAGGGGCATCCTCATCGGCGCTGCCGGCTGTGCGGACAGTGGGGCCGACCGTGCAGTCCGCCACACCGAACGCGGCGCACGCGGCCGAGGGCGCCGTTCGACACGACGGCGAGCTGCCCGCCGAGATCGAGCTGAGCGACGCCATCTACGAGGGCGAACCGCTGCTCGACCCCCAGCCCGTTTACGCTGCCTCCCACTCCAACTTCCCGGCGCAGCCGTTCGACGTGGGTGTCACCCCGTCCACGCAATTCCGGTCGCGCCACATCACCGGCGACACCGGCGATTTTTCGCGTGTTCCCGGCAAACCCCCGCGCAACGTACGCCTGCTCGCGATCGGCGCGGCGGCTTGCCTCGTGGTCGGCAGCGTGTGGGCGCTCGCAAGTGGTGACTCGCCCTCGTCGAACGATGCGGGACGGGCCGCTGTCACGCCGGCACCGGCCAAGCCGCCGGCCGCACCGGCGGCGCTCGCACCCGCAGCCGCGGTTTCCGGCGCAGCATCCGGTGTACCCGCCGAGCTGCCCTCGGGCCGCGAGCTCCCGGCCTCTCTGCTTCCGTCGCGCAGCACGCGCGAGACTGGCAGCGCCCCGTCCAGTGCGGTCGCCAAGCCCAACAAGGTCGACAGCAAGGCTTCGACCAAGGCGCGCAAGGGCGCAGCGCGCACCACTGCCGTCAGCGCCAAGGCCCCGCTCAAGGCCACCGCCAAGGTGACGACCAAGGGCGCGCCCACCAAGCTCGGCACTGCGCCGGCCGCTCCCAAGTCCAAGGCACTGCCGGCCGCCAAACAAAAGCCGCAGGCCAAACCCGCAGCCAAGTCGCGCGTCCGTACGAACGGTGTCGTCGACCCCTGGGGCAGGTAACCGTTCGTCGATTCTTCGCTCGCGCGCCCGAGGGCGCGCTTCGATCACGTCGCCGCTTCTCGATCGTTTGACGCTCATTGGTGCGCGGAATAGGGTGCGCCGCAATGAGTGGCCTTTCCTATCGTGACGCGGGTGTGGACATCGATGCGGGCGACGAGCTCGTGCGCCGGATCAAGCCGCTGGCAGAGCGCACACGCATCCCCGAGCAGCTAGGCGGCCTCGGCGGTTTCGCCGGTTTGTGTGCACTGCCGACCGGTCTCAAAGAACCGATCTTGGTGTCCGGCACCGACGGCGTCGGCACCAAGCTCAAGGTCGCGTTCGCGGCCGGCGTGCATCACACCATCGGCATCGATCTCGTCGCGATGTGCGTCAACGACATCGCCACCTGCGGTGCGCGTCCGTTGTTCTTCCTCGACTACTACGCCACCGGCAAGCTCGACGTGGACACGGGCGCCAAGGTGGTCGAGGGCATCGCCGAGGGCTGCAAGCTCGCGGGCTGCGCCCTGCTCGGC
>JBEGTL010000247.1:0-11061 GCA_041179425.1 Pseudomonadota bacterium | reverse complement strand
GCCGTTTGGCTTCATGCTGTGCTGGGGCTGCCTGGTGTGGATCCCGTTCATGTTCTCGCTTCAAGCGCTGTACCTGGTCGACCATCCCATCCAGCTGTCGGTCCCCGCCGCGGTCGCGCTCGTGATCTTCAACCTGGCTGGCTACGTCATCTTTCGTGGTGCCAACCTGCAGAAACACCGCTTTCGTAAGGACCCCACGCAGACCATCTACCACGCCCGGCGGCAGCATCACGCTGAAGCTTCAAGGCGCCGAGAGCGCGGCGGGCCTGAGCGCGGCCACCCCTGTGAGCGTGACCCTGCCTGCCAACACCAACGCGGACACCTCGGCGGCCGGCGCGACCATCCAGCCGTACGATGTGCGTACCCTCTTCGCGAACGCGGGCCAGCAGGCGGACATGCCCTACGTGCGTGTCACCGCGGTCTTGAATTCTACTGCGGACCAGAAGTCTGTTCCTCTGCTGCGCTCGTTCGGCCTCACCCATACCCGTGTGAACGTGGAGTAGTGTGCGGGCGCTGCTACGCGATAACAGCCCGAGGGGCGCGACGAGCATCCTCGCCGAGGCCGGTGCAGGCCGGGTCGAGCCGCCGTCGGAGCGCGCGCGCGGCACGCTTCGATTTCGATGAAGCTAGTGCGTCCAGCCTCGGCGCCTGAACCACACGATGATCCCGATCACGGTCGAGCAGATCAGCACCCAGACACCCACGTACCCATACGGGGAGTCCAGCTCCGGCATTGCGGCGTGGCCGGCGACGACAACACGTTCGGGCTGCCGCCGTTCTTCCCGACCCGCCTGCGCTTCGAAGACTACAGCTATCGGCTGTGGGTACAGAACAGTACCGAACCACCACTTTGTTCAGCGCGTACGAACGTTTGGATAGGCAAAACCCAGGGTCACCGCGATCTCGATGTAGCGCTCCAACTGCGGGGTCGGGCCGTCAAAGTAGCGCTTGTAGCTAGGGTTGACGCCAAGGTAGCCGCACACGCTCGCGAGCGGCACGCAGCTCGCGTACTGAACGCCGAACTGAAAGCGCAGGTACTGACCAGCATGGTAGTCGGCGACCTCGTCGCGGGTGCAGTCGGCGCAGCTGGCGATCGTGCGCCGCACGGTGGCCATGCCTTGAAAGCCGTAGCCAAGCGCGGGCTGGAGCGCGAAGCCTTGCTGCTCGCGCCGGCGCCCTGGCTGACCGAGCGCGACGAAGAAGCGGTAGGTGAGGCCCGCCTCCGCGAAGCCACCGCCGACTTCGGCCTTGGCAGTGCGCTTCATGGTCGGACCGCCGCCGAACTCAGGCATCACCGTCACTCGCAGCGGCCGCGTGTCCTCGAAGTTCAGGAACGATGCGCCTCCGCCCAGGTAGAGCACCGAATAGGAGATGTTGAGGCCGGCCTCGAGAGCCCAAGTCGTGCGCCGAATGCCCGCCGCGCTGATCGCATCCCCGCGCGCTGGCCCCGCGCCGATCGAGAGCCAGCCGCCCCAACGCGATGGAGACCGGACCACAGGCTTGTCCTGAGCTTGTGTCAGCGCGGTAAGAAGGGTCGCCGCCGCGAGCACGGCGGGGAAGGTGCCGAAACGGAGTTTTTTCCAGTTCATCGATTGGAGTCGAGTCCTTATCACGGACTCGCCCGTGATCGCGAGCGCGCTGCGCGGCAGCTGCGCGGCGCCCGGCCAGGTCACACGGATGGTGATCGCCAGGTCCAGGTCAGTGGTTTCTCATTCACGCAAAACGGATGCGCGCCGATACTCACGACCGGTCACCACTGGTCGCAGTACGCTCGATGCATGCGGATAGCGCTCATCGGGCCCGGGGCCATCGGTAGCACGTTTGCCTACCAGCTCGCGAAGGCTGGGCACGACGTCACGGTGGTAGCGCGTGGCGCCCGTCTGCGCTGGCTCGAGCAGGAGCGAGCGATCGTGCGGCACGACAGCCAGCGGGCGCCGGTGACGGTGAGCGCCGAGCTCGACAGTAAGGTCGCCTGGGATCTGCTGATCGTCACCGTCCTCGCGACGCAGGTGGAGCCGCTCCTTCCCGTGCTGCGTGCCAGCGCTGCGCGGCGCGTCGTCTTCATGTTCAACACGTTCGAGTCGCTGGCGCCGCTACGCGAAGCCGTCGGCGCCGAGCGCTTCAGCTTCGCGTTCCCCGGCGGCGTCTTCACACTGCTCACCGAGGGCCGCATCCGGCCCCAGATCCGAAGCGGCACCAGCGCCTCGGAGCCCGCGCTGGCGAAGCTGTTCTGCGACGCCGGCATACCCACGGTGTTCGAGTCCGACATGCAGAGCTGGCTGCGCAGCCACGGCGCCTTGGTGGTGCCGCTGATGGCCATGGGAACCGTGGTCTGCACACGGAAGTCCGGAGCCTCTTGGCGCGAGTCGCGCGGACATGCTGCCGCTTTTGCGGCCGGCATCGCCACCGTGCGCGCTGTCGGGAGCGATCTGCGCCCCGGCGCAGTCGCGTGGATGGCACGTCTGCCGCTCGTCCTGATCACAGCGGCGCTGTGGGCTCTCAGCCGCACCAAGATCATCCGCGAGCTGGGCCTGCTCGGCGCCACGGAGCCGCGCATGCTGATCGACATGATGAGTGCTGCTGCGCCTGCGCTCGCCGGGCCGCTGCGCGACGTTCGCCCCTGAAGCAGACTCAGCGCAGGCGGCGCAGCTCCGCCGAGAGCTCGTTGATCACCGCGCGCACGCGAGGCGTCTTCGCGGCTGCGCGATGAAAGGCGAGCAGCACGGGTACGGCAGGCGGCGCGCTCTCGGTCTCGAGCTGCACGAGCCCACCCGCGCGTGCGCCCTCCGCCTGGTTGAGCAGGCCGATGCCCAGCCCGGCGAGCACCGCCTGCTCGCTCGCGATCGCCGAGTTCGATTGAAACACGAAGCGGCGCGCGCCGTACGCACGCAGCCAGCGCTCGTGCGGCATGCGCTGCAGCGAGCTGTCGAACCCCACCCAGTCTTGCAGCCCGGCGCTCTCGCGCGAGAGGCGTGCACCCGGCAGCCGACGATCCACGTAGTCACGCGCCGCAAACAGGGCGGGCACCGCGCTGCCGAGCGGCTTGTGCACGACCGCAGGCGAGGCCGTGCGCACGATCCGGATGCCGATGTCAGCTTCGCGGCGCGCGAGATCCGCGAGCCGCGACTCGGAGATCAACTCCACACTCAGCTCCGGGTGCTTCACGCGCAGTCGCGCAAGTGCGCGCACGACGGGACGCACAAAGCCCTCACTGAGCGAGACGCGGACCGTGCCGGAGACCTCTGACTCGCGCCCATCTCGCCGCAATGACAGAAGCCCCAGCTCGAGCTGCTCTCCCAGGCTCACCAACGCGGCCGCGTCGGGATCGAGCTGCGTGCCATCGTTGCCACGATGGACCAGCGACCTACCCACCTCACGCTCCAGCGCTTCGATACGGCGCGCGACCGTCGACGTCGCCACCCCGAGCGCCTTGCCCGCGGCCAGGAAGCTCTTGTGACGGTGGACGGCGAGCAAGACGCGCAGGTCGTCCCATGAGGGAGTGGTGTTCATCACTGGAGGCGATGGTGCCAGATTGGCTAGATGAGGTGCCAGGCAAGCGTCAGCGCTGGCGAACGGATCACCGGCGACCGCTAGAGGATGGTCCGTACAAACTGCACCCTGCCCCACGGCGCGCCGTAATAAGCCTTCTTGCGAAGGCGTCGATCGCGCGGCGTAGGCCCGGAGGGCCGTACGGCGGAAGTCGCTCGAGGTACCAACCGCTGGACCGATGAAGGTCTCAAGCGCTGGCGAGGTAGTCTCTTTATTTTGAGCGTCGGCATCAGGGCGCCTCTGGTTGAAAGCGCGCGACGATTTCGTGGCACACGAGCGGCGGCCCCACCGAGCCGCCGTTCGGCCCTTCGGGGCTGCGCCGATGCGTTCGGGGAGATCGCTGAAAATGCGTTGTGACGCAGGGTAGGGCGTTTGTAGTTCCTATCCGCCGACGCACTTGAGCCGCTGCCCGTGGTGCTGGCCGCGTTCCTGTTCGGCTCGCAGGCCAGCGGGCGTGCAAGGATTGACAGCGATGTCGACGTCGCTGTGCTCCTCGACAGCACGGCCGCCGCCGAAGAACCGCGCTTGCTCACCCGGCGCGTGATCGCGGCGCTCGGCGCCACGCTCGCCACGGACCGGCTCGACCTCGCAATGCTCAACGGCGCCCCTCCGGCGCTCGCCTTTCAGGTTCTCGCGCGCGGGCTGCTGGCCTTCACGCGCGACCCAGCGGCGCTTCCCCAGTTCCGCGTGCGCACGTACTCCGCACACGCCGACTACGAGCCCCACCGAGCGCTTCTTCCGCGAAGTCACGAAGCGTCGGGCCCTGAAGCAGGGGGATACGTTCGTGATTCCTGCAGGGCACGACGCGTGGACCGTGGGCGACGAGCCCGCGGTGCTGGTGCAGTTCGACGAAGGAGCCTCCGCAGAGGCCCGCTACCGCGGGTGACCTGTTGACCCGCTAAATTTAGCTCGACTAAGACCAATCCCGCGCCTGCGGCCCATCGGAATAAGGTTTCGCCCTACCAATTGGGCCATGCTCATGGCGAAAGTTGGTTTGCGCGCGCCGCCTGCAGCGTGATAGGTGCTGACCCGGTTGAGTCGTATCCACGCCAACTGCGATCGTGTGGCGTCGCATAGCTGCGCCCGCGATAGGACGGCACTCAAAAATGCTTAGACAGCGCGTTAGTCTTCTCATGTTGATCGCGGCGGTCGGCGGCTGTGCGGCGGAGTCTGCAGACCAGACTGAAGATCTGGATGGACCCGCTCAGCCCGTCAACGAACTCACGGCGGAGTCGGCCGGCTACAAGTACGACCTCGAGTCGCCTCTCCCGTTCCGCGTCATCGATTAGCGCGCAAGGGGAAGTCGACGCGCGCCGATTGGGAGGCGGGTCAGAGCGGTGGACCCGTCTTCTACATTCCTGCGGACACGACGCAGCGTGCTGTGGTGGGCATCATCTCCAACGAGTTCCTGCCTGGCCCAGGAAACGTGTTCGAGGTAGGAAAGCACGGCAACCGAGCGGTGCGCATCACGTCCACCATCGAAGCGGAGCTCTGTGCCAGAATCAACGTCGATCGCCCGAGTACGGTGCCTAGCCACCATTGTTATAGGTAGTGCATCGGCTTGCGCGCAACGACCGCCTCCCGAGCCTGCGCCCGCCTACGATTTCGCGCAGGATCGTGGCGGCGTCGTCCACCCCAACGGGAGCGACTGCAGACGCGTAGAGAAGACTCTCGGTGTCGATGAGAGTCATCCCTATGGCGAGTCCGTCCAGCATACGCTGAGGCAGGCTCCAGCTTACCGCTGCGTTTTACGGCTGGAGCAGGGTCAGGCACTCGAGGCGGAAGTCACGCTCGCGGAGCCGAGCAACGTCAAATTTCATGAGGCGAGCTGCACGGGCTCCTCGTGCAACCTCTGCTTCAGCGAGCTGACGTTCGAGGGCGTCCTGCGGATCCGCTCGGCGCATCCTGAGCTGCAGCGGACGGGCCGCGCTTCGGTGCGTCAGCTGGCCGCGAATGACGGCTACGCCTACGAAGTTCGCTCGGAGACAGCGCGCTTGACCGGCAGCTACGGCGGCCAGGGCGCGAGCCTGACGGTCTACGACCTTTCGGGAGACAGCGAGCGAGTCAGGGCGCGCACCGAGCAGCCCTGTGTCCAGGCGCCCGGTTCGGCACGCGAGGACAGCCAAGCCGCACCCTGAGCAAGACGCGACCCGCACAGCAGGACAAAGCCATACAGCCGCAACCACTCATCGCCGTCAGAGACGTTGCAGCAAGCAGCAGGTGGTATCAGGCCATCTTGGGCTGTGAAAGCGGACACGGTGGCCCGGAGTACGAGCAGCTCGTTGTGCAGGGGAAGCTGATCATGCAGCTGCATCACTGGGATGCACATGAACACCCTTACCTTGGACGAGAGGACTCAAAGCCCTATGGCAATGGCGTCGTCCTCTGGTTTCAGACCGAACACATCGAGGCCGCGCTGAAGAGGGCAAAGGCGCTCTCAGCAACCTTCCTGGAAGAGATGAAGGTGAATGCGAACGCTCAGTTTCGAGAGTTTTGGCTTCGAGATCCCGATGGTTATGTGGTGGTCATCGCTGGGCCGTATGGCGATCTCGGCGCAATGCACCACAAGACCGCCGGCAGCTCTGACTGAAGGAGAGCTCTGGAAGTCGGCGTGCTTCTGTCCGGTCGCACGCTTGACTGCGTGGCCGGAACCAAGTCCGCTCGCCACGCACCCACCCAGCGTCAGCGCGGCGACGTACTGCGCACGTGGATGGCGCGCACGCGCGATCGTGTCGGCCTCGCTCGCCGGCTTGTCCGGCCGGTAGCGCTTGACCCGTGCGAAGCGCAGCGCGAGCCCGCCCGGATAGTGTGAGCTCGTCTGTACGTCGTTGAACTCGATCTCGACCACCAGCTCGGGTCGCACGCACACCGTGTACGCGTCTCGCTCACGCTCCCGCGCGAGCAGCGATTCGGTCTGCTGACGCAGCAGCTCGTCTGTCAGACCCTTGAAGGTCTTGCCGAGCATCACGAAGCCGCCGTGCTCCGGGTCGCGCGCTCCGAGGTGCAGGTTGCTCAGCCAGCCGGTGCGCCGGCCGCTGCCCCACTCGGCTGCCAGCACCACCAGGTCGAGCGTGTGCGACTGCTTGATCTTGAGCCAGCTCGCCCCGCGCTTGCCCGCTGCGTAGGGAGCGCTGAGGGCCTTGGCCATCGCTCCCTCGTGGCCCTGCTCGAGCGTCTGCTCGACAAAGACGAGCGCCTCGGCGGCTTGGTCGGTCACCAGCCGAGGCACGCGTGCGGCGCTCGGCACCAGCCAACGGTATCCACCTGGTATCCACCGCAACCAAAGCAGACCGTCAGAAGAACAGCCAGGCGATGCCAATCGTCAAAGCCATGACTCCAAGAGCCACAGCAATCACAGTCTTGATAGCGTCAGTCCCAGCAAGCTTCACGACTGACGAGTCATCGACATCGCTAGCAGCAGGCCGCTCACTCTCAGCAACACTCCAGGCGTTCGTAGCCATTCGCGGAGCAGACCGCGGAGCAGACGAAGCAGCAGGAGAAGAACCAGGAGAAGACATCTCCACAGTCACCTGCCCAACGCGAGCAATAGGCAAACCGTCAGCAGAAGACATCCCAGCAGTAACAGCCCGAGCAGCAGCCTCCCGACCACCACCACCGGCCACCCAGGTAGCAGCCATCGCAGAAGCAGCGCGCCGTGGCCGCCGAGGTGGCGAAAGCTCTCCAAGCTGCTCGGCAATCGGATACAGCGCGTCGCCAAGCTCCCCCGCATCCCGGTAACGAGAAAGCGGCGACTTGTCGAGAGACCGCTCGATCACCTGCGCAAGAGCCTGTGGCACATCGGGCCGAAAGCTCCTGAGTGCTGGCGGCGGATCTTGCAAGATCGCCAGCCCCAACGCCGCCTGACTCGCCGCCACGAACGGAGGACGCGCTGCCAAAAGCTCGTACAACACGCAGCCCACCGCGTATACGTCGGCTGCAGGTGTGACGCGCGTCGAGCTGGTGAGCTGCTCTGGAGGCATATAAGACAGCGTGCCGAACACCTGGTTGCTGCGCGTGAGTCGCTCACCCTCGTGCAGCTTGGCCAGGCCAAAGTCGAGCACCTTGACGATGTCGAAGAAGTCGCCCGACTCCGCGAGGAACACGTTGGACGGCTTGATGTCGCGGTGCACGATGTCGCGCTGATGGGCCGCAAACAGCGCGCTGCACATGTCGACTCCCACACGCGCGACGAAGGGTACGGGCTGCTGGCCCACGCGCTCGATGCGACTCTCGATACTCTCGCCGTCGAGGTACTCCATCACCAGGTACAACAGACCGTGGTGCGCGCCGCGCTCGTACATGTCGACGATGCCCGGGTGCGCGATGCTGGCCGCGATGCGCGCCTCGCGCTGAAACCGTTCGACCACCTGTTTGTTGCCAGCGTGCGTGGTCAGCAGGAGCTTGAGCGCGGCCTTGCGCGCAAGGTGCTCGTCGAACACCGCGTACACGACCCCGACGCCGCCCTTACCGAGCAGTCCCTGCACCCGGTAGCGGTCTGCCACCATGTGCCCGGGCGGTAGGTCGCCTTGTTTGGTCAGGTCCATCGGTCCCTGGCCAAGCTGACGGGCGATCGAAGCGCGCCCTCGGGCGCACGGGCAGAAAAACGCTGCATCGCAGCGCACTATACCCATCTGTTGGGCCCGCGAGCGGAAACAGGCGGCGCAGGCGGGGTCTTAGCCGGCTCTGGCCGGGCGGTTGTTCAGCCCGTCGTGCGCGCGGCCTCGCTCTGCTCGGCGAACTTCTGCGCGGCCCACTTACGCAGCTCCTTCTTTTGGATCTTGCCGATGGTGGTCTTGGGCAGTGCCGTCATGAACTCGAGGTACTTGGGTGTCTTGTACTTGGCTAGGCTGGCCTGGCAGTGGGCGATCAGCTCGTCGGCCGAGACGGTGGTGCCCGGCCGAAGCACCACGCACGCACACACCTGCTCGCCGAGCAGAGCGTCTGGCACACCGATCACGGCGCACTCGGCCACGGCGGCGTGGCGATAGAGCACGTCCTCGACATCCTTGGGATACACGTTGAGTCCCCCGCGGATGATCAGGTCCTTTTTGCGCTCCACCACGAACAGGTAGTTGTCGTCGTCGAGGTACCCCATGTCGCCGGTGTGCAGCCACCCGTCGCGGAAGCTTTCGGCCGTCGCATCGGGCATGCCCAGGTAGCCGAGCGTGATGTTGTCGCCGGCAGCGCAGATCTCGCCGACCTGGCCACGCGGCAGCTCGTTGCCCTGCTCGTCGGCGATCTTGACCCGCACACCCTCGAGCGGTCGGCCCGTAGAGCCTGGCTTGCGCGGCTCGGACTCGCGCTCGTAGGCGATGGTCGGGCTCGCCTCGGTGAGGCCGTAGCCCACGTGCATGGTGCCGCCGAACCGCTGCTCGAACCGCAACAGAGGCTCCATGGGCATGGGCGCCGCGCCCACGACCCAGCGCTTCACGCTGGAGGTGTCGTAGGTCTTGTCGACCATCAACATATACATGTACATGGTCGGCACGCCTGCCATGCCGGTGACCTTGTGCCGTTCGATGAGGGCGAGCGCATCGTGCGGGAGGAAGCGGCGCATGAGCACGGCCTTGCCTCCGAACAGGTAGCTGGTGATCAGCACACTCAGACCAAACGTGTGCGCGAGCGGCAGCACCACCAGCCCCACTTCGTCTTCGTGGTTGGCCTTGGTGCCGCTGTTCCAGGTGTTCTCGGCGTTGGCGGACAGGTTGTGGTGCGACTGCATCACGCCCTTGGGTTTGCCCGTGGTGCCGCTCGTGTAGAGCACCACGGCCAGGTCGTCGCGCTCGCGGGGCAAGGCGGTCAGGTACGGGGTGCTCTCGGTAACCAACGACTCGAACCCGACCGTGTCGCCTTCGACGGCGAGCTTGTCTTCGGTGACGGCGATCACGTGCTGCAGCCGACGCTCGTCGGCAGGAACCAGCGCCGCCGCGGCACGAACCTTGGGGACCAGGTCGGCAGACGTGATGACGGCCTTGGCCTCGGAGTTGGCCAAGATGTACGAGAGCTCGTCGGCCTCGAGCACGAACAGCACGGGCACCGCCACGCCCCCCACGCGCCAGATGGCGGGGTAGCTGATCAGCACCTCGGGGCAGTTGGCGAGGATCACGACCACGCGGTCGTTCGCACCAATACCCAGCTTGGAGAGGCCCCCGGCCAGCTTGGCGCTGGCGTCGTGCAGGTCTTTGTTGGTGTACGTACGGTCTTCGAACCAGAGTCGGTCGCGCTCACCGCGCTCTGCAAGGTCTCGATCTGCCAGGGTCGCCAGGTTCATGCGAGCACTTTAGGGGACGTCGTGCGCGCAAAACAGGGGGCTCGTCGAGCCAGGTCAGCGACGCCGAACGACTTGAGCGGTAAAGGCAGTCCGTTCGGCGCTGCGCTGTCTCAATTGTAGGCAGGCAAAAACGAATAGCGCTGCGCGTAGTCGAGCTGCTGCGCGACGAAGTCGTCGGGGTACTCGATTGTTACGTCGCTCACCTGATCGCCGTTCGTGACCAGGCGTAGGCGTGGCTGCATGAAGCCTGCGTAGGGAGCGAGCTTGAGCACCTCGTAGCGCGCGCGCACCTCTTTGTGCAGGGCGGGGTCGAGCTCGACGGCAGAGCCCTCGACCAGCTTCTTGGCGGCTTCGAAGTCGCCCTCGCTCTTGATGCGCTGGATCTCGTTGAGCAGCCGGCCAAACAGCTTGCGCAGCTTCACGTAGTCGCGCACCGCGAAGTAGGTCTTGCCGCCGCGGTCGATGCGCTCGACCACCTGCTCCTTCTCGCCTTCGGCGCGCACCCACTTGGCGATCAGCTGGCGGTTGCGCATGTGCGCCTCTTCGAGCTGCTCGCCCAGCGGCACCCGCGACATCTGCACCAGCAGCGCGCCGCGGATGTACGAGTCGTAGGCCGCGCGGCCGACCTCGAGCGAGGGCGCCACCTTCAGCTCGACCAGCTTGGGATCGAGCAGGTAGTAGAGCGCGACCAGGTCGGCGCGGCCCTCTTCGAGCGTGCCTGCATAGGCCTGCAGGGTCTCGTTGGCGGGGCCGACGCTGGGCGCCAGCTGGCCAGACGCGTGACCGATCACCTCGTGCATGTCGACCAACAAAGCCTGCGCGAGCGCGCCGTAGCTCTTGGCGCGCGCGATCTCGCGCGTGCTCGCCGCAAACTCTTCGAGCACGCCGCTGTCGCGCGACTCGGCGTCGTAGGCGGCCATCACGTTGCCCAGCGTGACCGACTTGCTGCCGTACTTCTGCCGGATCCAGTTGGCGTTGGGCAGGTTGACGCCGCTCGGCATCGCTGGCGCGGTGTCACCCACGCCGAGCACGGCTTGGATCACGCGCGCGCTGATGCCCACCACGTTCTTCTTTTTGTACGCCGGCGGGATCGGTGAGTTGTCCTCGAACCACTGCGCTTGCTGACTGAGTGCGCGGATCCGTTTGGTCGCCTCTTCGTCTTCGAGCTGCACCAGGGCCTCGTACGTGGCGCGCAGATCGAGCGCGTCGCCGTAGGTCTCGATGAAGCCGTGGATCAGGTC
>JBEGTL010000246.1:0-11082 GCA_041179425.1 Pseudomonadota bacterium | reverse complement strand
ACGCCGCCAAGAGTAAGATGCTCGCGGGCGACTTCATCATCTTCGCCGGCGGTCTCAAGGACAACCAGGGCCGTGTCGTCATCCCCGCCGGCGCCGGACTCGCGCAGGCCGACCCCACCCTCGAGTCGATGAGCTACCTCGTGGAGGGAGTCGTCGGCAACGCAGGAGCGGGCTCGTGAGCGCGAGCGCAGTTCTTCGCTCGCGCGCCCGAAGGCGCGCTTCGACGCGCGGCGGCGCGGCGATGGTGCTGGGCGAGGCACTCGCGGTTCTCGTTGCCGTGCTGGTGTTTGCGGTGTTCCTCGCGCTGGTCGGAGCCGAGCCGTGGGCCGTGCTCGGCGACATGGTGGAGGGCGCGTTCGGCTCCACTTTTTCGCTCCAAAACTCGCTCGTTCGCGCGGCGCCGCTGATGCTCACCGCGCTGTGTACGCTGTTGCCGGCCCGCATCGGGATGGTGGTCATCGGCAACGAAGGGGCGCTCTTGGCCGGGGGCCTCGGCGCGGCGGCGAGCGCAACCTTGCTCGCACCGCACGCCTCTGCGCCCTGGGTGCTGCTCACCGCGCTCGTCGCGGGTGCCCTTTCGGGCGCGCTGCTAATCGCGTTCGTGGGCGCGCTGCGTGTGTACCGCGGCGTCAACGAGACCATCAGCAGTCTGCTCGTGTTCTACATCGCGCTGGCGCTCTTTCTGTACCTGGTGGAGGGCCCGCTGCGCGACCCGGCGAGCCTCAACAAGCCGTCCACCCTGCCCATCGCCGAGGCCCACATGCTGGGCAGCTTGCCTGGCCTCGACGTGCACGGCGGGCTCGCGCTCGGCATTCTTTGTTGTCTGGTCGCTTCGGGATGGGCCTCGCCTTTTACCTCGGCAAGGCCTACGTGCAGCCCGAGGCGCCGCAGCTCCCGAGCATCGAGCTCGGCGCCTTCAGCGACGACCCGCGCGTGCGTGAGGCCCTTCGCGTCAACGGTCTGTTCTTCGTGGGCGTCGCGCTGGTGCCGCTGATCTCCTGGTTCTTTTCGTCCACGCGCTGGGGCCTCACCTTGCGCGTGGTCGGCGAGAGTGCAGACGCTGCGCTCGCGCTCGGCTACTCGGTCGGCTTTACGCGTCTGTTTGCCACACAAGCGGGGGCATTCTTGGCGGGGGTCGGCGGCTCGTTCTTGTCGTTGTACTACCCGGGCGTGTGGAGCGAGGGCCTGTCGAGTGGTCAAGGCTTGATGGCGGTGGCGCTGGTGTTGTTCGCACGCTGGCGACCGGCTTACTGTCTGCTCGCATCGCTGGTGTACGGTGCGGCCGGCTCGCTCGGGCCCGCGCTGCAGTCGGCGGGCGTCGAGGTGAGTCACCACCTGCTCAGTGCGGCGCCCGCTGCACTCACGCTGTCGATCATGATCGCCACCTGCTCACGCAGTCGTGCCCTCAAGGGCGCGCCGCGCGAGCTCACCTTCGGCGCCTGAGGAGAGAGGTCATGCTCGACCACGAAGCCACCAAGACTCCCGTGCTGCGCCCCAACGTGGTGCAGGCGAGCCCCGCCACGGTGGGCATGAGCCTCGAGACGTGCGCGCTGAGCAAACACTTCGGCGCCTTCCACGCTCTCGACGACGTGTCGTTGCGCGTCGAAGCAGGCTCGTTTCACGCGTTGCTCGGTGAGAACGGCGCCGGCAAGAGCACGTTCGTCAAGTGCATCATCGGCTATCAGCCGCCGACCCGCGGCGACGTCCTCGTCAACGGTCGCAGCGTCGCCTACAAGAGCCCCAAGGAGGCGCACGCGGCCGGCATCGGCATGGTCTACCAGCGCTTCACCGTGGTCGAGCAGATGAGCGTGGCCGAGAACCTCGTGCTCGCGCGCGATCAGGTGCCGCGCGTGATCGACTGGCGCGCCGAGCGCCGCGACCTGACGGCGTTCATGGACGGCATGCCGTTTCGGCTGCCACTCGAGCTACCGGTCCACTCCCTGGCCGCAGGCGAGAAGCAGAAGCTCGAGATCTTGAAGCAGCTGTACCTGCGGCGATCCTTGCTGTTCCTCGACGAGCCCACCTCGGTGCTCACACCTGGAGAGGCCGATGAGGTGCTCGGCTTGTTGCACGCCATGACCCGCCGGGGCGAGCTCTCGGTGCTGCTCATCACGCACAAGTTTCGCGAGCTCTCCCAGTTTGCCGATCACGTCTCGGTGCTGCGGCGCGGGCGTCTCACCGGCACCGCCAAGTACAGCGACGTCGACATGCCCACGCTGTCGAGCTGGATGATCGGCGACGAGCGACCGCGCAAACCCGCGGCGCGTAAACAGGTGGCCGAGCTGCCGGCGCGCCTACGCATCGACCACCTGTCGGCGCACGACGACCTCGGTGTGCCCGCGCTGCGCGAGCTGTCGCTGGCCGTGCAGCCCGGAGAGATCGTGGGCGTGGCGGGCGTGTCTGGCAACGGACAACGAGAGCTGGTGGAGGTGCTCGGTGGGCAACGCGAGCGCAGTAGAGGCTCCGTGTTCATCGGCGGCAAACCTTACTTCCCAACGCGCGCCTACATGCGCGCGCTGGGCGTGTCGATCATCCCGGAGGTACCGCTCGACAATGCGAGCGTGCCGGGCATGACGCTGGCTGAAAACCTCGCGTTGCGCAGCTTCGACGAGCCGCCACTGTGCAAGCTCGGCACCTTCGTCAGCCGCGGCGCCCTGCGCGACGGCGCCGCAGCGCTCAGCCGACGTTTTGGCGTGCGCGCGCCCAGCCTCGACGCGCCGATGCGCACACTCTCGGGCGGCAACGTGCAGCGCGCCGTGCTCGCGCGCGAGCTGTCGCGTGAACCCGCGGTGCTGATCGTGCAGAACCCGTGCTTTGGCCTCGACATGGCCGCGAGCGCGGAGATCCGCGCCAAGCTCGTCGACGCACGCAACCGGGGCGCCGCGGTCTTACTGTTGAGCGAAGACATCGACGAGCTGCTCGAGCTGTCAGACCGCCTGTGCGTGATGTTCCACGGCGCCCTCGCCTGGGAGGGTACCCCGGCGGACACGACACTCAGCGAGCTGGGCCAACACATGGCTGGCCAGACCAGGGCGCAAGGCTCTCCGCAGCAACACACCTGAGCGTGCCCTTCTCTCTCGTTCTCGTCACCCTTGGCAGCAGCCGAGCCACCAAGCGCCTTCGTCATCGTTGTTTTTCGCTGTTTTTGGCAGACTTGTGTTGGGTGGGACGCTTCTTCACGGGGCGCGGCACGAGGTCCTTTTCGCGGCGCGCCGCCAGCGTCTGCAGACCCAGCTCTCTGGGGGCCCAGGCCACGATGGCATCGACGAAGGCCCTGACTTGAGCCGGCACGTACTCGCGCTCGGGGTACACCACGGAGACGCTGTTTTGGGCGCCGATGACGCCGGCGAGCACCTGCACCACCGAGCGATCGGAGAGCTCGCTCTCGATGAGCATACGCGGCATGAGGGCGACCCCGAGGCCACGCACCACCGCATCGCGCAGCACGACGACGTCGTTGGTGCTGAACACGCCCTCGACGTGGAGGCGACGCCCGCCCGCGACGGGCCAGTACGTCTGCGGTACCTCGCCCCGCGCGAAGCCGAGCAGGCAACGGTGATCGCGCAGCTCGCGCGCGACGCGCGGCGTCCCGTGCGCGGCCAAGTACGCTGGCGAGGCGACGGCCATCAGCTCGTTTTTGACCAACGTGCGCGCGACGAGGCCCGGCTCGAGCTCGCCGGCCGCGCGGATGGCGACGTCGTAGCCGTCGCGGCGTAGGTCGACGTGGACGGTGGACAGGTGCAGGTGCAGCCTGACTGCTGGGTGCCGCTCGATGAAGTCGCAGATCAGTTTGCTGAAGCTCTCGCTCGCAAACGGCGGAGCCGACACACGCAGGTCGCCGCGCGGCACGTCGACGCTGACGCGCACACTCTCGCGCGCCTGCTCGACCGACGCGAGCGCGATGCACGCCTGGCGGTAAAACGAGCTGCCCGCCTCGGTGAGCACGAGGCTGCGCGTGGTGCGCCGCAAGAGGCGTACGCCGAGCTGCTCCTCGAGCCGCGCCAGCCGTCGGCTGACGGTCGCGCGGGGCACCCCGAGCTCGATCGCGGCGCGCGACAACGACTTGCTCTCCACCGTCTTGGTGAAGGCCAATAGCTCAGCACTCTCGAGCGGTTCGACCATATGGATCAAAACATAGCAAGTCTTGCCCATTGTTGAACCATTGTTGCAGACCGCGCAGGGTCGCATAGTGGCTCCACAGGCATCGAACGGAGCCCTCATGAAACCCAAACTCATCGCGTACTGGATCACTACCGCACTCGTGGCATTCGTCTTCGTGGGTGGCGGCACCATGGACCTGCTAGGCAGCGCCGAGGTCATCGCCGGGATGGCAGCGCTCGGTTACCCGGCGTACTTCGCCACCATCCTCGGCGTGTGGAAGGTACTCGGTGCGGGTGCCGTGCTCGTCCCTGGTCTACCGCGCGTCAAAGAGTGGGCCTACGCAGGGATGTTCTTCGACCTGACGGGTGCCGCCATCTCGCACGCCTCCGTCTCCGATCCGGCCGGCAAAGTGATCACACCCCTGGTCATCACGGCGCTGCTCATCGCATCGTGGCGGCTCAGGCCCGCGAGCCGCGTGCTCGGCACCCTCTCGTCGAGCGCGAGCGCCACGCAAGGTGCGCAGCCGCTGTCCGCACAGGCCGCCTGAGCAGCTAGGCGCGAACCTGACGGTGTATCACTGGGCCTTGGCGATCAACGACGAGCGGGTCTCGGCAAGCCGGCGCAGGCCACACTCGTCGGCGATGCGTCGCGCTTCGGCGATCAACGTGCGCGCACGCGCGGCGTCGACGACACGACCACGCTGTTGTAGCGCCGTACCGAGCAAGACACGTGCGTGGACCGAAGCCACCACGAACCCGCCAGCGAGGTCGCGCGCGAGGCCCTGCTCGAGCTCGTGTACCGCACGCTCGGAGTCGCCTTCGGCGAGCGCCACGACCCCGAGCAGGTGCGGTACCGACCCGTCGCACCAGAACGACAAGCCAGCCGCGTAGTAGTCGCGAAACGGCGCGAGTCGCGCCGCGGCTTGTTGCGCGTAGTCGAGCGCACCCACCAACAACGCCGCGTGGACGATGTTGCCCAGCGTGCCGAGCAGGTCGCGGTCACACGGCAGCCCGGCGATGTCGCCAGGTGGCACTGCGCGCAGCGACGTGCGTGCCTCGTCGAGCACACCTGCCGCCGCCAGCGTACGCAGCTTGAGCGACCACAACGACGGCGGGTCCCACGCCTGGTACGCCAGGGCCTTGCGGTCGGCTTCGCCGACTTGGAAGGGCGTCCCCGCTTCGCGAAGCAGCACGACACGGTCGAACACGCAGAACTCCTCGTGGCCGAACAACCTCAGCTGCTCGGCCTGCCGATGCAGCTGCGTGAGCGCGGGCACGGCGAGCTGGAGGTCGGCCCGGTTGAAGTCGACCAGTGCCCGCGCGCGCTGTCCGTGCCACTGCAGCTCGGTGTGGTGCAGCTGCTTGCTGCGCGCACTGGCCCCCTCGGCCGCGAGAGCGGTCCCCGCGAGGTCGCCTCGGTAGAGTGCGGCCACCGCGCGATGCAGCGCGAGGTCGATGGGCAGCACCGGCATGCGCGTGGGGTTCTGTTGGCCCAGCAGGTCGAGCTCGGCGAGCAGGACCTCGGCGCGCGGGAGGTGGTCGGGACCTCCGCGTAGATACAGCTCGAGCATCAAGGCGACGTAGTGCGCGGCGCGGGAGGGAGTCGAGCCCGCGAGCCGGACGGCCTCGTCGATCAGGGGGATCGCGCGCGCAGCCGAGAAGATGGTGGGCGCGGTGGTGGCAAGCTCGGCGCGCGACACCGCGTTCATGGGAATGTTGTCGACGGGCAGCAACACGATGGCGTGCTCGAGCTCCGCGCCCGCACCCGCGAGCGCTTTGTACCCGGGGTGCAGGCTGAGCATGATCGCCGCGCGCGCCAGCATGTCGCCGTCGCCAGCCAGGCGCGCGAGCCGGATCAGGTCGCGCGTGGCGGACTCGTAGTCAGACCAGGAGCTGCCGCGGCCGTACATCGAAGCCAGATACAAAAGGTGCATGCGCAGGCGCAGGCTCGGCCGCTCCATCAGGTCGAGCGCCTCGAGTGCGTGCCGCACGTAACGAACCACGTCGTCGTTGGCGAACGCTGCGGCCGCGGCACCCGCTGCCGTACGGGCGTAGTGCACGGTCTTGCGCAGGTCACCTTCGGGCAGCGCGGCACGTGAGTGGTAGGACAGCTCGCTCGCGGGGATGGACTCTCCGGCCAGCTGGCGGCGCTCGAGGGCGGCGACGATACTCAGGTGTAGGCGCCTGCGCTCCGTAGGCACCAACGAGTCGTAGAGCACCACGCGCAAGAGCTCGTGCGCAAATGCGAAACCGGTGGCCGAGTCGGGTGCCGCCACCACCACCTCGGCCGCGATTGCGGTGTCGAGGTTGGCGACCAGCGCACCCAGCTCGTTGCCCGTCACCGCGTGCAGCATGCCCAGCTCGAAGCTGCGCCCGATCACGCAGGCAGCAGACAACACGCCACGACTCTCTGCGTCCAGGCGCGCCAGCGGCTCGCGAAGGAGCTCGAGTGCGGCGCGTGGAACGGACAGCGCCTCCACCCCGGCCGGTCCACTCTGCAACAGCTGTCGGCAGAGCTCGGCCATGAAAAACGGATTGCCCTCGCACTTCGCGAAGACCAGCGGGCCGAGCTCGGACGCTTGTTCGCCGAGCCGCTGGGCGACGTACGTGCGCACCTGCGACTCTTGCAGCCGGTCGAGCCGGATGCGGCTACAGCTGGAGTGGCCGAGCACACGCGCCAGCCGCGTCTTGACGGCCTCGACGCCGGCGCCCGACTGACGCCGTGCGGTCGCGACCAGCGCCACGTGCTGGCGGGGGAGCTCGTCGAGCAGGTGCAGCAGCACCTCGAGTGACGCCGCATCGGCTCGGTGCAGATCTTCGATCACGAGTAAGAGCGGCGTGCGCAGGCTGGCGCGCGCGAGCAGGCGCGCGATGTTGTCGAATGCGCGGTGGCGCTGTTGCCCTTCGAGCCAGCGCGTCTCCGGACTCACCGCGAGCTCCTCGGGTCGCGTGGGCGTGCTCCACAGCGCAGCCAGGTCGGGGCTCTGCGCATCGCGCTGGAGGTCTTCGTCGCCCGGCAGAGCGAGCACGTCGCGCAGCAACCTGCGCCACGGCCAGAGCGGCGGCGTGTCTCCCGCCTCACGACAGAAGCCCCAGCTCACGTGCGCACCAGGTGTCAGATCGCGCGCGAAGCGTTCGACCGTGTGCGTCTTGCCGATGCCGGGCTCGCCGATGAGTACGGACAACCCGCCTCGTCCGCGACGTGCCCGTTGCCAGGCCTGCGAGAGCTCCGAGAGCGCCTGCTCGCGGCCCACGAACGGGACCTCGGTGATGCGCTCGGCGAGCGGTGTGCTCACCGGCGCTTCGCGCTGGGTCACCGGGCGCACGAAGCGGTAGCCGCGGCCGTACACCGTGGACACGCGCTCGTCTTCTCCACGCTTGTCGTCGAGCGCTTTGCGCAGGCGCGCCACGGACACCGTGATCACGTTGTCCGCAACGGCGCGGCCACCCCAGACCTGTGCCACCAGCTGCTCTTTGGACACCAGCTGACCGGCGCCGCGCAGCAGCACCGAGAGGACCCTCAGCACCAGCGCGTCGACGTTGACGATGCCACCGGCACGACGCAGCTCGAGCTGATCGGCGTCGAGCTCGAAGTCGTCGAATGCGTAGATCATAGAGTCAGATCGGCGCCGGCCAAGACGCCCTCCCCATGTCGAGGCGTGCCCTCGGACGCGCGCGCAAACAGAGGTCGAGCCGCACGCTGCTGTCGGGTGCCGGCGACGTTGGAACAAGGACAGAGACGCAACACTGACTCCACTCACCCTTGCTACCACGCAGCGGGCAGATCGGGCACGCATCCCCAAGCTTTCGGCTTAACCGGCGCAAAACTTGGGCCGCACGGTATGTGATTGGTTGGGCTGTGCACGCAGCGGCATCACAATCAGACAGCCGCACCCGAACACGGCGCCGTCGTCGTGGACGCAGCGAGGTGGCGCACAATCACGCGGGCCCCTGACGCGGGTAAGGCTTTGGCTGGGTTCGCTAAGCAATGGGGCATCTCCGATTTTTTGGTCGGCGTAGATCAGTCGGATGCGTCTTGCTGGCCATGAGCTCCACATTCGAGTCGCCGGTCACCCTCCACCGCGAGAGCCCGCAGGCTCTCCCCTTCGGCCTCCCCACACAGGGGCCACACGCGGTCGACCACTCGGCTCCACGTCCTCGCGTAAGTCGGCCTCGCTACGCGAGTCCACCGTGTCGCTGCGCTGGCTCTTGCCGTTTCTGCGCGTGACCGGCTCGTCTCCGACCGAGCTCGGAGTCTTGTCGCGCGAAGGAGTCTCCCCGACGGAGTTCGCGGATCCCGACACGCGTGTTCGTCACGCCGCCATGATGGAGCTGGTGCAAGCGCTGACACGCCGCGCGAACATCCCTGCCATCGGGCTTCGCGCGGCGCTGAAGCTGGAGATCTCCGATCTGAGTGCCTTCGGCCATGCGCTGCGCAGCACCAAGACACTGCGCGAGGCGATCGCCTGGAGCGACAAGTACATGCGCCTCGTGCACGGCGCCCTCGAGTCTCGCCTGGTGGAAGAAGGTCCGTTGGCTCGCTGGGAGCTGCGTGTGACCGACAACGTGCCCCAGCTGCCGGCCGTCAACGACTTTGCCCTCGCCGCGGGCCTGTCTCTCGCGCGCCAGCTGCTGGGCAAGGAGTGCAAGGTCGAGGAGGTCCACTTCCAGCATCTGTTGGCGATCGACCCGCGCGAGTACACACGCGTGTTCGGGGCGGCGACGGTGCGCTTTGGCATGCGGCGCAACGCCCTCGTGTTCCGGCGCGATGCGCTGAGCGCACCCTTGGCGCTCGCCCACACCGGCCTGCTCGCCGCCTTCGAGGCGCAGGCTGAGGTGATGCTGGAGCACGTGCAGCGCACCGAGGGCATTCGGGGACGTGTGCGCCAGCTGCTCCTCTCGCGGCTCGGCCGCGAAAACTGGAGCGTGAGCGACCTGGCCGTGGAGCTGGCGGTGAGCCCGGCAACACTGCGCGCGCGCCTGCGTGCCGAGGGCACGAGCTACGGCGAGATCTTGCAGCAGGTGCGCTTCGACATGGCCGAAGAGTTCCTGACGGATCGGCAGGTGGGGATCGCCGAGGTGAGCGCACGCCTCGGCTTCTCGCAGGTCTCTGCGTTCTATCGCGCGTTCCGGCGCTGGCTGCCGGGCACCACGCCGCGCGAGTTCCGGCGCACGCCCGTACGTCGACCCGCGGCGCTGTCGGGTCGACGGCAGTCCGCTGCGCTCGGCACCTCGCTACCTCGCTGAGCGCACGCGAGGCTCACTCGACGGTCAGCGTGCCCTTCATGCCCAGGCTCTCGTGACCGGCCTGCGAGCAGTAGATCGCGAACGAGCCAGGCGCCAAGGTCAGCGTGATGCGCGCGCTCTCACCCGGCGCGAGCGAGGGCGTCTTTTGCAGCGTCGCCATGTCGGCGCCGCGCAGACCCAGGTCGTGCGGCGCTTTGCCGTCGTTCTTGGCGCAGAGCACGATGGTGCCCGCCTTGGCGGTCGGCTTGTCCGGGACCAGCTTGTAGTCCTGCAAGCTGATGGTGGCCGTGCAGGCGGCCGTTTGCCTGCTTCTCACGCGACTCGCTGAATAGCTGTAGTCCTGCAAGCTGATGGTGGCCGTGCAGGCGGGGTTGACTCCCGCATCGGCCACACTCGTCGAAGCGTCTGCCAGCGCAGCATCGGCGCCGTGATCGTGGCCCTCGCCCGCGTCGACTACGACAGCGGCGTCGCCAGACGCAGGCACGCCGCTATCGACAGCCGGCGCGTCCGAGCCGGGGTCGTCTCCACATGCCGCGACCACGAGCAGTCCGCACGAGAGAAGGAACGTACGTACGAACGGGCTCAGGTCGCGCATGGCTCAGAACTTCGCCGACAGCTTGGTGACGATGGCGATGGAGAGCGGGTCGCCCAGCATGGCCATGTGTTTGCCGGCTTCTAGGTCCTTGGCGACGGCAGCCGTGTAGTTGGCCGGCGAGGGCGTGGTCTGCGCGAGGTACTGCGCGTCGACGACGGCCTTGCAACCCGCGAAGCCGGTTGCCACAAGGCTCGCGCTGAGCAGCGCGGGCGAGAGTCGTCGCATGATAAAAGTTCGCAAAGCATCCTCCTCGAGGGCTGAAACTCGATACGCAGCGCGTCTCCGGCTGCGGTCCACGGCGAAGATACGCGCAGGGTTCGTTCAAAGATTCCAGTTGTCTGCTCTTTGACGAAATCGCTCGCTGTGGCGAAAAGGCGCGACTTGTTCTGTCACATTTGCTTGCAGCCAAGCATATGGACGGAAAACGCACAGAAGACCATGTGCGACAAAGGGGGCGCCGCCGACATCCACGCCGAGGCGCGAGCGGGGAGAGTCTGCCCAAACCTTAGACGCCCGCGGGAGGCACACGAGGCCGCCAAGGCGCGTGCTCGAGCGAGCCTCGCGCCTCGCTTGGCTCCCTGCGGAACGGCCCGGAACGAGTCGGAGAAATGTTTTCGTGCGGAGCGCTCTGAGCGCAAGGTAGCGGCGTGAACCTGCCCTCCCCCGTCGCAGAAGTTCGGAGCACCCCGCGGGCCGTCGCCATGTCGCCTGGGCTCGCCGTGCGCATCGTGCTGGGCGCGGGCCTCGGCATGTACATCAACCTCGGCCCGGTGCTGCTCTACACGTTCGGCGTCTTTCTCAAGCCGATCGTCGCCGACACCGGCTGGGATCGCACGCTCATCGCCGGCGCCTTCGGGCCCGCGATGTTCCTGGTCGGACTCACGGCACCGGTCGTCGGGCAACAGCTCGATCGCTACGGCCCGCGCCGCTTCGTCGCCGTGTCTGCACTGCTGTTTGCGGCGGGCCTGGTCGTGCTCGGCCTGGCGCCCCAAAGCGGCACTGGTTTCGCAGCGTACCTCGTGCTCGCGATGGTGCTCGGCTCGGGGCTCACCCCGCTACCGTTCAGCCACGTCATCTCGAGCTGGTTCGACGCGCGCCGCGGCCTGGCGCTCGGCCTCGCGCTGTCGATCTCCGGGATCG